>CAYTZI010000022.1:10423-20546 GCA_964442335.1 uncultured Dehalococcoidaceae bacterium | reverse complement strand
TAGCCCAGCGCACCCCAGTCGGTCGAGTCCTTGATGTCTACTTTGACGTCGAACAGCGTCTTGCCCAGGCGGTTTTCCTTCAGATGATAGCCGTACTCCGGCGCCTTGCCGCACAGCGCCGCCGCGTACTGGCCGATGAAGCACAGGGTGTTAGCGCGTGCGCCGATGTAGGAGTTGCAGTAGTGGGTTACGGCCGTGCCGTCCGCCACCAGGTCTTGCCCGAAGACCGGGCGGGTGAACAGGTTGCGCGCGTTGCCGCTGCCGCCGATCCCGTAGATGCCCTTGAAGCGGGTATGGACATCATTGGCGATGTCCTTTACCGGACCGACGGGTTCCATAGCCAGGGGAGTCATGAAGTATGCCCCTTCGTCCGCTAACTTTTTCAGCCATAGCGGGGCCTGGGCCGGCTTGGCGGGGCTGGGGCCGAGCGTCATGTATGCCATAGTAATGGGAATCAGGCGTTTGGCGTCATAGAACTCCCCCATTTTGACGAGTATTTGCATAGCGTGCTGAAAGCCTTTGCCATACCCGCCGTCAAGCATCTTCTGCTCGTCTTTGGTTAATTGCATAACATATCTCCCTTCTCAAGATTCCGGTTATTTCCCTAATCAAGATTTAACAGTCTTGCCGGATTCTTTTTGACCATTTTTTCTATCCCTTTTTCATCGATGCCGCCTTTGAGAAGTACCTGGATGAAGGCTTTCATGCCCTCCGGGGCCGGAGGGTTATCAATCTGACCGAAATCGGTCGTAATGATGCAGCGTTCGGGCCCGACCAGCTTCATGGACTCTGTAAGAAGACGGGGCTCGGTCTTGGAGATGTTGTTCTCACAGGTCCAGTAAGAATACTCGATAAAAGCACCCATTTCAGCCAGGCGCACTATCTCATCGTTGGAAAGTATCACGTCCATAAGCTGGTCCTGTAAAACATGCGTCACGATCACCTTTTTCAGGCCGGCTTTTATCGCCTCTTCCACCAGCATGAATACTTCCCGGGGCGCCAGATGCCCGGTGCCCAGAGCGACATCATGCTCTCCTGCTATCTCAATTATTTCCTTTACTTCCGGCAGCAGCTTACCGTCGGAATTCAAAACACTCTGTCCCTCGCCCGGCAGGTCCAGGCCGCGTGAACGCAATACCTTGTTTTTTGAATTGACGGCAGTGGCGGTCGGCATCCAGACTACCCTGGCGCCCATGCGTACCGAGGCTAAAACGGACCCCGGGTTCAGACCGCCCGCCTCGTTATCCAGGGTTATACTGCCGAATACCAGCACTTCCGGGACCAGCTTTTGCACCAGCAGGGCCAGAGGCACGGTGGTGTACTCGCGGTTCTTGAGGACGATAGCCCTCAAACCGGTTTCTCTGGCCGTGTATGCCAGCTGTAACGAGTCTTGCCGGCGCTTCAGCCGCGATTCGGGGTCAATGTGTATATGCATATCAATGGCACCGGCGATAAGTCTATCCAAAGTGTTGCTGCCTTCTGGATGCTTCATGAAATGTACCATCCTTACTTTCGGTTTGTTTAACGTTGCATTATACTTGAGTTATTTTGATTTTTCAAAGTTATTCGATATATAGTTCTTCAAGCCGTTCCGGCAGCGGTACACCCTTCGTATCCCAGCCCATGAGGAAGTAGAAGTACCGCTTAGCGCTTTCCATCGCATCCGGGTCCAGAGCCCGCTCTGATAGTACCCCGGATGTTTTCGGCTGGAAAAACCGCTCCGGAAGCCGGTCATCCCTGTCGGTGAACCCTTCCCGGATGTTGAACAGCCTGGCGACGGTCATGACACGCTCCGCGATGCGCAATAATTCCATCACGCTGGTCTGCCAGCCGGTTACCGCATCCATGATTTCCACCATTGTCGGCAGGTCCACCATGACCGATGAGAGATGGCACATCGCCAGACAGTCGAGCAGCGCCTGGCGCAGGTATTCCACACGGAACAGGGCGACTTTGCGCGGCCCGACGTCCTCGGCGGGAACAGGGTCATGGAAGCCCAGGGAATTCAGAGACTTCAGGCCGGCCTTAAACGCGAACCGGGTATCATGAACGTTCAGGCAATGGTCGGCCCCGTGGGGATTGACCATGAAGCCGAGACCCATGGTCGGCATGAGACGGGGTTCATGCTGGCCGGGGTCGAGCCCCTTGACCTGAACGGCGAACTCTTCTGAGTCATGGCCGACCCATTTCACCACGCGGTTGATACCCCCGGCGAGGATATCGCCGAAACCTTCCCGCCGCACGATTTTCCGCAGGCATGCCAGCATCGCGGCGGCGTTGCCCCACGTTAGTTCGATGCCGTCAGTTCTCTCCTTCGTCAGCAGCCCGCGCTCATAGCACTCCATACAAAAGGCGATAACGCCGCCCGCGGAAATGGTATCAATCGATGCGGCGTTGCAGAGTTCATTCCCCTTGACGATAGCCTTGAGGTCATCGATGCCGAGGTTGCTTCCCAGCGATGCCAGCGTTTCGTATTCGGGTCCCCCGTAAGCGACGTCAACCGGGTACGGCGCATCGAACTTTGCCTTTTTCTTGCAGCGCAGGGGGCAGGCAAAGCAGCCATCCATGCCCGCTCCGATGGTGTCCCGCAGGGTAATAGCGGTGATATTGTTGATGTTTGGGAAGTCCCCGTCGCGCCAGTTGCGGATGGGTACGTCCCCGGTCATGACGCCGGCATCCATATCGAAACCGGTACCGGCTTCATGCCACCCTTTGAGAATCGGGACCTTCTCCATACCATCGACCAGCCTCTTCCGTAATTCCCCGAGCTTACCAGAGTCGGCGACATGTATTTTGCCGCTGCCGCGTACGGCGATAGCCTTGAGGTTTTTAGAGCCCATCACGGCTCCCATTCCTCCCCGGCCGGCGGCATCGTAGAGGCCGCCCATGATGCAGGCATACCTGACGAAGTTCTCACCGCCCGGCCCGATGAGCAACAGCCGTGTTTTATCGTCACCGAGCTCCCGGCGTATTGTCTGTTGTGTTTCCCGTGTCTCCTGTCCCCAGAGGTGCGCGGCATCCCGTATTTCGGCGCTTCTGTCGCTGATAGAAAGATAGACAGGTTTTTCCGCTTTACCTTCGATGATGACAGCATCGTATCCGGCGCGTTTTAGTTCTGTGCCCCAGAACTCGCCGACCTGGGAGAGAGCAATGCCGCCGGTGAGGGGTGACTTTGCTCCCAACGAGTGACGGCCGCTCCCCATGATAGGAGTGCCGGTCACTGGCCCGGTGGCGATGACCAGCTTATTTCCCGGACCGAGGGGGTCAATGCCGCCTTCCAGTTCTTTCCAGAGATAATACGAGACAAAGCCGGAACCGCCGAGATAGCGGCGGCATATTTCCTCGCTTATCTTCTCCTTCGTGATAGCGCGTGTGGTCAGGTTCACTCGTAGAATGGCCCCGGTGTAACCGTAGAGTGTCTTTCCCGGTGAATTTACATTATCTGTTGTCATGACTGTTTTATTCGAATGACTCTTCGCCGCCACGTTTTAACGTCATATGCCAGCACATTGCGTATGACATGCCTTTTCCCAATCTGTACCTCTCATCGCGGTTTAGTCGTATCCGATTATACTCTTTAATCTATATCCGGTCAATGTCAATCCTTTACAATCATTTAAGTTCTTGATTGAGCAATTGAGAAGGGGATATAATCAGTTACGTCCGTTGGGCTTTACCATTGCGGGAGGTCATTAGAACAATCTAGAGAACGTATTTAAAATAAGGAGAGTATATGAGCAAAGAGAGAAAAGTCAAAGCAGCTGTTTGTTACGAAGTTGGGAAACCGCTAGTGATGGAAGAAGTTATACTGGAGCCGCCGGGCAAAGGCGAAGTCATGATCCGCTGCGCGGCAACGTCCATCTGCCACAGCGACCTTCACATGATCAAAGGCGAACACGGCCCGTGCCCACTACCGGCGGTCGCCGGGCACGAAACAGCGGGCTGGGTGGAAGAGGTCGGGGAGGGAGTTACTTATGTGAAACCTGGCGACCTGGTAGTATACACTCTTATTCCCGAGCCCTGTGATAACTGTTACTACTGCCATATCGGTGAATTCAACCAGTGTATTAATCACCCCATTGTAACGAGGAGCCCCGGGAGGCTGCGCACTAAAGACGGAAAGAGGATTTACCAGTGGTATGGTACCATGGCTACTTTTGCGGAATATGCCACCGGCCTGGAGACCAACCTGGTCAAAATACCTGAAGACACGCCGGTGGACCTGGCATCCCTTTTAGCCTGCGGCGTAATCGCGGGATACGGCGCGGTGGTGAACCGGGCCAAGGTTAAACCTAACCGCAGCGTTATTATCATCGGGGCGGGCGGGGTAGGACTGAATGCCATCCAGGGCGCGCTATTTGTCGGGGCTTTCCCGATTATCGCCATCGACATCAACGAAAAGAAACTGGATTTGGCGAAAAAGTTCGGCGCGACATATACCATTAATGCCAAAAAGGAATCCGACGTTATGAAAAAGGCCATGGAGCTTAATGATGGCCGTAATGCTGATTATGTGATAGTAGCCAGTGCTGGCATCGACATCCTGCGCCAGGCATTCCTGATGGCGGCGAAAAACGGCACTACCGTCGTGGTGGGGCATGGTTTCGGGGAGCAGATGAAAGAGTGGATGCCGGTAGAGTTCTGCGGCGGTAAAGTAATTACAGGCAGCGCCATGGGAGCCATACGCTCCAGGATAGAAATTCCGCGCCTGCTGGAGTTGTATAAACATGGGCGGTTCAAGCTCGACGAGCTTATTTCCGGCCACTATTCATTTGATAAAATCAGTGAAGCTTTAGCATCGATGGAAAAAGGTGACGCGATACGCAATGTCATAATGTTTTAACACTCGGTTCTCAGTAAAAATTAATATGTTCATATGCTTATACATAATGGGATTAGTGTAGACCGTCAGCGAGGGCTGCATCTTTATCTCGCGGAACTCCTTGATAGCGAAGTCCAGGTGTGCCAGAGCTTCCTTTTCTCAGCCGTGTAGCACTTAACAAAACTCAGCGAAAGATGATTTACTTATTGATTTTCAAGATTGGTGATGCTAATATTAGCAAACAATGGCACGAGCAACGAGACCAGTGAGAGTCCCATACATAGAAAAAGTCATGAGAAAGGAGGCTGTTATCGTACGAAAGAAGCTTATAAGCCTGAATGCCCTTTTTAGGGCGTATCTCAAATTTCCTCCTTGCATAAACGGTATAATATTTAGGTCATTAAAGGATGTCATCCAACCATGAAGCGTTTTATAGTGATTACTATTGCACTTTGTTTGATCGGCGTGCTGGTATTTTCCAGTTGCTCTAAAGCAACAACACCGGCAACGTCAGCGGCTCCGCCCCAAACGTTGAAGATCGGAGTATTAGCTGATATGTCTGGCTTTCTATCCGTATTCTACCTGGAAGCCACTCATGATATGCAGCTCACCGCCGACTATATCAACGAGCACGGTGGCGTTACTATTCAAGGGCAAAGGTATAATATTGAGCTGATAATCAGAGATTCGAAAAGCAGCCCCGATGGCGCCCTAGCTGCCGCCAACCAGCTAATCTTCGAGGACCAGGTCAAATATGCCATCGGACCTATTGCTTTTGAAGGGGCAGCGACAACGCCGTTATTCGAAGAGAATAAAGTATTACATATCTTTAATACCACCACGACCTCGCACCTGGAAATAGGCCCCGATTGGCCCTACGCGTTTACCGGAGATGATAACGCACTTGATTTCTCAACAGTAGAGTTTATGATTGGTCAGAAGGAATTCCCGAATGCAAAGACCTGCGTTATGATTTTACCCGATGACGGTACAGCCCCATATCTGATACCGAGTGTAACACCTATATTGGAGAGTATGGGTTACACCATCCTGAATAATGGCGAAGCCATTCTGTACCCTAACGATATGCAGGACTTCTCCCCGGTGGTGAGTAGGCTTAATTCAATAAATCCGGATATTATGTTCCAGCCGGAGGCCGCGCCTCCAGCAGTGTATGGCATCCTCGGGGGGATGAGGATGCTGGGAAATGACGCCGTCTACATCGCAAGTTTATTCCCCGGCGACCCCAATAATGTGATTGCCGCGGTCGGCGCCGAGGCTGCCACGAATTTCGCCTTCTTGAACAATACGAAGGACGACCCCGGTAATCCTCCCATCTTAAGAGAGCTAATCACTAAACTGGATCCGAATGCGCCGTTCTTTACTTTTACGCTGGGCAACAGCCTGATGGTCTTGACCAACGTTATGCAAATAGCCGATAGCCTGGACGTTGACGTAATCAAAGCTACATGGGAATCACTGGATACCATTGAGAGCGTCTACGGCACGGGCAAGGTTGGCGGACTAAAGACATTCGGAAGGCGCCACAGCGTAACCTGGCCGATGCCCTATAACATGACGATGAACGGGCAGGTTATAAAAGACCTTCCCTGGCTTGACCCGGGTCCCACACCGTAATGTATTGAGCAGGGTGTCAATACGGCTATGGCGGGACAAATGCCCCGCCATAGCCAATCTCAAACTTCCTATGGCCAGCCATAGATTAGTGCCCAGTATCAAAATTTCGGGTTAATCCAGGATACTGTTTATGGAAATATTTGTTCAGACTTTAACCAACATGCTGGTGTTGGCGGCCGTCTATATACTGGTCAGCCTGGGGTTTGCTTTTCTATTTAACATGCTGGGCATTTTCAATGTTGCCCATGGCTCGATATATATGGCGGCGGGCTATCTGGGATACCTGTTTATCCAGGGATTGGGCATAAATCAATGGCTTGGCTTAATCATCGTCGTTGTTATATTTGCCGGTGTGGGATTATTCCTGGAGAAGTTCTGTTTTCGTCCCTTTATCGGAGATTTTAATCGCCAGATAATGATCGGGGTGGCGATTATCACTATTCTGGAGACGTCTGTTAATATTTTGATCGGCAGCCAGATGTATATCATCCCTACCTTCATCGAGGGAAATCTTGTAGCGGGTGCTTTTAGCGTCGCCTGGGACAGAATCATGGCCTTTGGTCTGGGAGGAGTCCTCCTGGTGTTAGTTATTCTCTTCGTGAACCGCTCGCGATGGGGGCAGCAAATGCAGGCCATTACCCAGAACATGGAAGGCGCCGCTTTACAGGGCATCAACATTCACCGGATTTCCGGCATCGTCTCGGCGCTGGGTTGCGCTCTGGCAGCCATCGCCGGAATATTAATGGGCTCATTGTATACTCTTGACCCATTCATGGGTAATAGCACGCTGATCAAGATCCTTATCCTGATTATTCTCGCCGGAGTCGGCAGTTTCAAGGGTGTGATTTATATGGGTCTGGTACTAGGAGCTTTGTATGCCACTTTGCCGTTGTTCATTCAAGGCGCTGCCAGTGATGCCGTTGCGGTAGTTATCATCCTGGCTATCCTGCTTGTTCGGCCGCAGGGCTTTTTTGGACGGGAAGTGTCATGAAGAGAAATGGGATAAACAGGTGGGCCAAGCCCGCGGCGATAACGGGATTGATTATTATATTAGCCATTTTGCCGCTATTGCTCAGCTCGCCTTATCTGCTCCACATTCTTATTTTGACTTTCGTCTATGTTGTAGGCGCGATGAGCTTCCGTACGATAACGATTTCCGGGCAGTTCCCGCTTGCCCACGCCGCCTTTATGGGCATCGGCGCTTATACAGCCGCAATGGCATCCCGCTACCTGGACTGGCCACCCTGGATCACCATCCCGGCAGGAGCGTTAACTGCCGGAATCATCGGCATCGGGTTCGGATACCCGTTTGCCAGATTGAGGACACTCTATTACGCGATGGGCAGTCTTTTCTTTGGAGTGGCGATAACCTATATCGTACAATCTTTGAAAGTCACCGGCGGTTACGTAGGACTCACCAAGGTTCAACCGCTGTTTTCTACCGTCAGTAGAGTCCCTTATTACTATTTCTTCCTGGGCCTGGCCCTGGTCTGTGCGGTGGCGCTGTACCGGTTTGAATTCAGCCGTATCGGCACCAATCTGAAAGCGATAGCCCAGTCTCACCTGCTGGCCTCCAGCGTGGGCATCAATGAGGTCCGCTATCGTGTCCTGGTGGTAGCGGTAGGGTGTTTCTTCGTCGGGCTGGTGGGGGCCGCCTTTGCCCATTACACCCCGATTGTAACTCCTTCAACCTTTAATTTATCAGCAACGCTCTGGCTGGCGATGTATGTAATGATCGGCGGTATGAACAGCTTTGCCGGACCGATTATCGGTACCCCGATTCTCTATTTTATCCCGCAATACTACTTTTCTGACCTTAGAGCCTATTCTCCTTTCATTCCCGCGGTGATACTAATCATCATCGCTTATCTGATGCCCAGGGGACTGGCCGGACTGATTTCCATACTAAAATCACGGTACCTGGATAAATTTTGGGGCGGGATAAAGGCAAAGGAAGCGGCTGATGCTGTTAGAAATTAAGGACCTTACCAAGCAGTTTGGGGGATTAACCGCGGTCAACCGGTTCGATATGTATATCGACGAGGGAGAAATCGTGGGCTTGATCGGGCCTAACGGAGCGGGCAAGTCAACTATCTATAATTTAGTCACCGGCATCTATGCGCCTAACCGCGGCAGGGTTATTTTCAATGGCAAAGATATTACCAGAATGAAGCCTCATCGGGTGGCCGCTCTGGGCATCGGGCGGACTTTTCAGCTTAATCCGCTTTTCCCGGATTTTACAGTTCTACAAAACGTTTCCGCTTCTTTCCATCTCCACCCGCATTCCAATTTATTCGACATTTATTTCAACACGCCTACCTACCGACGGAATGAAGCTATTATCCAGCAACGCTCGCTGGAGATATTGCAGCTGGTAGGACTGGAAAAAGTAAAAGATGATCTGGCCAAGAACCTTCCGCACGGTTATCAGAAGATGCTGGGAGTGGCCAGGTCTTTAGCCACTCAGCCCAAATTGCTGCTGCTCGATGAGCCTCTCGGGGGCATGAACCCCGCTGAAATTGATTTCAGTTTGAATTCCATCAAGAAGATGCGCCAGCAGGGTATCACCATCATGATCGTGGAACATAATATGCGCATCCTGGACTTATGCGACCGTGTGGTGGTCATTAACTTCGGACAGAAAATATGTGAAGGCCTGAGTGAAGAAGTGAGAGAAAATAAAGAAGTAATATCCGCCTATTTTGGTGGTTAGTATGCTGCTTGAGATAAAAAATATTACCGTTTATTACGGAAAGTCCGTAGCCATCCGTGATGTTTCCCTCGAAGTGCCGGAAGGGGCTATCGTCAGCATTATAGGCGCCAACGGTGCCGGTAAAAGTACCGTTTTGCGAGCTTTGACCGGCCTGGTGCCGATAAGCAGCGGGGAGATACATTTTCGCGGCGAGATTATCAACGGTAAAAGTACGCTAGATATCGTGAAAAAGGGTATCAGTCTGGCACCGGAGGGACGGCAACTTTTCCCTTATTTATCTGTTCTTAATAATCTCAAGCTGGGGGCTACTTTACGCAAAAACCAGGAAGAGATTAATACCAGCCTTGAGGAGGTCTATGAACTTTTCCCGCGTTTGAAAGAACGCTCCAGCCAAAAAGCCGGCACATTAAGCGGCGGAGAACAGCAGATGTTGACTATCGGGCGGGCGTTAATGGCAAATCCGCGCCTGTTGTGCATGGACGAACCATCTCTGGGCCTGGCACCCATCGTCGTAGAGCGTTTGGGAGATGTAATCAAGGACATCAATAAAAGGGGAGTGAGCGTGCTGCTGGTGGAGCAGAACATTCATCTTGCCCTGGGAATAGCCAGTCGCGGTTACATTTTACAGGTAGGACGGGTTGTGCTACAAGGCGATATTGATATAATAAAATCTAGCGAGATTGTTAAGAAGGCCTACCTTGGCGGTTAGCCTCACTCATCCAAACAGGAAATTTTTAAGAGCCATATCGAGATTCAAGCTTTCGACGCTGTTGTCGTCAACAGTTTCATGACAAGTCCATCTGGATACGCGGAGTTCAACTCTCCCCCATCTCCACAAGGCCTGCGGCTGCCAGAATATCTGGCACTACTTCCTCCCTGCCGATGGCCATGATGTGGACACCATCACAAATGGCGTTTTTTTTCAGGGCGGCAATTGTCCTACCCGCAAT
>CAYTZI010000022.1:0-10413 GCA_964442335.1 uncultured Dehalococcoidaceae bacterium | reverse complement strand
CTCTATTCCCTTTGCCAACATAGCTTCCTTGGGTGTTTCGGATAACTCATCAATAAGATTTTGAGGGACGAAGATGCCAGGTACGTTTTCGGTCATGTACTTTGCCATACGCGCCGATGATAGCAGGACGATACCAGCCAGTATTTTGGTCTTGAATTTGCGGGCATATTCCATGAACCTGGTAAAGTTCTCCAGGTCATAGATGGCCTGGGTCTGAAAGAACTCGGCGCCAGCTTCGACCTTCTTTTCAAATTTAATTAACTGCGGCTCAATGGGCCTTGCCTCCGGCGTGACGATAGCCCCGGTGCAAAATTCCACATCCCCTTCCAACTTGTTACCCCCGAGGTCCTGACCGGACATCATCTGGTGGATTGCCTTTAGTAACTGTAATGAATCGAGGTCGAACACGCCTTTGGCCTCCTTGTGGTCGCCTACGGGCACAGCATCGCCGGTAAGACATAATATGTTCCGGATGCCGCGGCTATAAGCCAGCAGAAGGTCAGCCTCCAGAGCCATACGGTTGCGATCGCGGCAGGTCATCTGCATGATAGCCTCGCCGCCTTTCTCTTTTATCGCCAGGCAGCCGCCCAGCGAAGGAAAACGCATCACGGAGCTCTGGTGGTCGGTAACATTGATGGCATCCACCTTATCTTTAAGCAGGTCGATGTGGTGCAGCATCTTTTCCAGGTTGGTTCCTTTGGGTGGGGCGACTTCGCTGGTAACGACGAATTTTCCGGAGTTGAGGGCTTCTTTGAAGAGCGATACCATTGTCTTACCCCCTCATTGAATTTTTATAGCCTTTGGCTTGAGTGTGATATGGTGGTTCCGCGGCGGCTGATACTGATACATCAGGTCGAGTCTACCTTGCTCTTTCAGACGATTGTAAATAAGAGTCCAGGCGCAGTCCTTCTCTTTGTCCACCTCGCACTTGCCGTTATTGGTGCCACCGCAGGGGCCGTTGACCAGACCTTTATGACAGGCTGTAATAGGACAGATACCGGCGGTCTCGCCGAGGAGGCATTGACCGCATTGAGCACAGACTTCACGGAAGTAGCCAGGGGTCTCTTCAATGCCGATAAAGAGGGTATCCAACGCCGGAATCACGGGCTTACGGATATAGAGGTTCATCCGTTGCACGCCCAGGGCGCAGCTCATTGATAAAATGCAATCGGCACTTTGGATACCCGGCTCGTTCTCTTTCATGGCGGCCTCGGTCATGTCATCACAGGCAGTGGGGATAACCAAGCCGCCGGTAACGCGTTTACCTATCTGCTGAAGACGTCCCTTCATTTCTTCAACCTGGTCGATGCCGCCCGTTTTCATCATGGTGGTGCAGGTACCGCAGCCGATAATAAATACCCTGTCCAGGCCTTTCAGACCGCGTTCAATTTCATCCATCGTTTTTTGCTTGGTTATCGATTTCATACCAAACCCCTCCCTCTAATTGATTCCCCGTAGCAGATGTTCATCAGGCTTCCAAATCGCATCGCAGACATCGTTTTGCTTCACGCCGGGCAACATCTTCCGAGAAACCGAGTTCTATTTCCGCGAAGCTGGCCCTTCTCTCCGGCAGAGGAAGAGTCGATGGTTTTTTGCGCGGTTTTGTCTCCCAGGTTTCGTCCAGTCCCGCTGGTCGTGCTTCAACCACCTGGGATTTGCGGTCGTATATCTCAACACGGGAAGCATCTTTCCGGAGGTACTTATCAATAGCCATGGCCCCCCTTCTTCCGGCAGCAACGGCTTCAACGACCATGTCCGGTCCGGTAACGAAGTCGCCGCCGGCAAATATACCGGGCACATTGGTTGCCAGAGTATTGCCATCGACAACCAGTGTCTCCCACTGAGTACGCTCCAGAGCGCTATCAGGGGGCAGAAAAGAGAGGTCTGGTGCCTGTCCAACGGCAGCAATAACCGTATCTGCATCGATGGTAAATTCCGAGCCAACGACGGGTATGGGGCGGCGCCGTCCGCTTTCGTCGGGTTCTCCCAACTCCATGCGGGTACATTGTAATCCGGTTACCCTCCAGTTATCATTCATTATCCGGGTCGGTGTGGCAAGGTAATTGATTTTCACGCCCTCGGCGATAGCTTCGTCATACTCTACATCGGATACCGGCATCTCGTCCCGGGAGCGGCGGTAGTAAATGCTGGCTTCATCCGCGCCTAGCCGCAGCGAAGTACGGGCGGCATCCAGAGCCACGTTGCCGCCCCCGATGATTGCCACCCGTTTGCCAACCTTTACCGCCCTGCCAAGTCTGACATCGCGCAGGAATCTCAGGCCGTAATAGAGACCCTCGATATCCTCAACCTCGCCCGGGATGCCCAGGCGCTGACTGCGCTGAGCACCAGCGGCGATGAAAACGGCAGCAAAGCCGTCTTTTCTTAAATGTTCCACGGTGAAATTGGTATTAATCGGCGTATTGTACCTTATTTCGACCCCCCGCTTTACGATGTAGTCGATATCCTGCTGGATAGCGGTGCGCGGCAGGCGGAATTCCGGTATTGCCACCGATAGCATACCTCCACCCACCGGCAGGGCTTCGAAGACCGTGGCCGGGTAGCCCTCCTGTGCCAGGAAATAGGCACACGCGAGGCCCGTCGGCCCTGCCCCTACCACCGCAATTTTTTCCTTCTTGGTAAGTGGGAAGGGCTTTACTTCGCCGAGTTCGGAGCTGTGCTCCGCATACCAGTCAGCGGCGAAGCGCTTTAATGCCCTGATGGAAACCGGGTCATCCAGTTCACCGCGGCGGCACCGCCCTTCGCACGGGTGGTGGCAAATGCGCCCGCAGACGGCCGCGAAAGGATTACGCTCCCTGATAGTCTCGATAGCCGCTTGATAGTCACCATCGGCGATGTAAGCCACATACTTGGGGATATTGATACCCGCCGGGCAGGTATGCTGGCAGGGCGATATCATCAGGGCTTCGCAGGCAGCCGCCGGGCATTTCTTCTCTTTGATGTGCGCCTCATACTCATCGCGGAAGTAATTTATGGTGGAAATTACCGGGTTCGGGGCCGTCTGCCCCAGGCCGCAGAGCGAGCACTCTTTAACCGTTTTAGCGATAGAAAGCAGGGAATCGATGTCATCATCACGCCCCTGGCCTTCGGTAATCCTGGTCAGTATCTCCAGCATCTGCCGGGTGCCCAGCCGGCATGGTGTGCATTTACCGCAGGACTCGCTCTGGGTAAAACTGAGAAAGAACCTCGCCACCTCCACCATACAGGTGGCCTCGTCCATCACCACCATGCCACCGGAGCCCATTATCGAGCCGAGTTTGGCGAGTGTTTCGTACTCGATAGGTGTTTCGATGAAGCGGGCGGGGATACAGCCGCCGGAAGGGCCGCCGGTCTGCACGGCCTTGAGATGCCTCCCTTTCGGGATGCCGCCCCCGATTTTATAGACGATGTGGGAAAGCGGGGTACCCATGGGCACCTCGACCAGCCCGCTGTTGGCGATTTTTCCGGTAAGGGCGAACACCGCCGTTCCCTTGCTTTTCTCTGTGCCGATACCGGCGAACCAATCGGCGCCTCTTTCGATAATAACGGGGACGGTGGCCAGGGTCTTGACGTTATTGATGATAGTGGGCTTGCCGTCCAGACCGGAGTTAGCCGGGAAAGGAGGACGGGGGCGGGGCATGCCCCGCCGGCTCTCGATAGAGGCTATCAATGCTGTCTCCTCCCCGCAGACGAAAGCTCCGGCACCTTCCATGATGTGGACATTTAAATTGAAGCTGGAACCAAGAATACCTTTACCCAGAAAGCCCCTCTTTTGCGCCTGCTCGAGGGCGGTGCGGAGGCGCTTCACGGCCAGCGGATATTCGGCACGGACATAGATATAGCCCTCATTTGCGCCGATGGCATAGGCAGCAATCGCCATACCTTCCAGTACGGTATGGGGGTCAGCCTCCAGGATGGAACGGTCCATGAAAGCACCGGGGTCGCCTTCATCGGCGTTGCATATCATGTACTTCTGGCCGCCGGGGGCATTATGGCAGAACTCCCACTTGTTGCCCGTAGGGAAACCGGCGCCGCCGCGACCGCGCAGGCCGGAGCGTTTGACCAGGTCAATCACCTCTTCAGGTTTCATCGTAAAAAGGACTTTCCGGAGCGACTGGTATCCGCCACAGGTTAGATAATCGTCGATGTTTTCGGGGTTGATGTGACCGCAGTGGCGCATGACGACGCGCTGCTGCTCGCTATAAAACTTGATATCAGCGTAATGGGGCACCGCCTGCCCGGTCACCGGGTCGCGGTAGAAAAGGCGTTCCACCGGTTGGGCGTCCCGGAGGTGCGAAGCGACAATTTCCGCCGCATCATCAGGTTCAACATGGGTATAGAAAATGCCGTCGGGCTCCACCACGACATTGGGGCCCTGCTGGCAAAAACCGTGGCAACCGGAGAAGTTAATTTCAGCTTCCGTAACGCCCTGCTTGACCAGCTCCGTCTTTAAGGCCTCGTAGACAACGTCGCCACCCCCGGAAACACATCCGGTACCCCGGCAGACAAATACCGTACGCTTCTGCGGCATGCTATTCCTTCTTCCTCCCGCCGAATAATAACGCTACTTTCTTGGGATTCATACTGCCATGAGTATCTTTATTAATCATCATGTTCGGCGCCAGGGCGCAGACGCCAATGCAGGCGACCGTTTCCAGGGTATATTCCATATCATCGGTAGTCTGACCCTCCTCGATACCCAGGTACTGCTTGACTAATTTCAAGATGGACTTCCCGCCGCGTACATGGCAGGCCGTGCCCCGGCACACTCTGACGATATTCTTACCGCGGGGTTCGGTATAGAGTTGAGCATAGAAAGTAATCACGCCCTGTACCTGGCTGGGAAAAAGTCCCAGGGCGGAGGCGATACGCGGTATGACTTCGGGAGGAATATAGCCGACTTTCTCCTGTATTTCCTGTGTCAGAGGAATCAGCGCCCATTTCTGGCCCCGGTAGCCAACGATGATTCTATCGATCTGTTTCAGATTAACCTTTGGCACCTTCGGCGATTTATCCATTTTCAGTAATCCTTTCCAGCTTAACAGCGCATGATTTTAGCGCCGGGGCCCTGGTGCGATGGTCAATATCGGTGCTGAACAGCTCATAGACAGGACTTTGACGGAAAGATACCGGCATGAATAGCAGACTGTGGGGTAAATCATCATTTATTCTGGTGCAAGCTGTCAGCTCTCCCTGTGCCGATATTACTTTAACCTTGTCGCCGTTACCGATACCGGTTTTTTTGGCATCCGCAGGGTTTATCTCTAGCGAAGCCTCCTGAGAGAACCGCTTTAACCGTGCTGATTGTGAGCTACGTGAGCCGGAACCAAAACTGTACAGGCTGGAGCCAACCATCAGTATGAAGGGATACCCGTTGGTAGCGATATCCCGGGGGGGAACGTATTCCACGGATGAAAACCGCCCAAAACCACTTGGGAAAATTCCCTTGTGCAAACGCCTTGTTGACGGTGTTTCGCCGTCCATTTCACTCAGCTCCAGGCCCTTTTTATCCACATCGGTATAGCTAAAATGATTGTAGAAAGGAACCATCTCTTCAATTTCATCGATTACCTGTTGTGTGGATGTGTAGGGCATAGGTAAGCCCATCATGTCGGCCAGTCGCATGATGATTTCGCCATCAGGCAGGCTGTCACCGGGAGGCTCGATGGCTTTTCGCACTCGCTGGATTCTTCCCTCAAAGTTGGTAAATGACCCGTCTTTCTCCGCGAAACTTGCCGCCGGCAGTACAACAGAAGCCAGCTTGGACGTCTCGGTCAGGAACATCTCCGTAACCACCAGGAATTCCAGATTAGCCAGTGCTTTTTTTACAAGAGCAGGCTGCGGGAAACTGGCTGCCGGGTTCTCTCCCACGATAAACATCCCTTTTACCCTGTTTTCAGTGGCTTGCGCTATCATTTCTAAAGCCGTTAGCCCGGCAGTTACGGGGATCTGGCTACCCCAGCGCTCCTCGAACCCTTTCCTGTTTTGGGCATCGTCCAGGCTCTGATAGCCGGGCAGGAAACCGGGCAGGGCACCCATGTCACAGGCACCATGGGCATTGTTCTCGCGCTGCAGGGCAAAAATCCCTCCGCGCCGGCCCGCG
Source organism: uncultured Dehalococcoidaceae bacterium (assembly GCA_964442335.1). GTDB lineage: Bacteria > Chloroflexota > Dehalococcoidia > Dehalococcoidales > RBG-16-60-22 > JBFYTX01. The sequence goes on along the minus strand of CAYTZI010000022.1, from coordinate 4,313 downwards.
TGACCGGTGAGCATCGCCAGGTTGGCAATGGCAATTACGGCATCCGTGCCGCCAGTCTGCTGTGCGATTCCGTTTCCGTAAACGATAGAGGCCGGTTCCGCCCCGGCCAGCAGGCGGGCGGTCACCTGAACATCCTTCCTGGGTATGCCGGTAATCTCTTCCACGCGAGCCAGTGTGAAAGTCTCTAAGCTCCTCGACCAACTGGTAAAGTTATCTGTCATGCGGGTAACGAATGCCACGTCGAGCTTCTTTTCATCGATGATTACCTTGGCGAGCCCGTTAAGCAGGGCGATGTCAGTACCGACCGCAGGCTGTAACCAGAGGCGGGCAAACTGTGTTAGCCGGGTGCGGCGCGGGTCAACGACAATGAGCTCAGCTCCTTTGAACCTGGCCGCCCGTTTGATAGCATAGGCTACCGCCGGTGCGGAAATTTCCGGGTCGGCGCCAATGACCATAATGACACGCGATTTCTCCAGGGCATCAATTGAACCTGTCGTTCCGGCGTAGCCCAGAGTTGCCCCCAGGCCCCTCCGGCTCGTCGCGTTGTAAAGACGGCTGCCGTTATCGATGTTGTTGGTACCCAGGACACCCCGGGTAAACCTCTGCAGAATATAGTTCTCTTCATTGGTACATTTCGATGAACCGAAGACAGCCAGGGCATCAGCGCCGTTAGTTGCTTTTATTTTTTTGAACCCGTCGCTCACCCGGGTCAGTGCTTCTTCCCAGCTTGCCTCTTTGAACTCCCCGTTCACTTTCACCAGGGGATGAAGCAATCTTTCCGGACTATGGATGAAGTCATAGCCATAACTCCCGCGGACACACAGGGTGCCGCGGTTTACCGGAGCTTCCGCCACCGGTCTGGCATAGACCACCTGGCCGTCTTTCACTCCGAGAGAAATCAGGCAACCACAGCCACAATAGGGGCATACCGTCGTAACCGTGGCTGGTGCGGTGCCGGTATATGTCCTGTCCTTCTCCATTATGGCGCCGGTGGGGCATATCGCCACGCAGGCCCCGCAAAAGGTACACTCGGATTTCTCCAGCGGCATATCGTTCAGTGTCGCCGACCTGACGGCGGTGCCGCGGTACATATAGTCGATGGCACCTTCAACGACAAGCTCCTGGTCGACTCTGATACACTTGCCACACATAATACATTTTGACAGGTCGCGCTCGATAAAAGGATTAACTTCTTGGATGACATCCAGCCGGGGGATTCGCTGGTATTCGACCAGACCGATGCCCATCTCGGCGGCCAACTTGCGCAGCTGGCAGCGGTTTCCTTTATCGCAAACCAGGCAGGAATCCGGATGACTGGCGAGCATGAGCTTAAGGATTTTCTTGCGGTGTTCGACTACCCTCGGTGAATTGGTGTTAATGACCATCCCCGGCGAAATAGGAGTAACGCAGGAAGCCAGCAAGGCACCATTGCGCTCGTCTTCCACCAGGCAAAGCCGGCAGGCGCCGGCTGGGGTCAGATTGGGGTCGTGACAGAGGGTGGGGATATAAACTCCTGATTCCCGCGCCAGGTCAAGAATTGATGTACCAGGGTAACCGCTAACCTCAACGCCGTTAAGAACGATGGTAATAGTTTCCACGCAGGCTCATCCCTGACTCTGGTTATTCGGTAGGAGAGATTCTATCCATGACTGGTCTCCCCTGGCTACTGACCGTATACCGGTTAAAAGCCGGGAGCTGGCAGCCGCCTTGGGAATGAATCCTACCGCCCCGACCTGACGGCTGGCTAAGATATTTTCTTCATCATCGTACTGCGTCAGCATCAGCACTCTGGACGGTTTGCATTTCTGGCATATCTCTCTGGCGGCATCCAATCCGTTCATTACCGGCATGACGATATCCATGACCACCACATCAGGAATGAGTTCCCGTGTCTTTTTCACTGCCTCCATGCCATTAACCGCCTCGCCGATTACCTGCATGTCCCGCTGCAGGGTTAGCACCGACCTTATACCATCCCTGACCACGGCATGGTCATCCACAATAAGTACTCTGATTTTCTTTATAGCCCTGTCCAGCAGAGCTTTGATGCGGGGTATCAGAGCTACCGTCTCAACGGGTTTCGCCAGGAAATCCTCGGCGTCCATCTGCATACCTTCGTCCATTCTCCAGCCCTTGAGGAGTTGTTTTTCCGGAGGGGCATTGATAACCATGAGAGGCTTATTGATGAACCCTAGCGTCTGCTTCATCCATTTGTGGAAAAGGAAGGCATCCCCCCGGGGCATAATCGTACCCAGGATAATCATGTCAGGCTCATGGGAGCGGAGCATTTTTTCTGCCTGCTCCCGGTCATAGGCGGTGACAACGGTATAAGCAGCATTTTCCAGGGTTCTTTTTAAAGCTTCCACAAAATCGATTTCGTCATCTACAATCATAATCGTCTGTTGTTTTTTCATTTTAAGCCTCCTTTCATCGGAAGCGCCTTTAGTTTCAACTATAGGATATAAATCGGACATGGGAAACAGGGTTTTCACCCTGATGGTGGGCAGATAAAACCCCTGAATTTTATCGATCCTTCACCAGTCATCCGAGGGATTAGAAAGAGATGGGATTATCTGACCTGCTGGACGGATGCGTTATGACGGGACCCTTGCCGGCGTGTGAAGCTATTCCTCATGAAATCGTTGGCAGGGATTACTGCGGGGTTTCCCTCGGTTCAACAATAAACGGCTTTAGATGGTTGTGATGCCCTTGCGCAGGGCATATTTGACTAATTCAACCCTGTTATGAACGCCCAGCTTGGCCATGAGATTCGTTTTATGGCCTTCTACCGTCTTGGGGGCGATAACCAGCATTTCTGCTATTTCCTGCGTGCTGTGACCCTCCGCTAAAAGCTTGAGTATTTCGCGTTCCCGCTCTGTTAGCTGGTTGTAGGGGTCCTTGCTGGCACGTGCACTCGATGTATGCTGGTAGTTTTCCACCAGAAGTTTGGTCACCGAGGGTGATAGATAAGAATCTCCCCGGTATACAGAGCGTATACCGGTGGTTAATTCAAAAGACGCGGCGGCCTTGCTGATAAAACCGGAGGCGCCGGACTCAATTACCGGGAAAAAATATTCTTTATCATCATACTGGGTGAGAACCAGCACTTTTACTCCGGGGAACTCTCGATTAATCCGACGGGTAGCTTCCAGTCCTCCCATGATAGGCATGGCGATATCCATGAGAACCACATCGGGATGTAACTCCCTTACCTTGTTCAGGGCTTCGGTACCGTTAGTGGCTTCCCCCACGACCTCGATATCCCCGGCTAAAGCGAGTAAGGCACAGATGCCGTCACGTACCATGGTATGGTCGTCAACTACCAGTACTTTTATTTTCTGCATATTCTATTTCCTGCCCGATAGGTACCCTCGCCCAGACTTCGGTCCCCTTTCCTATCGCCGATTCGATGCCGCTCGTACCTCCCATAGAACCAATCCTCTCTCTCATGCTGAACAAGCCACGTCCCCTCCCGCTTTCCTCGACATCAGTGATTTCCGATACATTAAATCCCTTTCCATCATCGCTGATGGTTAACAGGAATTCGTCCGGCTTGTACTCAAATACAATGGCGGCGTTCTTAGCTTTAGAATGCTGGGCAATATTACCCACTGCTCCCTGGATAAAGCGGAAAAAAGCGGCTTCCACCTCGGGAGGGAATCTCATCTCCGTCCCTTTGGTTTCCACGGTTATCGCAATTCCCAGCGGATGCAAGCTTGTTTCGGCGTACTGGCGAACCGCCGGCACCAGGCCCAGAGTATCCAGAAGCGCCGGGTGGAGATTGGAAATCAGCCGGCTTACTTCTTTATGGACCTGTACTGTCAGAGACTGCACCTTCTTAAGCCCTGCCACGAACTCGGCTTCTGGCTGGCCGGATATAGTAGACATCTCTATCAGCGCCTGGAGCTGAAGGGCTATCCCGGAGAGCGACTGACTTGTCTCATCGTGAAGTTCCCGGGCAATCCTCCTCCGTTCATCCTCTTCAGCCACCAGATTTTGTCGGGCGAGCTTGCGCAATCTCTCACGAGCTTTTCTTAACCGCTCGTAGAGCCTGGCGTGTTCGATGGCAATACCCAGTTCATCGCCGATGGCGTATAACAAATGCATATCGGAGGTGGTGAAATGGCGGGGCATGCGGCTGGCTATATTCAGGACACCAAGCACCTTGTCTCTGGCACGGAGAGGCACGCAAATGAATGCTTTGAGTCCTTCCGCCATGACCAGTTCGCGGTGGGCCACCCGGGGGTCCGATGAAATATCTTCCAGAAGAATTGCTTTACCGCTCTGGGCGACACTGCCGGTAATACCTTCAC
>CAYTZI010000021.1:0-20768 GCA_964442335.1 uncultured Dehalococcoidaceae bacterium | reverse complement strand
TTTTTGATTTGTTTTTTAGCAGTTTACAGTTTACAGTTCCCCACATCCCCCGGAATTACTTTAGGGGAAAAGGCGGGGGTTTACAAGGGGAGAATGTCGCTTTTTTATGGATTGTCTGTTGCCCTCACCCTGAGTCCCCCTGCCATGAAGCGAGATGGAGGGGAAAAGGGGTGAGGTTATCATCTGATACCAACAACAAACTAAAACGACTGAAATATTATCAATAACAGGACAGAATACATAGTCTCCGGTATTATTTGACATCGCCCTAATGGTGCGCTACTGTTTACAAAGTAGATAAAAATAGTCAACAATATTTTTAGAAGACGCATCGGTGAAACTATCCACAAGGACGCGTTACGGCGCCAGGGCTTTACTGGAGCTGGCGCTGCATAAAGGCGGGGGCCCGGTCTTTCTGAAAAACATCGCCGGGCGGCAGCAGATTCCGCTGCCCTATCTTGAGCACATCATCGCCCCTCTGATAGCCGGAGGCATTATCCGTAGCGCTAAAGGACCCAGAGGCGGCGTATCTCTGGCTAAAGACCCCGCGGAGATAAAGCTAAGTGAAATCGTGCGGCTGCTGGAAGGCTCTTTAGCGCCGGTGGAGTGCGTCGATAACCCGGAGGTGTGCCGCCGCTCAAAGACCTGCGCCGCCCGCGACGTTTGGCTCAGACTCAAGCAGGCGACGGACGGCGTACTGGAATCGACCACTCTTCAGGACCTCGCGGACGACCAGCGGAAAAGAGGCCGGACGGCTTCCGCGATGTATTACATTTAAGGGGGCATAAAATGGCAGGCAAAATCGAACACGTAAAATACTATAACCTGAAGATACCAAAGCTCACGCGGGGCGTCGCCGGGAGTATCCTGGAGCTCATCGGCAACACGCCCCTGGTGAAGCTGAACCGCATCGCCGGCGGGACCGGCGCGGAGGTGGTCGCCAAGCTTGAATATTTTAACCCTACCAGCAGCGTCAAGGACCGCATCGGCGTTGCCATGATTCTCGACGCCGAGGCAAAAGGACTGATAATAAAGGACACGGTCATCGTCGAGCCCACCAGCGGCAACACCGGCATCGGCCTGGCTTTCGTCTGCGCCGCCCGCGGCTACAGGATCATCCTGACCATGCCCGACACCATGTCCCTGGAAAGGAGGCAGCTCCTCTCCATTTTCGGGGCGGAACTCGTCCTGACCCCCGGGGCGGAGGGCATGCCGGGGGCGATAAAGAAAGCCGAACAGCTGGTGGCGGAGAATAAAAACTACTTCATGCCGCAGCAGTTTACAAATCCCGCCAACCCCGAGATACACCGCCTGACCACCGGGGAAGAAATCTGGCGGGACACTGGGGGTAAGGTGGACATCGTGGTGGCGGGGGTGGGCACGGGCGGCACCATCACCGGCATCGCGGAGGTATTGAAGTCCAGGAAGCCCGGAATCAAAGCTATCGCCGTGGAACCCGCCGGCTCGCCGGTGCTTTCGGGGGGAAAAGCCGGGGCGCACAAAATCCAGGGTATCGGCGCCGGGTTTATCCCGGAAGTCCTGCGCGAAGACCTGGTCGATGAAGTTATCGCGGTGTCTAACGAGGACGCCGGCAATACAGCCCGGCGACTGGCGCGGGAGGAAGGAATCCTGGCGGGGATATCGTCGGGGGCAGCGGCCTGGGCGGCTCTGGAGGTCGCCAGACGGCCCGCCAGCCGAGGAAAACTAATCGTGGCTATCCTGCCGGACACCGGCGAGCGCTACCTGTCCACCTGGCTTTTCCAGGAAACGGGCAGCCGGACTTAACGCCTGCCTAATACCTCGCGTAGGTCGGGACGACGTTCTTGTATTTCTTAACCAGCTGCGGCCAGTCTGCCGGCAGCTCCACCTTTCCGGTCATCGGGGGAGGCCCGCCCTGTAAAAAGCCCATCCAGGAGCCGAACCCGCCGAAAACGAACACCCGGACGGGGTCGGGGTCAAGCGGGCTGGCGACGAAAATGTGGTCTTTATCAGCGGCGGCGGCCACGTTACCGCGGTCGAAAGGCTTGCTGTCGTCCAGGCCGAGCCTTTTATAATAGCCCTCCGGCACGACCGTATTTTTCACGATATATTCCTTGACGGCCGCCTTGCTCCAGCCGGCGTCAGCCAGCGACCTGGCGTTATTGGGCGTGAGTATAACAGCAAAAGCGCCCATGCGCGCGGGGACAACGCTGCCGACGACGGTCGCCAGGATGCCCTTATCATCGGTGCCGAAAGGCATCATCTGCTGGTACTGGTGGGGGAACATCAAAGTCAGCGCGGTCTCATCTTTCTTGAAACCCCGGCCCACGTGGAAGGGCTCCCAGGGGCTGTTCTCCTCGTTCTCGGCGGCTACCCAGCTGTACTTGCCGGGGTTGCCGAGCACGCCCATGTCCTCGACCTGCTTGCGGATGCCGCGGATGTTCTTGGTAATCAGCCCCATGGCCCGCCCGAAGGAAGCGTTGGCGATATCGCCCGGGCTGGTGGCGCCATAAGTCGAGCGGAAATTGGCGTCCTCAGCCCCGGGGCCGTTTATCAACCAGAATGGTGAGAAAGAGCCGGTGCTGGCGGCCATCATCCCGCAGCCCGGACTCGCCGCCAGCAGGCGCACGCCCGCTATCAGGAACGGCATGTGCACGGGCAGGCAGCCCGCCATGACCGCGTTGACGGCGATTTTCTCCACGGTGGCCTTGCCCAGCCGGGGCTCCAGCTTCTCAATCAGAGCATCCGGCGCTAAATCCGTGCCGGTGAGCATCTCCGCCACCGCTTCACCAGTGGGCGGGATAACGGGGAGGCCGTCCGTCCAGCCGCGCTGGTAGAAAAAGCGGTTGACCTCCTGGAGAGTCCCTTTAAAGATAATGCGCGGGGGGTTCTCCGGCTCGCGGCTTTTCGGGGACTTTTCCTCGGGGGTAAGGGGCTTCGTCAGCGCGGAGGCGACGTTATCGAAGACGGCATTGATTGCCGCTTCGATGGTCGCCACTACAGTACTTTCGGAGACGACGGTCTCGGGGACGACCCTGATGACGGGCATACCTTTGCTGGAAGCCGCCGACATGGCGTCGTTGACGAAGTGCTCGAAAACGTAGGTGGCGGCGGGCCTGCCTTTCCCCTCGATATAGATGGCATCGTACACAAGGTACTTGGTGCACGCCCCTCAGTCGCCGACGGAGGCGATAACCGCGTCCACCCCCTTGAGCCAGTCGTCGAACTCCGGCGCCCTGTCCTTCTCCAGCGAGGACACGGAAAAAGAGCGGGCGAAAAACCTGCTGACGGTCGCCGCGGGGAACCGCTGCTTCAGGAGCTTTTCGGTGGCATCCAGGATGAGCGGGGCAGCGCGCTTGCTATTGCACAGCAGCCCTATTTTCTTACCGTCCAGCGTGTCCAGCCTGGGGGAAAGCCCCTTTAAGGGAACGGGGTCAGCCTCCGCCCAGGGACTGAGTACCTCGTATGCGGCCGTAGCTTTATCAGAAGTCACAAGCATTACCTCCCAGTAACAAGATAGATATCACCAGACGGGCGCCCGGCGGCTGGCACCGGCCCCACCGTTAATGCACTAATAATTGGCAGGCTTATTTTAGGTATTTTAGTATTTATTTGTCAACAAAATGAACTATCCGCGGGAACGTTTGACATACCCGGGAAATCATGCTAAACTCAGCGCGAAATCACCTGAAAATTTCACATACCGGAAAAATGCAGGATACGGACGCAATTTCACCGCCTATTATCATCATAAATGAAGTGTTTTCAAATATACGGGCCAGGAAAGACGGTTTCCGGTAGGATAGCATTGTGTAATATTGCGTTGGATCCAAGCCATCCAAGGGGAGAAATAGCATGACAGCTTATGTTATTCGCAGGGTGATAATCGGTATCATTATTCTCCTTCTCGTCACCATGCTGGTATTCTTACTCGTCCGCCTCCTGCCCGGAGACCCCCTGGTAGTCTTTCTGGGACAGTCTTTTACCCAGAACCAGCAGCGCATCGGCCCCGAGCAATACGAAGCATTGCGGCATCAATGGGGACTGGACAAACCTATCCCCGTACAATATATCGACTGGTTGAGTAAAATATTCCGGGGAGACCTGGGGAAGTCCATCACCGTCCAGGAAGATATCGCCACGCTCATCGCGCAGCGCATGCCCCGGACCGCGTACATCGGGTTGATCGCCTTCGTGTTCGCCAACATATTCGGCATTCTCGCGGGGATAGTATGCGCTTTAAGGCGCGGCTCGTGGATGGATAACACGATTACCACCCTCGCCAATATCGGGATGACGATACCGGTTTTCTGGCTGGGGGTCCTCCTGATGTACTTTTTCTGTTACAAACTCGGCTGGCTGCCGACGAGCGGCTGGGTAAATCCGTTTGAGGACTTCTGGGGCAATGTCAGACACATGATACTGCCCATGTCGTGTATAGCCGTGGGGAGTGTCGCCGGCCTGGCCCGTCTGGTGCGTTCCTGCATGCTCGAGGTCATCGCCGCAGATTACGTGCGTACCGCCTGGGCGAAAGGCTTGAGAGAAAGGGTCATCGTCCTCAGGCACCAGCTTAAGAACGCCCTGCTTCCCGTAGTCACGGCCCTGGGCGGAGCGCTGGGCGCCATCCTGGGGGGTTCGGTGTTTATCGAAACGGTGTTTGCCATTCCCGGCATGGGATTGCTCATGACCAATGCTATCTTCGACCAGGACTACCAGGTGGTCCAGGCGGGCGTCCTTTTATTCGGCGCCATCATCATCTTCTCCAATCTTGCCGTTGACATCGCCTGGGGCTGGATGGACCCGCGCATCAGGCTCGCTTAAGGAGGTATTTTAATGGCTGACGATTCAAAGACTACCATGATGCCTGCTAATGGCGAGGGTGCCGGGTTCACCATACCGCGTCACAGTGAGTGGAAGAGGATAGCCAGAGTCTTCTTCAGCCGCAAACTATATGCCATCGGCTTGGTCATCTGCGTCATCCTGGTGATTATGGCCATATTCGCCCCCGTGATAGCACCTTACAACCCGTTAAAAACAGACCTGCGGGCCATCCTGGAAATGCCCAGCGGCGCACACTGGCTGGGCACCGACCAGCTTGGCAGGGACGTGGTAAGCCGTATCATTTACGGGGCACGTACTTCACTGATGATCGGCTTCGCGGCTGTTTTTTCCGGCTCCATCATCGGTCTGTTGATGGGACTGGCGGCGGCCAATTACGGGGGCTGGGTCTTCGCCATCATCATGAGAATCACCGATGCCCTCATGGCGTTGCCCGGCATTATCCTGGTATTGCTAATCGCGGGTATCGCCAGTAAAAGCGGCGGCGCCGGCAGCGGCGGCATCCCCCTGGTGATATTCGCTCTCGGTTTCGGCGGTATCGCCGGCATGTGCCGCATGATATGCGGTCTGGCGCTCAGCGTCAAGCAAAACGATTATGTCCTTTCGGCGCGCGCCATCGGTATGAGCAACTGGCGAATCATGATGACGCAGATTTTCCCCAACGCTTTCCCTCCCATCATGGTGGGCGTCACCATGGCTATCGGGGGCATGGTCTTGGGAGAGGCGGGTTTAAGCTGGCTGGGGATAGGTGTCGTTCCGCCGGTGCCTTCGTGGGGCGGCATGATCAACGACGGCCAGGCATACCTGTTGTCCAATCCTATCCTTTCCCTGGTACCGGGAGTAGCCATCATGCTACTCGTATTCGGTTTTAATATGTTCGGCGACGGCCTCAGGGATGCCGTCGACCCGAGGCTCAGGGGTGTTATCTAGCAGCACAATATTTTGATGGCAGGTAGAAGATGGCATTATTAGATGTGGAAAATATAAAAACCTACTTTCATACGGAATACGGGATGGTCAAAGCCGCCGACGGCGTATCCTTCAATATCAACCAGGGTGAAATTATCGGCCTGGTGGGAGAAAGCGGCTGCGGGAAATCGGTCACGATACTCTCGGTAATGCGGCTGATACGGAGTCCCGGAGAGATAATCGACGGCAAGGTCATGTTCGACGGGAAGGATCTCCTGGAGTATGAAGCTAACGGGCCGGAAATGAGAGCCATCCGCGGCAGCAAGATGACCATGATATTCCAGGAGCCGATGACGTCCCTGAACCCGGTGCTGACCATCTGCCGACAGATAACGGAGGTGCTGGAACTGCACCTGGGCATGGACCGGCATTCGTCCCGGGAGAGGGCGATCGAATTGCTGAAAATGGTGGGCGTCCCCGATGCGGCCAGGCGGATCGATGATTTCCCGCACCAGTTCAGCGGCGGCATGCGCCAGAGGGTAATGATCGCCATGGCGATTGCGTGTAATCCCATAATTATCTTCGCCGACGAGCCGACGACCGCCGTGGACGTGACCACGCAGGCGCAGCTGCTGGAACTCATGATTGACCTGGTGAAGCGCATCAATACGTCTCTGGTCTTCGTGACGCATAACCTGGGGGTTGTGGCCCGCTATGTCCAGAGAATCTACGTGATGTACGCCGGACGCATCGTGGAGTCCGGCCTTTCGGAGGACATTTTCAGCAATCCGCGGCACCCCTATACCATCGGCCTGTTACAGAGCGTACCCAGGCTCGGGGAGAAGCACGGCACCAAGAAGCTGGTGCCCATTATGGGCCTGCCGCCGAACCTTATCAATATGCCACCGACCTGCGCTTTCCTTCCCAGGTGTAAACACAAAATCTCAAGGTGCCAGCAGGAACCCTGGCCGGCTTTACGGAACGTGGGCGACCAGCATTATATATCTTGCTATGTTGACGTACGAGGGAACCAATGAACGTATCACAGGACAACGTAATGGTGGAAGTCAGGAACCTGAAAATGTATTTCCCCATTACCCGGGGTCTCTTGAGGCATAAAGTCGCCGAGGTTAAGGCCGTAGACGATGTCAGTTTCACGATAAAGAAGCACGAGACCCTGGGGCTGGTGGGGGAAAGCGGTTGCGGCAAGACCACGACGGGCCGCTGTATTTTACGGCTTTACCAGCCCACGGCCGGCACGATACTGTTTGATGGTTTTGATATTTCCAACGTACCCGAGCGTAAAATCAAGCCCTTCCGCAAAAACATGGGGGCCATTTTCCAGGACCCGTTCGGTTCGCTGAACCCGCGGCAGACGGCCGGCGGCATCGTCGGCGACCCGCTGAAGGTCCATCGCATGGCTACCCGTAGAGAAATGAGGGATAGAGTCGCCGAGCTTTTCCGCATCGTGGGCCTGGAACCCGGCATGATGGATCGCGTTCCTCACGAGTTCAGCGGCGGGCAGCGCCAGCGCATCGGCATAGCGCGGGCCCTGTCCTGCCGGCCTCACCTCATTATCTGCGATGAGCCCGTTTCCGCGCTGGACGTCTCCATCCAGGCACAGATTATCAACCTGCTGGAAGAGCTGCAGGAGACATTAGGTCTGACCTATCTGTTCATCGCCCACGACCTCGCCGTGGTGCAGCACATCAGCGACCGCGTCGGGGTGATGTACCTGGGGCGCATCGTGGAGATAGCCGATTCGGGAGAGGTCTACGAAAATCCCCTCCACCCCTACACCCAGGCGCTGCTATCCGCCATACCGATACCCGACCCCCGCCTGGAAAGGACGCGCCGGCGCATCGTTTTGAAGGGCGAGGTGCCCAGCCCGGTCAACCCGCCCGCAGGGTGCCATTTCCACCCGCGCTGTCATCTGGCGACGGGGGAATGCAGCGAGATAATACCGCCGCTGCGAGATGTCGGCAATGGTCATTACGTCGCCTGCATCCGCGCGTAGTAGAGATACACCTACCGGATACCCCACGGGTTTACCCTCCTAAAATAATACGGGTCGCGGTAAACACCGCGACCCGTATCTCTTTCCCTGCGGACCGGTTTCAGTCCACTCCAGTTGATAGCCGATTATTACTGTATATAGGCAAAGGTGAAGGCGAAGAACTCGGTACCCTCGCTGACAGTATGCCCCTTGATCTTGGGGGCGATGGAATAGAGGCCGGGGGCCCAGTACAGGAAAAGCCACTGGGCGTATTCATCAACCATCTTAATGGACAGTTCCCGATAAATCTCGTACCTTGTCGTTTCGTCAAGCTCGGAGGCGCCGGCCCTGGCCAGGTCCATGAGTTCCGGGGGCTCCCAGTTGCTTATCCAGGTGGTGTTATAGTTGATGGGGCCGTTGATGAGAGCGCTGGCAGGGTCAGTATTGGGGCCGGCGATGGAGTAGGCGTAGAACCAGCCTTCCCAGCCACTGCCGGTGGCGGATACCATCTCGTTAATCTGGAGGATGCTGATGCGGTTAATCTCCGTCTCGACGCCGATCTGGGCCCACATGTCCTGAATCGCTATGGGCAGGTCCAGGGGCAGGAAATCCACCAGGACAATGGATGTCTTAAAGCCGTTTCCATAGCCAGCATTCTCGAGGAGTTCCCTGGCTCTGTCCAGGTCATAGTGGTATCCGACGACATCCGGGTTGTAGGACGGGTCGCCTTCGACGAACATCTGGTAGGTAGCATGCCCGAGGCCATAGGTCAAACCTTCGACCAGGGCGTCCTTGTCGATGGCACATTCAAGCGCCCGCCGCACGTCAACGTTGGACAGGGGCGAGTCCGGGTTGTTGCTGGACGGTATGAAGCACAGATTAATCACCGTCGTCGCCGGCGATTCGACTACCTCAAAGCCGTCGGCTAACAGGTCTTCCTTGTCTTTGGGCTGAACGCCCAGCATGTCGACCTCTCCCGCTTTGAAGGCGATGAGCTGTGTGGTCTGGTCGGGAATAATCTTATAGTCGATTCCGTCGAGGTAAGGTGTGCCTCTCCAGTAGTCGTCAAAGCGGTCGAATTTCAGTAACTCGTCGCGCTGGAACTCGACGAGTTTGAAGGGCCCGGTGCCGACAACGTGGGTGCGTTTGTAATCATCGGTATTGTTCTCGAGGTAGGTCGGCGAGAACATCAAGCAGCTGAAGAAGCCTCCAAAGCTCTTAAAGGCCGGCCAGTCGAACTTGCCATCCTTGAAGTTCACTCTGACGGTGTATTCATCGAGGACATCGCAGCTTTCAAACGCCTTCAGGTTCATCCAGTTCGGGGTTTCGATATTGAGGTCAACAACATATTTTACGGCGTCGGCATTGAAGTCAGTGCCGTCCTGGAATTTCACGCCTTCCTGAAGATAAAAAGTGATAGACGAGCCGTCATCGGCGATTTCCCAGTCCTTGGCCAGCCAGGGCTGGAGTATGCCATTTGCGTCCATCCTGATGAGCGGCTCACAGGCGACCATGGTATAAGCGGCATCCCCGGGGTTGCTGATCTGATACGGGTCGCCGATATTGGCGATATTGCCCGCGCCAATCATGTTCATGCGTCCGCCCTCAATACCGCCTGCCGGCTTGTACATAGAGGGGTCAAGGCCGGGTATCCTGGCATCCGTGGGTGGAGGAGGGGCGGTCGGCGATGTCGGCGGGGCAGTCGGCGATGTCGGCGGGGCGGTCGGTGATGTCGGTGGCGGTGTGGTGGGAGGCGGGGTGGGGCTCGGCTCACCGCAGCTCACCAGAAACATGCCGAGCAATATTATTACCACTACTGAAATGAAGACAACTTTTTTCATTAACTTACCTTTACTCCTCCTTTTAATAATAGGGACAACCGAATTTACAGTGTTAATCCTCTATTATCACCTCCTTCCACTGAACAACTTGATAAAACCATCGGGCGCCGAAATGCCTGGCCGCACCGGTAAATACTGCTATATTAATTAAGTTGCCCAGTCCTTTCTTGAGTGTATTTCATTAGCTGCAAAATAATACACCTGCATCTTGCCGCTTGTCAAGTAAAAAGCATCGTTTTGGCGGTGCTTGCAATACGTTTTATTCTTCACCATCATCAGGCAAAATTAAAGCCCGGTCTAACCGCCGGTCATCGGCACCAGCAGCGCAATGCGGTCGCCTTTTTTCAGCTTGAAGTCCATGCCGGAGTAATAGAAAGACCCGTTGATATTGAACTTGTAGTTTTCCGCGAGGCGGTCCTGCCCGGGGACAATGACCGGTCCTTCCAGCGCCGGCACCTTTTCCCTGAGGGCGGCCAGCACTTCGGCCATGCCGGCGCCGTCGCCAAGCTCCACCTCCACTTCCCGCTTTTCGGTTATTTCACGCGGGAGGCCGTACATCGGTATGACCCATTTGTTCATCGTGCCTGCGTTTATTTCTTTAACGAACCGCTCGCCGAATAGTTAGCCTGATTTCCGCATTTTACCATTGCTTTTTAATCAGGTCAACGCTCTTAACAAGTAGTTAACAATTGGCGGCAGCCGGGCGTAGTCCCGCCCCCGGAGACAGGAAAAAAAGAACGAGGGGCTTTCGCCCTTCAGGGTGAACCCCTCGTTAAATTACGCCGTTCCCGTGCCAGCGGGAATCCACTCCCTCTCCACCCCCAGCTATTGGCTATTCCTGTTATGCCGCCAGGCCCGGCGCGCTAAGCGTCTGGAACATATGGTGGTAGATACCCCGCTTGGTAAGGAGCTCCTTGTGAGAGCCTTCTTCCACAATTCTACCGTGGTCGAGCACGATAATGCGGTCGGCCCCGGTGACAGTGGACAGCCGGTGGGCGATGGTAAGGCAGGTGCGCCCTCTGGTAAGCTTGCGGAGCGCACGCTGCATGATGCGCTCGGTGTGGGTATCGACGTTGGAGGTAGCCTCGTCAAGAATAAGTATGCGGGGGTCGGCGATGATGGCGCGCGCCAGGCAGATGAGCTGCCGCTGGCCGGCGCTGAGACTGACCCCCCGCTGCCCCACCGGGGTATCGAGGCCCTTGTCCAAACGGCTGATGAAGCTGTGCGCACCTACCGTTTTGGCCACTTCGGCAACCTGTTCACGGGTGGCATCCATATTGCCGTATTTGATATTTTCCTCAATGGTGCCGGTAAAGAGGACCGGGTCCTGCGGCACGATGGCTATCTGGTCGCGCAGGGACTGCTGCGTTACCGACCTTATGTCGTGGCCGTCAACTTTCAGGGAGCCTTTTTCTATCTCGTAGAAGCGGGCGATGAGGCTTACCAGGCTGCTCTTGCCCGACCCCGTCTGGCCGACGATGGCCACCGTCTCGCCAGGCTTTATGGTGAGGTTGATATCGTGTAGGACGTCTTTATCTTCCTCGTAGGCGAAGCTGACGTTCTCGAACCGGATTTCACCTTTTATCGGCGGCAAATCTATGGCGTCCGGGCTGTCCTGAATATCAGGCGTGACCTCGATAAGCTCGAAGATGCGCGCGCCGGAAGCCATGGCACGCTGTAGCTCGGTATACTGCATGGAAAGCTCCAGCACGGGGTCGAAGAAACGCTGGACGTACATCAGAAAGCCCATCAGGAAGCCTACTTCCATGGCGCCGTCCAGCACCTGGAAGCCTCCAACGATGAGCACGATGGCGAAGGAGACGCCGGTGAGGATGTTTATCATGGGCATCATCACGGCCTCGAACTTGACCGCGGTGACGTTGGCATCGAGGTGCGCCCGGTTTACCTGGTCGAACTGGCCCATGTTTTCACTTTCGCGGGAGAGGCTCTGCACTACCCTGACCCCGGCGATGTCCTCCTGGAGCTGCGAGTTGACCGTGGCGATGGCCCGCCGCACGCGGATAAACGCCTGCCGGGCGTACTTCTGCCATATCCAGACAGACAGTATCATGATGGGCACCATCGCCATCATTATCAGGCCCAGTAGCCAGTTCATCGTGAGCATGATGATGGCGATGCCCACGAGAGTGAGCAGGCTGGTGATGAGCGAGAGTATGCCCTGCGTCACCAGCTCCTGGAGCTGCTGGACATCGTTCTGGACACGGGACATCAGCTTGCCCACCTGATTGCGGTCGAAGAACGAGAGGGAGAGCCGCAGCAGGTGGTCGAACAGCTCGGTGCGCATCCGGTAGATGACGGACTGCCCCGCGAAGGAAAGATACAGGTTCTCCGCGTACTGGCCGAACCACATGATAACCGATATCGCGACGAATATGATGGCGATAATGTCGAGTCCGTTCAGGTTCCCGGCGACGATGTCATTGGTGGCAAGCGCCACCAGGTAGGGCGTCGCCAGGGTGGCGAAGGTGCGGATGAGCATGCCCCCCGCCCCGATGCTTATCCACTTTTTGACCGGCAGCAGGTAGCGCGGCAGCTTGGCGATTACCCGGCTGTCGTAGACCTTGCCGAGCACGTCGTCGGAGTCAAAACGAGCGCCGGGCCCGCCCGGCCCCCGATGAAATCCTCCCCCCGGAGGACCCCCGTGAAACATATCCTCTCCTCAGTCTCCCGGGCCCTCTTCAGAGCCCTGCGACACCAGTAACTGTGATTCGTAGACCTCTTTATAGACGCCGTTGCGCTCGACGAGCTCGCGGTGGGTGCCCTTTTCCACGAGCTCGCCGTCCTGGAGGACCAGAATGAGGTCGGCGTTCTGGATGATGGGCAGGCGGTGGGTAATGATAAAGGTCGTCCTGCCCTCGATGAGCCTGTCCAGCGCCTGCCGTATTAGCTTTTCCGTCTGGGCGTCGACGCTGGCAGTGGAGTCGTCCAGTATCAGGATACTGGGGTCGACCAGCAGCGTGCGGGCGATGGAAAGCCGCTGTTTCTCGCCGCCGGAGAGGGTATCGCCGCGCTCGCCGACCCAGGTATCGTAGCCCTCCGGCAGCGAGCTGATGAAATCGTGGAGGTAAGCCGCTTTAGAGACATCTATGATTTTATCCATCGAGGCGTCTTTAGCGCCGTAGGCGATATTCTCTTTAATCGTCGCGGAAAAGAGGAAGACGTCCTGCTGGGCGGTGACGACGTTCCTGCGCAGAGAGACGAGGGTGACGTCCCGGATATCCGTGCCGTCGATGAGTATGCGGCCGCCGGTGACGTCGTAGAAACGGGCGAGCAGGTTGGCGATGGTGCTCTTGCCGCTGCCGGAAGCGCCGATAAGGGCGACGAGCTGCCCGGGCTGAACGTCAAAGCTGACATTTTTCAGGGCGGCGCCCAGGCTGTTGTAGCCGAAACTCACGTTATCGAAGGTCACACGGCCCTTGGCCTTGCCCAGGTCGACGGCGTTGTGTTTCTCTTTTACATCGGACTCGGTATCCAGTATCTCCAGGATGCGCTGGCCGGCCGAGGCGGTGCGGGAAAAGAGGTTGACCATCATGCCGAGCCGGCGAATCGGCATCATGAGGAGTCCCACGAGCAGGATGAACTGGGTCACCTCGCCGACGGTCAAGCTGCCGGCGACCACCTGGCGGCCGCCGTACCATAATATTAGGACGGTGGGTAAAGAGACCAGCAGGACCATGGTAGGCATGTTGATGGACATCAGCCGGGCCGCCGCCATCGAGTTATCGTAGAGGTCCTGGGCCTGCACGGCGAACTTCTTGCTCTCTTCCCGCTGGTGGGAGAAGGCCTTGACGACGCTGACGCCGGAAAGGCTCTCCTCGAGCGTGTTACCCATGAAGCCGAGCATGGCCTGCACTCTGAGCCAGATAGGGCGTATGCGTGTCCCGAAGGTCGCCGCCAGCCAGGCTACCGGCACGACGAAGGCGAGGGTCATCAGCCCCAAGCTCCAGTCAACCGAGAGCATCATATATGACACACCGGCGAACATGAAGACCACCTGCGCCATACCGAGCAAGCCCATGGAGAAGAACATGCGCGTGGCTTCCACGTCTACCGTGGCGCGGGACATGAGCTGGCCGGTCTGGTTTTTATCGTGGAAGGAAAAGCTGAGCCGCTGGAGGCGGGCGTAGAGGGAGTTGCGGATATTATAGGACACCTTCTGGGCGACCACCTCGGCGAAGAAGCGCTGGCCGTAGCCGGCGAAGCCCCGCATAGCGCTGGCGACGACGATGACCACCGCCGCAATGATAATGGCGCTCCGCTGGCCCATGCCTATCACGGTATCGATGCCGTCGCCAATCATGCGGGGAATGATGATGCTGAAGCCGGTGCCGATGATGGTGCACACGAAGGCGAGCAGGAGCATGAACCAGTATCTTTGAACGAAACCGGTTATTCTTATAATCGTTTTCATTAATCAGCGCGAAGCGATTTTATGGCGATATATCGTAATATAATTATACCATCCTTATCGCGTTTCGTAAAGATGAAACTTAATAGGTTCTGTTTGAATATGGTTGATTTTAACACTCACCCCCTGGCCCCCTCTCAAACAGGTTCATATTAGTGTTCAGACTTAAGTTTGTTTGAGAAGGGGTGAAAATTCGAGAGGGGGCGTAGCCCCCTCTCTCCTGAACTCCCCTCTCCAGCCATGCTTATCTTTGGCGACCTCTCAATGTCTCTGGCTGGAGAGGGGATAAAGGGGTGAGGCCAGCACTGACAACCAAAAGCAAACACAACCATTTAATAACTTGACGCTCTTTTAGCGATACAAAGTCCAGGAGGAGCCATAATTTACGTGAATCATACTTTGCCCGAGAGGTGAACGAAAAGAGGGGCCGGCGGCCTTTTCGGAACGCACCGTACTTTTACATGAGATGAAGGCAAGGCCAGACAATATCAGATAAACCGCTCGAACCGGTCTTTCTTTGCCTTGCAGATGGGGCATACCTCCGGCGGAACGTCCCGGGCGCAGAGATAGCCGCAGACCCGGCACCGCCAGACCGGCAGCGGCAGCGAGCCCACGGGCGCCGCTTTCTTTTCACTCTTCATCCGCAGTCTTTTTTCGCGGGGCGGCCGCCTCTCCGGTATCGAGCCGACCTTAGCCTTACCCTCCACCGCCGCCCGGGAAACGTAAAGGCTGCAGTAACAGGCGTTATACTCATCGAGGTCAGGGTCGCGGTAGTCGCAGGGGCAGATAATATCCAGGTCTTCTTCTTTACTGCCGGAGGCCAGGCGGCAGGGGCAGGAAGGATAGCCATAGCGTTTCTCATTGACCAGCATGCCCCTCAACAGCTCGCGGGTCATGGGCATGTCGGGGTTGAGGTGATAGCCACCGGACTCCGCCTCCGATTTAAGCTTTTCGTAAAGACGGTCTATTTCCTGTTCCGGTATCCCGCTCTTTTCGTCAGTCATACCAGCGCCTCCCTTATTTCGTCCTCTTTAAAACCCGCTATGCTCTTGCTGTCGTTGATAACCAGCGTCGGAAAACTGCACCCGGGATTGAATTTCTGGAGCTCGCCGATGGCCGCCGTCTGCTCGCTACCTTTCAAAAGGTCGACATCGATATAGTCATACCCGACCCCCAGCTCTTGAAGAAGCGCCTTGGTCCTTTTACACCAGCCGCAGGTGCTCAAGG
Organism: uncultured Dehalococcoidaceae bacterium; assembly: GCA_964442335.1. Classification (GTDB taxonomy): domain Bacteria; phylum Chloroflexota; class Dehalococcoidia; order Dehalococcoidales; family RBG-16-60-22; genus JBFYTX01. The sequence continues at coordinate 5,548 of CAYTZI010000021.1, read as the reverse complement.
CATACAGCCTGACCTTGCCCCTGTCGCTCCCCTCTACATGAGTGAAATCCATACCAGCTCCCCCTGACTGAAATTAACATTCAGGTGAATTGTAACACAACAGGTGTACGGAAAGCGTAGGACTAAAGTCTCCCTCCGGCCCCTTGATTCCCCCGGAATAAATAGTTTATAATATATACTATATAGTAGATAAACTATATATAATATATACCACTTAATGCCGATGGAGTCAGGAGGGACACGCTATGCGCGGTGATATTCTGTGCAGGGTCGCCACTGATTTGCTTTCCGTACCGCCGCTGATTTTCCGCCTTATCCGCCGCAGGCTGGTCATGACCACGCTGGCGGATACCGACGTTGATATCAAGCTGCTGCACTTTGAAATCATGCGGCAGCTTAAAGATGAAGGGACGCAGCATCCCGCCGCCATCGGGGAAAAACTGCTTATAGCCAAAGCCCAGATGACCCACCTTATCGATAAGCTCGTGGACGTGGGGTTCGTTAAAAGAGAGATGGGCTCCGCCGACCGGCGCACCTTCAATATCACCCTGACCGAAGAAGGCAGCAAGGTGCTCGACGAGCAGGAAAACCTCGTCCTTAACGCGGTGAGGGACAACATGTCCTCCCTCACCGATAAAGAGCTGGAGACCCTTTCGGACTCGCTGAGGAACATGCGCGATATCCTGTTCAAGCTGCAATAGCGTAAAGCCGCACTTATCCGGAAAGAATAAATTATGTAAATATGCAAAGACCCCCGGTTATAATCAACCAGAATACGGACCGCAACGTCCTCGATACCGACCGCGTCGGGCGGCTGCTGTTTATACTGGCGATGCCCGCGTTCCTCGGTATGTTCGTGCAGACGCTCTACAACGTGGTCAACACCATCTTTATCGGCCACGCCGTTGACACTGCCGGCAATCCCATCGGCATGGTGGCCATCGCCGGCCTTTCCATCGTTTTCCCCATACAGATGCTGTTCATGGGCATCGGTATGATGGTCGGCATGGGCGGCACATCCCTTATTTCCAGGTTCATCGGCTCGGGAGAGAAGGAAAAGGCGGAACGGGCGCTGGGCAACGGCATAACCTGCATCGTTATATTGTCACTGGTAATAACCGCCATCATCCTGCCCAATATCAACGGTTTCCTGCGCCTTATCGGGGCCTCGAAGGAGGTCTTACCTTACGCTCGGGAATACCTGACCATCATCGTGAGCGCCACGGTCTTTAATCTCGTGGGGCTGACGCTGCTTAACTTCGTCCGGGCTGAGGGCAACGCCCGCGTGGGCATGATTGCCAACATCATCGGGGCTACCCTGAACATCATACTGGACTCCATTTTTATCCTCTGGCTGAAGATGGGCGTCACCGGCGCCGCCCTGGGCACCGTTATCGCCCAGATAGTCGCCCTGATATACCTGGGCATGTATTATCTCTCGGGGAGCAGCTACCTCAAGTTCCGCCGCAGCAACCTGCGCCTGGATATGGGCATTCTCAAAGGTATGTTCTCCATCGGCGCCTCGTCCTTCGTGCAGACGGTGGCCGGCAGCCTTTCCGCCATGTTCCTCATCAGGGAGGTGGTCTCATACGGCGGCGATGTCTACCTTTCCGCCTTCGGCATCATCCAGCGGGTGATGATGTTCGCCACGATGCCGGCCATGGTCACCGGCCAGGGCGTGCAGCCCATCCTCGGCTTTAACTACGGCGCCAAGCGCTACGGCCTCGCCCTGAAAGCCCTGAAGATAGCGACGATAGCCTCCACGTCGCTGAGCCTGATGGCTTTCATTATCCTGTACACGATTCCCGGACCGATCATCAAGATTTTCAACACAGACCCGGCGCTGGTCGCAGCCGGCATCAAGGCTTCACGTCTCATTTTCCTCAGCATGCCCGTGATGGGCCTGGTGATGGTCGGCGCCACGTCTTTCATGTCCATCGGCAAGGCGGTGCAGGCTTTTATCACGGCCGCCGCCCGGCCGGTGCTCTTCCTGATACCGGCGGTGCTGGTGCTGCCCCGGCTGCTCGGCCTCGAGGGTGTTTTCCTCTCCTTCCCGACCTCCGATTTCTTTACTCTGATACTCACGGTGGCGCTCATCATACCCGTTATCAACCAGTTCCGCCGGGCCGGCGCCGATGACAAAGGAAAACCGCCCGAGCCGCTGCCCGCTCCACGAATACCCGTGGAGAACGTCCGCATCGATAAATAGCCAGAAAGCGATACCGAGTTATGCAAGTACAGACCCAGAGCGTACTCGACAGCGATAAGATAGGGCAGCTTATGATGAAGCTGACCATCCCCCTGTTCTTAGGGATGGCCGCCCAGGCCATCTATAGCACCGTCGACACGATATTTGTGGGCAATTTCATAGCAAACCCCCAGATGGCGATGGCGGGGCTTTCGATATCCTTCCCGTTCCAGATGCTGACCATGGGGTTGGGGCAGATGGTGGGGCTGGGAGGAGCGTCACTGATATCGCGGATGATTGGCCGCCAGGACAGGCAGGGCGCGGAACTCACCCTGGGAAACGGCATCATCTTCGGGGTGGCGGCTTCACTGCTCATGGTGGCGTGCTTTATTCCTTTCATGAATTTCTGGCTCAGGCTCATCGGCGCTTCCGACGCCGTCCTGCCGTTCGCCAGGGACTATCTGACCATCATGATGGCGGGGGGCGGTTTCAACATCATGACGAACGCGCTGGTAGGCTTCGTGAGGGCGGAGGGCAACGCCCGCGTGGCCATGACCGCGCTGATTATCTCCTCCTGCCTGAATATTCTTATCGACTGGATTTTTATCGTCATTCTTCACATGGGCGTCAGCGGCGTGGCGCTGGCCACCGTGATATCCATGGCCGTCTCGACGGTGTATGTCCTCGTCTACTACATGAGCGGGAGCGCCTACCTGAAGATACGGGCGCGAAATCTACTGCCCAAATTCAATATATTGAAGCAGATTTTCGTCATCGGTATCGCCTCGTTCGTGCAGACCACGGCCGGCAGTCTTTCCGCGATGATGATAATGAGGACGGCGGTGTCCTACGGCGGCGATATCGCCATAGCGGCTTTCCTGATAATCCAGCGCGTCATGTGGTTCTCGATAATGCCCAGCATGGTGATAGGCCAGGGGATGCAGCCGATACTCGGCTATAACTACGGGGCAAAGCGTTACAAACTGGTGGTCAGGACCATCATCATGGCCTCGGCTATAGCCATCGCGGTGGGATTGCTCGGGTTCTTCGTGCTCTACTTCTTCCCCCAACCCATATTCCGGATATTCACCTCGGACGAAGAACTGATCAGCAAGGCTGCCTATATCGCCAGGATGGTGTTCCTGGCCCTGCCGATATTCGGCTTTTATAACGTGGGCTCGATGATATTTCCGTCGGTGGGGAAAGCGATGCAGACGTTTATCGTCGCCATCTCCCGGCCGGTGGCTTTCATGATACCGCTGCTGCTGATTCTCCCCCTGTTTTTCGGGGAGCAGGGTGTATGGTTCTCCTTCCCAGGCTCGGACATTCTCACTTTCTTTCTCACCCTTGGGCTGCTCATACCGCTGATAAAGAGCCTGAACAGGGAGCACGCGAGGTCGCTGGCGCGGGAGGAGGAAAGCCGGCGGGAGCTTGACCTGTCCCCGATGTAACGACTTTCTTCATGGATTCGTTGGACAGGGGGTCGACCAATCATATAATATTATCGATAACCCGCCCACGAACAAATAAACCGAGCAACACTATGGATAAGGCTATCGACTGGCTTCTGGAAACCAATGATGTCGGTGCGTGCCGCCGCCGGCGCGTTCTGAATATGGTCTAGCATGGATTCTCGATACAGCTTTTCCCCGGAATACTATGAAAAATCGCGCGAGGCGCTGGAGAAATCGCTCAGCCTGGGCGCCTATAAGGCATGGCGCGCCTGCGAACCCGGTCCCGGTTACCCCATCGACGCCCGCTACGCCGCCCTGCCGGCTTTAACGAAAAAGGATATCCGCGAGCATTTCCCCGACGGTTTCGTACCGCGGGACAGGGACGTTCAGAAAGGACTGGAAAGCGGCGAGATAGACTTCGCCCAGACCAGCGGCTCCAGCGACACCGTCCGGGTGACGAATATCTGGAACCAGGAGTGGTGGGATGCCTCCGAGAGGGCTTCCTGGACGCTTAACTCGCAGGCGGCACGCCTGGCCGGAGCGGACCGCCCCGAAGCCATCCTGGCGAACGCCCTCAACGTGGGCTTTATCTCCGACGACGGCGACCTTCCCCTGGAAAAGCGGCGGCTGGCGCGTTTCCTTTATCTCAACGAGAAGACCGACCCCTCCCGATGGACGGACGCCATCATGGACCGCATGCTCCGCGAGCTGGAAATCTTCAGGCCGGTTATCCTCGAAGCCAACCCCTCCCTCCTGGCAAAGCTCTGCCGCTACGCGGCGGCGAAACGAAGAGCCGTTTTTCAGCCGGGACTGATTACCTTTACCTACGAATACCCCTCGAGCCTGCACCTGCGGCAGGTCCGCCAGGTATTTAAATCGCCGCTGGCGAGCTCTTACGGCACCACCGAGACCGGCTACATCTTCATGCAGTGCGAGGCGGGAAAGTTCCACCAGAACAGCGCTTACTGCCGGGTGGATATCCAGCCGCTGAAAGAAGAGCACGGCGGGCCGGAGGCGGGCAGAATGCTGGTGACCACCTTCGATAATCCGTGGTACTACATGCTCCGCTTCGACGTCGGCGACATAGCACGGGTAGATAAAGAACACCGGTGCCCATGCGGCAGGGATTCTGGCATTATCCTCTCGGCCATCGAAGGCAGGTTCGCTAACGCCACGCTGGACTGCGCCGGAAGGCTGGTCACGCTGCGCCGTCTCGACGAAACGATGGGCACCGTCAAGGACCTCGACGAGTACCGCCTGGAGCAGCCGGCCCCGGGAGTCTATAGCGTCCACGTGGCGACCGGTCGCAAAGACCGCGAAAAGCTCGAAAGCGAACTGGCGCAGAAGCTGCGCAGGCTCTACGGGCGGGGCGCGGAGATATCCATTATTTACGAGGACTTCCTTTCGCCGGAGGACTCGGGTAAATACCGCCTCGCCAAAACGCTTTTCCCGCTGAAAATAGAGGACTACCTCGATGCTGCGAAAGCTTGTCCGTGAGTTATAATGTAATGGAAGGTTACTGATATGAGGAAGCCGGTCTACCTTTTCGCCGGGGGGCGGTCGGGCAACCGCAAAAAGCAGGGCGTCCTGCTGCAGAGAATGTACCGGGAAATCGGCATCGCCTCGCCGTCCGTGGCCTACAGCGGCACCGCCAGCGGCGACGACAGGAACTTTTTCCGCTTCATCGCGGGGGAGCTTACGGAGGCGGGGGCGGACAAAGTAACGCACGCCGTGATAGCGCCGGCGGGGGCGGACCCGGACAAAGCCCGCGCCGTCCTGGAAGCCGCCGACATCGTCTTTATCAGCGGCGGAGACGTCGAAGCCGGCATGCGTGTCCTTTATGATACAAGGATGAATGAGTACCTGGAAAAACTCTATAGACAGGGCAAGCCTTTCTTCGGGATTT
>CAYTZI010000020.1:14357-20770 GCA_964442335.1 uncultured Dehalococcoidaceae bacterium | reverse complement strand
ATATTCTCCGGTTGCTGGCTAACCCGTAGTTCGCGCCGGACGTTATATATATTAGGTATTCCGATGGAGTGAAATATCATAAAAATAAATGACATATTTTTGTTATGTTTCCCTGCCCGATTTTATGATTATTCCATAACCTGATAAGTAAAATGAGCATTATTTAGGGTATCAGGTGAACGCGAGATGACTTTGCTATCGGTAAGAGAGATTCGGCCCTCCGGTTTCAAGAGGGTGAGTTTCCCCGTGGAGCCAAGGGAGATGATGGCTTTTTGCCCCGGCTGCAAGGCCATCCAGACCATCTGGCTTGACGGCGACCGGCTGATGTTGACACGCAAGTTCACTCAGGTCGGGAATAAAATTTATCACAATTGCAGCTCGGGCCAGCCGTGCCGCCTGTATCAGAACACCTGATACTTAATAGAGAGTTTTTTACTGGAAAGGAGAACGCTGATGAGTTCAAGAGTTTATATGCTGCTGGATATACGGGAATCAAGATATGAGGATGCGCTCCGGGTCCTGCAGGGTATCGGGGGGGTCATTATGACGGACACGCTCGAGGGCCACCCCAATGTCATGGTCATCGTGGAAGCCCCCGACCGCCAGAGACTGGTCGAGCTCATCATGCCTGTCCTCGGTTCCGTCGACCATGTTACTGAGGATGTTCACCTTCTGGTGAGCCAGGGCGACCGCCCGCCGATACGGTTTCTCAATACTGCGGAGCAGAAGTCCTATGCAGAGCATACTGTCTACTAGTACGGGACGCCTCCGCTGTGTCTTTAGCCCGGTTATTCGAGGTTTACCAGCGCCTTTAGTATCAGTTCGGGCAGGGCGGGGTGGATGTGGAGACTGCTTTCCAGGTTATCTATCTTCCCCGCTGTTGTCATCAAGTTAATTACTTCCTGTATCAGGATGGGGGCGTAAGGCCCGATGATGTGGAACCCTAAAATTTTGTTCGTTTTCTCGTCGACTATCGCCTTGGCGAAACCGTTTTCTTCCATCATCGCCTCGCCGTAGGCGACTTCCGAGTATTTTGCCCTCCCCACCAGGACCTTGTGCGTTTTTCTCGCGGCTTCCTCGGTCATTCCCACCGATGCTATCTGCGGGTGCGAATAGACCGCGTGGGGGGCTGCCCTGTAGTCTATCTTTACTCTTGTCTTGTGCAGCGCGTTGTTGGCCGCTATCACCGATTCCTGGTTGGCCACGTGGGTGAACATCTGCTGCCCGTTGATGTCTCCCACGGCGAAGATATTTCTCTTATTGGTCTCCAAAAACTCGTTGGCCTTGATATATCCCCTCCCGTCCACCTCCACCCCCGTCTTTTCCACCTGGAGCAGGTCGGCGTTGGACCTCCGCCCCGTCGCCGCGAGGATTTTCTCCGCCGTTATTTCCTTTTTCTTGCCCTTGGGGTCGCTGAATATCGCGGTTGCCCCGCCGCTGGCTTTCTTCACCTCCTCCACCCGGATGCTCGTGTAGACCTTCATGCGCTTGCTTAGCTCTTGTTTGAGCAGTTCGGATACCTCCGGCTCTTCCGCGAGCACCAGGCGGTCGGCCATTTCCAGGATGGTGACCTTCGTGCCCATGGCTTCCAGGAAGTGCCCGTATTCCGCCGCTATATACCCCCCGCCGATGATTATCACGCTTTCCGGCCTTTTCTTTAGCTCCAGGATGGTATCGCTGGTGAGATAATCAACGCTGTCGAGGCCCTTGATGGGCGGGACTGCCGGGCGCGACCCCGCTGCGATGAAAATAATATCGGCGCTGATTTTTCCCCTGCCCGCCTCCAGGGTATGGTCGTCCGTGAAATGCGCTTCGACCTCGTAAAAATCGAGCCCGGTCGCGTGGCTGAGGCCGTGCCTCATTTCCTGTTGTCCCCGGTAAAGCGATTTTCTCATGCGCTCCATGATGCCGGGGAAATCTATGTTCTTGATGTCGCCCCTCACGCCCAGCTTCCCGGACTCCCGTATTTCCATGGCTCTGTCGGCTGTGAATATGAGCATTTTTGACGGTATGCAGCCCAGGTTGGCGCAGGTCCCGCCCGGCGGTCCTTTGTCCACCAGCGCTACCTTCAGGCCGTGGGACATGGCGGCGTCGACGATGTTCATCCCGCACCCCGACCCGATGACGATGGCATCATATTTTTTCATACAAAGACTCCCCTCTGGTATTAAGGACGGGCGGACCGGTGTTTGCTTCAGGACTTCGGTTCCGTCGGATAACCTGCGTCGAGCCAGGCGTTGAAGCCGCCCCGCATCGCGTAAACATTCTTGAAGCCGTTGTCCAGCAGGATTTGTGCCGCACGGGCGCTGGATTCTTCGTTGTGTCAGATGCAATAGGTGACGATTGTTCTATCGCGCGGCAGTTCGTTGATGCGCTTCGGCAGCTCGAAGAAGTGGATGCGTACCGCTCCCGGTATCTTTACGTCCGAGGCTTCCCAGTCGTGCGGGCTCCTTGTGTCGATGATAAAAACAGGTTCGCCCTGCTCAAGCCTTTTCTTTACCTCAGCGGCATCGATTCTCTCGGGTTCCATCTGAATAACCTGCGCTTTTCCGTCGGGCCGCTTTCGGCATGAAAGCTGTTCCGGATTTATTGTTCATCGGCCGCGGCCATCTTCTGCAGCAGTTCTTTATTGACGTATAAGCGGTTCCGCTCGATTCTGATAGCGCCCTGCTCCTGCAGGGACTTCAGTGAGATGTGTACCATGCCCCAGTCCGCCCCCACCGTTGCGGCGATATCCCGCTGCGCCAGCCGGCTCTGCCCGCCCGTTCTGCCATTAGCGTGCTCCAGGAGGGTCCTGGCTACCATTCCTCTGATATCGATGAATGAGCGCTGGTTTGTATATGAAGACATCGGCGTGTCCCGTAATATGTTCACAGCGTAATTTTACCGTTTAGACAGTGGAATAATTATAAAAAAGGGCAGGGAAATGTTACAAAACTATGTCATTTAATCGTGAAGAAGGCCCGAAGGAGAATCTCGCAACAATAATTACGGCTTGGGCTGGTCTATCATGTAGCCCGTCTTGGGCACGGTGTGGATGAGAGTGCTGGCGTCAGCGCCTTTTTCTATCTTGTGCCTCAGGCGGCTTACCCACGTTCTCAATATCTGGACGTCGTCGCGATATTCCGGTCCCCATACCCTGGTCAGTAGCTCGCCGTACAGCATGAGCTTGCCGGCGTTCCGGGACAGTTCGCTCAGCAGCAGCCACTCGATGCGCGTCAGCGGTATTTCCTTCCCGTCGACGGCGACGATGTGGTTTTTGAAGTTGATGGTCACGTTCCCCAGGGCTATATTATTGACCACTTTTCGGTTTTCCTCGGGCGCCAGCCGCCGCCTGACCGCCTCGATGCGCGCCACCAGTTCATCGGGGTTAAAAGGCTTGGCGAGATAGTCGTCGGCGCCCATGTCCAGCCCCTTGACTTTGTCCACGTTGGCCTCTTTGGCGCTGAGGATAATGACGGGAACGGCGGAAAACGTCCGGATTTGTCTCAGGGTCTCGAAGCCGTCCATGACGGGCATCACTACATCCAGCACGAGCAGGTTGGGCTCATGTTCCCGGGTCTGTGCCAGGGCTTCGGCGCCGCTGTTTGCCGTGACTACTTCATACCCCGAGGCTTTAAGCTTGAGATTTAGAAACTTTAGGATGCGCGGCTCGTCGTCAACTATAAGTACACGGAACTGCTTCAACGTTTTTCCCTGTGGAATTATTGCAACACAATAATACTTGTATAGATAAGGAATTGTCAACTATCACTTACTAGGACTTTGTTTGTCGGGAATGAGAGGGGGCCAGGGGGTGAGTGTTAAAATCAACCATGTGCAAACAAAACCGACTAAAAATCCTCTTGCATAATCTTCCTCATTTTTGTTATAATTAAGAGCACATATATTTAGATAGGAGAACATATATGTGCAGCGCTAAAGCACCCCCCGCGTTCAAGCAGCTCCGGCGTTCTTACGGGTTCGACGAAGTTGCTATCGTACCCGGAGATATTACCATCAACCCAGAGCAGACATCCACGGATTTCCATGTCGGCGATTTCACTTTTTCTGTCCCCATCGTTACTTCCGCTATGGACTCCGTCGTCGATGTCAATCTCGCTATCCTCATGAACAAGCTGGGCGGCCTCGGCGTCCTTAATCTGGACGGCATTCAGGCGCGCTATGAAAATGCCGACGAAGTGCTTGAGCGAATTGCTAAAGCCTCCGATGCCGAGGTGACCGCCCTTTTGCAGAAAGTCTATAAAGAGCCGACTAAAGAGAAGCTCGTCGGCGACAGGGTTCGCGCTATCAAGAAAGCCGGCGCGGTCTGCGCTGTGTCTCTGGTCCCCGCCAGTACCAAGCGCCTCGCCCCCGTCGTTGTGGAAGCCGGCGGCGATATCCTGGTGGTGCAGTCCACCGTCACCAGCGCTCGCCATGTCTCTAAAAGCTACCGCGGCCTCATTTTCTCCGAGCTCTGCGACCAGATTAAAATACCCATCGTCGTCGGCAACTGCGTGAGCTATAACGCCTGCCTTGAGCTGATGCGGACGGGCATCGCCGGGGTTCTGGTCGGCGTCGGCCCCGGTGCCGCCTGCACCTCCCGCGAGGTGCTCGGACTCGGCGTGCCTCAGATTACGGCTACTATCGATTCCGCGGCGGCGCGGGATGAGTATTATCGGGAGACCGGCCGGTACGTGCCCGTTATTACCGATGGCGGCTTCAGCAAGGGCGGCGATGTCTGTAAGGCTTTAGCCGCCGGAGCGGACGCCGTGATGCTCGGCTCCAATATCGCCCGCGTCAAGGAAGCCCCCGGCCGCGGCTATCACTGGGGTATGTCCCATCCCCACCCCGCCCTCCCCCGCGGCACGCGCATCAAGGTTGGCACCAACACCACCCTTGAAAAGCTGCTCTTCGGCCCCACGTCGCTAACCCACGGCACGGAGAACCTTGTTGGGGCTTTACGCACGGCGATGGGCTTCTGCGGGGCGGCCGATATCCAGGAGTTCCATAAAGCGGAGATGGTCATTGCTCCGGCCATCGCCACCGAGGGCAAGTCCTTCCAGATGCTCCAGCATGTATAGACCCCGTTTATCTGGCATTCCCGTCGTCATGAAAACCGGCTCTGGATTCCCTAGTTCCCCTCCTGGATAATGACGGCTGGCTCCTCATTTTCCCCGATGTATTCCGCCGGCTCCGGTGCCAGGAAAAGCAGGTCGCGGAAAGGCATGCCTTCACTGCCTATAAAGCTTGAAATCCAGTGCGGCATTTCGCCAATCGACTTGCAGGAGATTTTCAGTACCACGCCATCCCCGTATTCCTTCACGACCGGCTTTCCGGGCTGCCACCAGTCCGTGAACATCATGGGTTCGTCTGGTTGCTGCGTGCTGCCCATATAGGTGCCCACTTCATAGCTTTGCATCCGTTTTACTATCTCTCTACCGTCTGCTTCGGCGGCATCTTTGTCCGCGTAATACAGCGCGATATCCAGGTAGCGCTCATCGCCGTCCGCGCGGTAACTCAGGGCGGCCATTTCGTAGCCCCGCAGGGTCCCCCAGTCCGCCGGAATATTGAAATCGAACATCATCGGGCGCTCTTGCTGTCCCGCCAGGTCGGAAAAAATAATGCGTTCCGGTGTGGTGATGGTCGCTGCGAGCACATCGCCCAGGCTGTCCACCAGCGCCTGGCACATTTCGTTATCCAGGACGGAGGGGCTGTTCCCGTCCATCGTGTCGAAGATTGCGGTGATATCGGCCGTGACCGGTGAGGTAACGATTAAATTATCCTGCACGATTACCCGGTTCATGCCGGCGAAGACGACTCTGCCCAGAGGATTCCTGATATTTATCTCATAATCGTCGCGTATCGAGTAGTAAGAGTGCTGTCCGTAGTCTGTCCTGGTGTAGCCCTGCCCGGTCAGCTTCTCCCCGATAAGCGCCTCGTCGAAGTCCCCGTTCAGTATGTAAAAACTGTTGGGAGGGATAATGTCGCTGCAGACTACCTGGTCGATTTTCATTAAATCGATGCCTGTCAGCGAAGCGAAGTCCGGTTGGCTCCACCTCGAGTTAAACTGAGCCGCGGCGCCCCAGTCGTTTAAGAACTGCATTCCCTGCTCCTCCGGCAGGTCTCTGATTATGTCCTCGGCCCCTTGAAAGGTATCCAGGTCCTCCAGTCCGTTCAGCTCCTTGGCCTGCTGCGGGTCCCCGAACCAGATATCGTGATTTACCGCCACATGAAAGGGTACATCGCCCAGCATTTCCTCTAGCTCCGTGTCCGCGGCGGTCTCTCCCCCGTTGCATCCCGGCAGTGTCAGCGCCGCCGCTATAACGAGTAAGCACGTTAGTCTTAGCTTCAACATGTTTCCTCCCTTCGGTCCGGTTGGGGCTTCATCCTATATGTGCATTTTAACACCCGTCATCTCGATGTCAACTCTT
>CAYTZI010000020.1:2842-14257 GCA_964442335.1 uncultured Dehalococcoidaceae bacterium | reverse complement strand
GGCTACTCGTCCTCTTCTTCCTCTTCTTCGTCGGGGGGTGCTGTTGTCCTGGCTTGCTCGGTCTCGATGCGGGGCAGGCGCGCTTCGACTTTTCCCTTTTTCCGGCCTGCTCGCGCCGGCAGCTTATTGATGGTCTGGCGCAGGTCTTTGAGCGTTTCCGCCTTGCCCGCGTCCGCCTCCACGATAATCCCGTCGACCCCGGCGTCCCAGAGGATTTTTAGCTCTTTTTCGTTGATGTCAGCCGGAACATATATAATCAGGGGCTTGGTAAACATGTTGGCTAAATGCTGGTATATCATCATCTGGTGCCATATCAGCGGTCCCTTTTTATCCGGTTCTCCCGGGATTATTACCGCGTCCACGGGTAGGTCGTTGATGGCTCTCAGGAGGCCGTCGTCCATGGACGGGTCCGCTTCCAGGAGCTTGCCTGCCTTGCCGTCTTTGGTATCTCTGTCTATCCGGCTGGCGGTGGAAAACACTGTGAAGTCGCCCCCCGCCTCCGCCGCCTTCTCGTTGTCATCGGCGTAAAGCCCCCACGGTATGTCTCCCAGCCCCGACGTTGCTTTGTCCAGGGATTTGGCGCTGTAATTCGTCTGCGTAAAGCGTATCAGTACGGCGTCAACCGGCCTCAGGTAATCGGGCGGGCTTTCGGCGGTTCCCGCCTCTATGGTGGCGATGAGCTGGATTTTCGGTGGCAGTTCTGTCGGCCGCGCCGTCCGGAAGCCCATCGGCGCCGCGGCTGTCCGGCTTGCTTTTTGGAATTGCTCGATTAGTCGGCTCATATTCTCCTTTTCCTGCTTACATAGATAATTATAAGGAATAGGTTTCTTAACTTCAATAAACACTCTGTAAACGCCTTCTCTCCCTTGAAGTGACTGATAGCTTGCCCGGGCCGCCGCGGACGTTTCCCGAATATTTATCTTTTATTTACACTTTTTAACGCCGATTTTATGCCTGGTTGGCATTTTTTGGTTACTATAGAGTAAGAAAATCGTTATATATTGTGGAGGAAAGCCTTGATTAAGACGGTTATCAGGATTAAAAACGATATGGTTATGGTCTTCGACGAGCGCGGCGAGCAGCTTCCGGAGTACCAGGGACATTACGCCGATGTTAAAGAGAAGATCATGGCAAACGCCCCGGCAGGGTCGGTCTTTAATCACTGGTTCGGCCACGAGTTGAAGCCAGTGCCCGTTACCGGGAGCGCCTGGTAAAGTGCCTCGTAAAGAAAAAACCCCGGGCGCTATGCTCACCACCACCGATGTCGCCCGTATCTTTAATGTACACCCCTCCACCGTACGCCGCTGGTGCGACCGTGGTAAAATTAAGTGTTATCGTTCCGGCTCTCGCGGCCCCCGCCTCTTCCAGCGCGAAGGTATCGCCGTCGCTTACCTCGATAGAAGCATCCGGCGTTATCTGAAAAATATCTAGCCCCTCCCTCGCCCTCTGTTCCGGTGTTCTCCCCGTATAATCCTTGCTTTACGTTCTTTGCGTTTTGTGCGTTTGTGCTATTGCCAGCAGTCACTTAATGTGTTAATATTGTACAATATGGCATACAAAGCGGAACGCAGTATCGATTTCACTAAGGGGGGAGCGAAGCGCTCTTCTTCCCGCGGCCGGTGGCCGGCGGAGGGCGCTGGCGATTCGGCCTCTATCTCCGGGCTGTCCCACGATATCCGCAACCAGCTTTATATCATCATCGGTTTCGCCGAGCTCATGCTCGAAGAGGTGCCGGGTAAAATAAACGAAGAGCAGCGCCGCAATCTGAACGACGTCCTGACCAGCGGCAAGCGGCTGCAGGCTCTTTTGAGTAATATCGTCCAACGGTCTGAAAATTCTCAGGATGGCAAGTGACCCCGATGAACAGAAAGATACTCGTTGTCGACGATGAGCCTTCCCAGCTTAAGCTGGCCGAGCAGGTCCTGGCGGGCAGGGGCTTTGAGGTCTACAAGGCCTCCAGCGGCCAGGAGGCGGTGCGCCTTCTCTACGAGCGCAGGCCGGACCTCGTTCTGCTGGATGTCATGATGCCGGAAATCGATGGCTGGCAGACATGCCGGCTGATTCGTGAGGTGTCCGACGCGCCCGTTATCATGATGACCGGCAAGCGCTGCTCGGAGGACGATGTCGTCCGCGGCCTCGAGTGCGGCGCCGACGAGTATCTGGCCAAGCCGGTGGGCAACCGGGAGCTCCTGGCGAGGGTGCGGGCTGCCCTGCGCCGCTCGGATTCGTCTTCAGGCAATAAGGATAAAAGGAACGTCCGCTTCAGCAACGATTATCTTACCGTGGATGTCGCCGGGCGCAGGGTCACCGTTAACGGTAACAAGCTCAAGCTCACGCCCCGCGAGTTCCGGCTTCTCGCTCTTCTCGTGGAAAACAGCGATCGCGTTCTTTCGCATCAGGAGGTGCTGGAAAAGGTCTGGGGCTGGGAGTATATCGACGACGTCGACTACGTGCGGATTTACGTTTCGCACCTGCGCCAGAAGATAGAGCCCGACCCCTCCTCTCCCCGCTATATCCTCACCGAGCCCGGCGTCGGTTATTGCTTCCGCGGCGCCGGCTAGCGGACTGTCATTGCGAGAGCGCAGCCCGAAGCAATCTGTATCCCCCGCTCCATCCTCTTTTATTCATTCTTATCTTTTCCCACCCGAACCGCCCTCGCCCCATCAGCTTCTTACCTGACTTTTATACCCCACCCTATCAAGATGCATCGTCCCCCTTTCATAAAGGGGGAGCAGAGGAGGATTATCATTCCCTTTGCCCGTCAGCCCTCAACTTGATATAATGTCAACGGAGTATCCCGTAAAATGGCTGTACAGGTCGATTTTCTGAAAAAACTGCCTTACTTCGCCGGGCTGAATGATGCGGCGCTGGAGTCCGTCCGTAGATACGTCTTCGAGAAAAGGGCCGACCGCGGTGAGACGCTCGCTTTCGAGGGCGAGCCCTCCGACGTCCTTTATTTCGTTTTCTCCGGCGTCGTCAAGGTCTTCAAGACCTCCGCCGACGGCAAGGAGCAGATTTTCCATATCACGCGGCCCGGGGAGTCGTTCAACGACGTTCCCGTCCTTGGCGGCGGGCTCAATCCGGTCAGCGCCGAGGCCATGGTCCCCGTCCTGCTCAACGGCATTAAGAAAAAAGACCTGGAAGCCATCATCCGGGAAAACGCGCAGGTCGCCATGAACGTTATCCAGGTGCTTTCCCGGCGGGTGCAGGAGCTGATAGCCCTCGTCGAGGATTTTTCTTTCCGCCGCGTCACTGGCCGTGTCGCCAAGATGCTGCTTGAGTACGCTGACCACAGCGGCGGGGAGAGCCCGCGCCTCACGCAGCAGGAGATGGCCGCCGTTATCGGTACCGCCCGCGAGATGGTGGGCCGTTCGCTGAAAAACCTGGAGAACGAGGGCACTATCAAGATGGAGAGGAACCGCATCGTTATCGCCGACCAGCAGGCGCTCAGGAATCTGGCCGGCGTTGAATAGTGAGAGAAATGTCGCAGACAATCATTGATGAAAGCGTGAGAATGGTATTGAAATGAATGCAGCGCCGGTAATCGACCAGGAAAAATGCCAGGGTTGTGGTCTGTGCGTTGATGTCTGCACCTGCGGCGCCCTGGCGATGCAGGATAACTCCGTTGTTTTGAAAGACGTTGATAAGTGCGGCTGGTGCACGCTGTGCGAGCTGGTATGTCCTTACAGCGCTATCAGCTGTCCCTTCGAGATAGTCATCGAAGAGCCCCGTCGTTAGGCTCCCGCAGCTTTCCCTTTCTTCCTTCTCTTTCTTCATAATTGCTTCATAATTGTTCGTTATCATAGTGAGATGCTGGGATAAAAGTCGCATACATTTCAAGCCTGTTTGAACTAGAATTAAAGCATGGTAGAGGGTGTGTGAGATGAAACAGAGAGTAAAAGCGAAAGCCGAAGAAAAACCGGCGGAAAAGCCGGGTGTTAAGTGCCATCACTACTGGGTTATCGAGGTCGCCAACGGCCCGACCAGTATCGGTAGATGTAAGTACTGTGACGAGAAAAAAGAGTTCCTGAACGCGTTTCCCGATATCAACCCCATGCGTCGCCGGAGCAGCCCGCTTGACCTGCCCAGGTTACCCGATGTCGAGATTGAGAAGGAAAGCGAGTCCTGATTCCGGAAATGGCTATGGATGTCAGGGTGTATACGACTCCTACTTGTGGCTATTGCCATCGGGTAAAGAGTCTTCTTGACGGATTGGGCGTAAAATACACCGAGCTTGATGTCTCCCGCGACCGTGAGGCGGCGGAAGAGATGGTCGAGCTTACCGGCCAGATGGGCGTGCCTGTCACGGTCATTGACGGCGAGGCTGTTATCGGCTTCGACTCCGCCCGGATTCAGGCGCTGGTCGCCGCTGCCGCTACGCAAAAGCCGCTCCGCTTTGGACTTAAAATCGCCGATGCGGATAAGATGGCGCAGAAGCACGGTGAGATTCCCGTTTTCGGGGCCATCGTCGGGGAGGTCGCTGCCGGCTCGCCGGGGGAAAGAACCGGTCTCAGGCCCGGCGATGTCATTACCCAGGTGAATATGTCGCGTATCAGCAACGTAGATGATATGGCCAGAGCGCTCCAGGGACTCAGGCCGGGCAATATTGTAACTGTCCTCTTCCTGCGTGGCACGGAAAACCGCAAATCGGAGATTATCGTTTAAGCTTCCGCTCCTCGTGTCGTTGCGAGGAGTCCGCCTCGGGCGGACGACGCGGCAATCTCACCCGCTCACCCTGAGCCTTGTCGAAGGGTCATTCCGGGGCAGGCTGGAATCCAGACTCATCACTTCATCCCCGCCACATCCTTCTTTATTCCTGTTTATCTTTTCCCACCCGAACCGCCCTCGTCTCATCAGCTTCTTACCGTACTACTTGTGTCCGCTCGCCCTGAGCTTGTCGAAGGGTCATCCTGAGCCCGGCAAAGGATATCGGGGCGGGGCAGCTAACCGCTAACCGCTAATAGCTAATAGCTAACAGCTAATAGCTAATAGCTGTCCATCAGCTTCTGCCCGTACTCCAGCAGTATCTTCCGGCGTTCCTGGTCCACCTTCTGCGTTTCCAGCCAGGCGTTCAGGGCCTCCAGAGGCGTTATGTTCTCCGATGTTCGGCTCCCCAGCCTGGCGCGCGTCTCCCTCGTTATATCGCGGTTGACGGCGGCGTTGTGCGCTTCTTTAAGCGCCTCATGGATTTCGCCGTAGCGTACCTGCCCGTCCAGCGCTGCCGGCAGGCTGATGTTGACCCTCACTATGGCGTCCCTGATATTCTCTCTCTGGCTGTTTATCGCCGCCAGGACGGCGGCCGTCGGATTGTCTTCCTCCGGCTCCAGCTTTATTTCGATGGTGAGGAAACGCCGGGCGCTGACCGGATGAAACTGGTACGATACCTCCCTTTTCCCCCCCTCCCCCTGGACTATCTCTACTACATAGAACCCTTTTTCGTCGTTTTCCTCCCCGAAGTCCACCCTTTCCAGGCTGCCGGAGTAGACCACCGGCGGCTTCTCGGACAACACCTGGTGCTTGTGGATGTGCCCCAGGGCGACGTAGTCGTAGGCCGGATTGGCGATATTGCTCAGGAGCACCGCCGGCTCGTGGCCTATCGCCATGTATCTCTCCGAGCCCCTCCCCACCCTGGCGTCGGAAATTGGCACGTGGGCGGCGAGGATGGCGGGCAGGGCGGGGTCCAGCCCGGCGGCCTTGTCCGCGATGACCTGCGTCAGGGCTTCCTGCATCTTCCGGTTAATTTCTTCCAGGTTGAGGTTTTTCGTATCTTCCCGGCTCAGAAGGGCGCTGCGCCTCAGCCAGGGTATTGCCGCTATCTGTATAGCGCCGCTTGCCGTGGGTATCTTGAAGATGTCCGGCTTGCTGGCTACGTAGACGTTTTTTACCGCGAGGGTGTCGAAAATCTCGGTGGCGGTAGCGCGGCCGATGGCGTTGGGCAGGTCGTGGTTACCCACGAGCAGGAATACCGGTATGTTGTTGCTTGCTATGCGGTTGATGCGCCTGGCGAACTCCCGCTGCTGGGTCTGGGTAGGTTCGCGGGTCTTGTAGGCGTCCCCGCAGAAGATTACCAGGTCGACTCTGCTTTCCAGCGCGTAGTCTGCCAGCTCGTCCAGAGACTTCAGGAAATCGCCCATCCGTGAGGAGAGGCCGGTGGCGGGGTCGGTCTTACCGTAGTTCTCCACCCCCAGGTGCAAATCGGCGAAATGTATTATTCTCATCTGGTGTTATTCTACATTCTTGCTAATCGCGGAGCAAACAGGATAAACCTGCCCCAGATTTTCTGTCATTCCGGCGCAGGCCGGAATCCAGCCCTCCAACCCCGCTTCATCCTTTTTTATTCCTTCTAATCTTTTCCCACCCAAGCCGCCCTCGCACCATCGGTGTCTTATCGGCCTTTTTTCCCCCCTCCCTCTCCCTTTATGGGAGAGGGACTAAGGGTGAGGGCAACAAATTTTCAAAAAAGCAGACGCAGTAAAAGGGAGTGCGCAGCGAGAGGGGGCGCTAGCCCCCTCTCATATTCATCCCCCTCTCCAGACATTTTCTTAATGCCTGTAATTTATGCTCCAGTCTGGAGAGGGGGTCAGGGGGTGAGGTTCATTATACTGAACGCGACAAAATTCCCTTGCCTATCACTTCTTTTGGGTGCATTATATAAACGTCGGGAAAAACTAGGGGAAATGGAGTAAAAAACAAATCGAAACAATAAAAAACAAATCAGCTTCGGCTGAAGCTAGAGCCACGGAAAAAACAAAAAAACAATTCCCACGAACAAATCGTTCGTAAGACCTAATAAAAAAATTAAAAAATAAAAACAAAAAACAAATCAATACGCACCTTAAAAAAGCCCCCCTGGGGGCTCAAGGGGGGTGGGGGCTAACCACTAACAGCTAATCACTAACAGCTTACAGCAAATAGCCAACAGCTTACAGCTAATTGACAACAGCTAACCGCTAATTGCCATTCACCCATCGTTATGTTATACTGTTCTCAGACCTGATTCCTGAATACCTATGATTAATATACCAAGGGAGGTCAACTGCATTGCCTGACACTGCTACCATCAAACAGCTCCTGGAGGCAGGAGCGCACTTCGGTCATCAGACCGGCCGCTGGCACCCCCGCATGAAGGAGTACATCTTCACCAAGCGTAACGGCATACATATTATCGACCTTGAGAAGACAGCCGTTATGCTTGACCAAGCCTGCGCCTTTATCCGCGACACCGTCGCCAGCGGTGAGACTATTCTCTTCGTGGGCACGAAGAAACAGGCGCAGGAGTCCGTGCAGGAGGAAGCTACCCGCTGCGGCATGTACTTCGTCAACCAGCGCTGGCTCGGCGGCATGCTCACCAACTTCGCCACCATCCAGGCCCGTATCGACCATCTTGTACGGCTGGAAGACCAGCTTGCCAGGGGTGAGCTGGGGCGTCTCTCCAAGAAGGAAGTCCTCAAGTTGAACGAGAAAATCGGGCGACTGAACCGCCAGATGGGCGGCTTCAAAGCCATGACTGCCCTGCCCGGCGCCCTGTTTATCGTCGACCCCACCAAGGAGCGCATCGCCCTCGCCGAGGCGCGGCGTATGAGCGTCCCGGTTATCGCCATCGTGGACACCAACTGCAACCCCGATGAAATAGATTACCCCATCCCCGCCAACGACGACGCCATCCGGGCCGTGAAGCTCGTTTGCACCAAGATAGCTGACGCCGTCCTTGAGGGGAAAGCTGGCATCGGTGCCATCCCCGTGGAAATCGTCGAGGAGAAGGCCGCCGCGGAAGCTGAAGGAGAAGAAGAGCAACCGGCCGCCGAACCGCTGGTGTTCACCCCGGAAGAAGGCTAAGGAGGAATAGTTGGAAATCACCACCGCGATGATTAAAGAGCTTAGAGAACAGTCCGGCGCCGGTATCATGGACTGCCGCAGCGCGCTCGTCGGCTGCGGCGGAGACATTGATAAGGCCCTGGAGTCTTTAAGAGAGAAAGGCCTTCTCAAGGCGCAGAAGAAGGCTGAGCGCGTTACCAGCCAGGGGCTCATCGAGGCCTATATCCATACCGCCGGCCGCATCGGGGCTATGATTGAGATTAACTGCGAGACGGACTTCGTGGCGCGCACCGATGAGTATAAAGAGCTGGCCCACTGCCTCGCCATGCAGGTGGCGGCGCTCTCGCCTAAATATATCTCCGAGAAAGAAATAAAAGAAGACGAGGAGGTCGACCCCAAGGATGCCTGCCTTCTTTCCCAGCCGTATATCAAGGACCCGACCAGGACGGTCAAGGATATCATTACCGATGTTATCGCCAAGGTGGGGGAAAATATCCGGGTACGCCGGTTCGTGCGCTATGAGTTGGGGAACTGAGGATAATCTTTTTCACTTTTAGCGTGTTCCAGTCTGCTATAAAAGGGAGGGGACGGCTAATAGCTAACCGCTAATAGCTAGCAGCTAACATGCCTGAAGCCAGGTACAAGCGGGTCATGCTCAAGCTCAGCGGCGAGGCTCTTCGCGGCGGGCACAGCTACGGCATTGATACTCCCACTCTGAACAGGATTGCCGACCAGATTAAGAAAGTAATTGCTCTGGGCGTGGGCGTCGGGATTGTGGTCGGTGGCGGCAATATCTGGAGGGGCTCTCGGGCCGAGGCGGAGGGTATGGACCGCGTCACCGCCGACTACGCCGGTATGCTCGCTACCGTTATCAACGCTCTCGCTTTGCAGGACGTCCTGGAAAGACACGGTATTGACACCAGGACCCAGTCTTCGCTGGAAATCGCCCAGGTCGCCGAGCCGTATATCAGGCGCAGGGCTATCCGCCATATGGAGAAAGGCCGCGTCGTTATCTTCGCCGGAGGCACCGGCAATCCCTATATGACCGCCGATACGGCCGCCGCCCTGAGAGCTATTGAGATCGGCGCCGAGGTACTCCTGATGACCAAGAACCGCGTCGACGGCATCTATACCGCCGACCCCCTTAAAGACCCCCGCGCCAGGAAAATCGAGCGCATCACCCACCTGGATATCTTGAACAAGCGACTCGCCGTTATGGATACCACGGCGCTGACTTTATGCATGGATAATAAGCTGCCGATAATCGTCTTTGACCTGGAGGCGAAAGACGGCATGATGAAAGCTGTCCTCGGCAGGACTATAGGTACGCTGGTATCGAGTGAGGGTTGATATGGTCAGTCAAGCATTAAAGACCATCGATGAAAAAATGAAAAACTCCATCAAGCTTTTCCGCGCCGACCTCGCGACGATACGCACCGGCCACGCGTCGCCGTCCCTCGTCGAGCATATTAAAGTGGAGTATGCCGGAGTGCCCACGCCGATGAACCAGCTCGCGGGCATTTCCGCCCCGGAAGCCAGCCTGCTCGTCATCCAGCCCTGGGACAAAGGCAGTATCAACGACATCGTCAAGGCGATTCAGAAGTCGGAGCTTGGGCTCAACCCCAGCTCGGACGGCAATGTTATCAGGATAGCGGTTCCGCCGCTGAGCGAGGAGCGGCGGCAGGAGCTAATCAAGGTGGTCAGCCGCCACGCCGAAGAGCGGCGGATAGCGGTGCGCAGCCTCCGTCATGAAGCGCTCAACGAGTTCAAGACTCTGGAGAAGAACAAGGCAATCTCTCAGGACGAGCAAAAGCGCGCCCAGGACCAGCTCCAGAAAATCACCGATGCCTTCATAGATGAAATCGATAAGCTTTCTAAAAGCAAAGAGCAGGAGCTCCTCGAGATATAGCTCGGACTGCGTTTTGCTTGTTGTGTTCCCCTTGAGTAGCGGGTACCTCGATAGATATGGAAAATACGAAAGCGCTCCCCCGTCACGTGGCTTTTATTCTCGATGGTAACGCCAGGTGGGCTGAAAAACACGGCCTGACGCAAATCGAGGGGTACCGCGCCGGCATCAAGAACATCCGCCGTATTTTACGGTATCTCAGCGGACACGGCGTCGAATATGTCACCCTTTTTGTTTTTTCCACCGAAAACTGGAGCCGCCCCGCCGAGGAAGTCAACGGCCTCTTTAAACTGCTCGAGGAGATGGTGGACGCCGAGACCCAGGATCTGCACAGGAACGGCGTCAGGATACGTCACATCGGCCGGCTTCAGGGACTGCCCGAAGGCGTGCAGAAGTCTATTAAAGACGGCGTTAAGCTTACCGAAAACAATAAGGGCATGACGCTGGGAGTGGCTCTGAACTACGGGGGACGCGCTGAAATCCTGGACGCCGTAAAACGCGTCGCTTTGGAGAAAATACCCCCGCAGAATATCGACGAGAAGCTCTTCGGCAGGTATCTTTACACGGACGGCTTCCCCGATGTCGACCTCATGATACGCACCAGCGGCGAGATGCGCACCAGCAACTTCCTGATATGGCAATCGGCCTACAGCGAGTTTTACTTTACCCCCGTCCTTTGGCCCGACTTCAATGAAGAGGAACTGGAGAAGGCCTTGCTTGCCTACAGCCAGAGGCATAGGCGCTTCGGCGGGCGCCAGGCCTGAAGCCGGAATGCTGAAAAAAAGGGTTATCACGGCGCTCTGGGGCATACCACTCGTTATTATCGCTATCTGGTTTTCCAGGCCAGAATATCCGTTTCCCCTGTTTACCATCGTCGCGGGCCTGTTCGGTCTGCTCGCCGTCCTTGAGTTCTACCGGATGACTGGCGTCTCTAAAATCTTGCCGCTGGCCGTCTTCGGTTCGGTAACGACTGTTCTTTTTATCGCATATCCCCATTGTACCTATCGCTTTGCCCTTCCGGTTTTGTTAACTTTGACCGTGGCGCTCTCCCTGGTGACGCTGGTGTTTATCCGGCAGAAAGAAGGGGCTTTTGTCCACTGGGCATGGATGCTGGGCGGCATCCTCTACGTCGGGTGGCTGCTGGGTCTGCTGGTAGGTTTAAGGCTGGACGCGGGCAGGGACTGGGTATTTCTCGCCCTGTTCGCCACGTTCGGGTCGGACACGGCGGCATATTTCGTCGGGAAAGCGCTTGGCAGGCATAAGCTTGCGCCGCAAATCAGTCCGGGCAAAACGTGGGAGGGAGCTGTGGCCGGGGTATTGGGGGGAATCATCATCGGCCTGCTGTTTACGCTGGATACGCCCTTACAGCTTCCGCTGGCGTACTGGCAGGCTGTTCTCCTGGGAGGGCTTATCAGCATCTTCGGGCAGCTCGGCGACCTCGCGGAGTCGTTGCTGAAGCGTAACACGGGGGTGAAGGACTCGGGGGGCCTGATGCCCGGACACGGGGGAATGCTGGACCGCATGGACAGCGTGGTGTTCGCGGGAGCGGTGGTTTATATCTATTATCTCGCGGTTTGGTAGGGCGGATGAATAGGCTGGAGCGTGGCGCCGAAAAACTTGGCATTAACCTGAACGCCGTGCAGCTCGAGCGGTTCGAGCTTTTCTACCGCGGGCTTGTCGAGTGGAACAAAAAG
>CAYTZI010000020.1:0-2742 GCA_964442335.1 uncultured Dehalococcoidaceae bacterium | reverse complement strand
GAGGAAATCGCCCATGACGCTCATTACCGCGAGCGGTTTGACCTCGCTCTTTCCCGCGCCGTGGCGCCACTGCCCGCTCTCGCCGAGCTGGCCCTCCCTTTCTGCAGGGTCGGCGGGTGCTTTATCTCCCAGAAAAAGGGAGACATTGGCGGGGAAGTGGAGAGAGCGCTTAAAGCTATCGAGGTGATGGGGGGTGTGTTGAGAGAAATTATGCCGGTGGAACTGGAAGGGCTAAACGACGGCAGATACCTGGTGATTATCGATAAAGTGAACACCTCGCCCCCCGGATATCCCCGCCGGCCCGGCATGCCTGTTAAAAGGCCGGTTCTATCCTGAGATTACCATAACATCGAATAGTATTTCTCCTGGAGGCGGTCGACGAGTTGGACGCACTCTTTATCCTTGAAAACACGGCCCCCGTACAGACGAAGGCCCTTTATCGTTTCTTTCACCTCTTTCGGGTCGGACGCCGGGGTCTCCAGCAGGTTATAAGCGCTCTTCTTGTACTTCGCCTTGATACCTTTTTCAATACGGTTGAGAAGTACAATTATACCCACAAGGGCGAGGACAATCAGGGCGAAGAAAAAATAGTCCATGTCTAATTTTTAACATATGTCACCGGGGGAGTCAAACGGGGAATAATCCCGGGGAGGATGCCTTTGGGCTTCGTTTGCCAATGCTTGCCAGCCGTAGTAGAATAATATTATCAATTCAAAGGGACGGAGGGGGACATGGAAACGGGGACGTGGAAGGTAAAGACAGGGCTTGCACAGATGCTCAAGGGCGGTGTGATAATGGACGTTGTCACCGCCGAGCACGCCAAAATCGCTGAGGAAGCGGGCGCCTGCGCCGTGATGGCGCTGGAGAGGGTGCCGGCGGACATCAGGGCGGCGGGCGGCGTGGCCCGTATGTCCGACCCCACCGTTATTGAGGCGATTATGAAGGCGGTCTCCATCCCGGTCATGGCGAAGTGCCGCATCGGACATTTCGTAGAGGCGCAGGTGCTGGAGTCGATGGGGGTGGACTATGTAGATGAATCGGAAGTATTGACCCCCGCTGATGAAAATCATCATATTTGGAAACATGACTTTAAGGTGCCGTTCGTCTGCGGCTGCCGCGACCTCGGGGAGGCGTTAAGAAGGATAGGGGAGGGCGCGGCGATGATAAGGACCAAGGGCGAGGCCGGCACGGGCAATATAGTCGAAGCTGTCCGGCACATGAGGTCTGTCATGGACGGTATCCGTAAGCTCGCCGGCACTCCTGAAGATGAGCTGATGGCGGAGTCAAAAGCGCTCGGCGCGCCTTTCGAACTTGTGCGGGAAGTTCACAAGATGGGCAGGCTGCCGGTGGTAAACTTCGCGGCGGGTGGGGTAGCGACTCCCGCGGACGCCGCCCTGATGATGCAGCTCGGGGCGGAGGGCGTTTTCGTGGGGTCGGGCATATTCAAGTCGAGCAATCCGTCGGAAAGGGCGAAAGCCATCGTTAAGGCCACCACGCACTATGAAGACCCCGCCATCATCGCCGAGGTATCCAAGAACCTTGGCGACGCCATGAGCGGATTGGATATAAAGCAGATACCGCCCGAGGAACTACTGGCGAAGCGGGGGTGGTAGATGAAAATCGGTGTGCTGGCGGCGCAGGGGGCCTTCGCCGAGCATATAAAAGCCCTCGAGAAACTCGATGTTGAAGCCGTGCCCGCGCGTTTGCCCGGAGAACTGGAGGGGGTAGCAGGGCTTATCATTCCCGGGGGAGAAAGCACCACGATAAGCCACCTGATAGCCGCCTACGGTCTTTCTGAAGCGATATCCGGGTTGGCTGCGGGAGGGATAACTGTATGGGGGACCTGCGCCGGCCTGATACTCATGGCAAAGCGGATATCCGGCAACACCACGAGGTCGCTCGGGCTGATGGACATCACCGTGAAGCGCAATGCCTTCGGACGGCAGGTGGATAGCTTCGAGACGGCGCTCAAGATACCGGCGCTCGGGGATAAGGATTTCCCCGCCGTTTTTATCAGGGCTCCCAGAATAGAGGAGTGTGCCGGTGTGGTGGAAGTCCTGGCGCGGCTCGACGATGGGACCATTGTCGCGGCGAGGCAGGACAGGCTGCTGGTGACGGCGTTTCACCCCGAGCTTACCGACGACCTGAGGTTTCACCGCTACTTTTTGGATATTGTAACCGGGAAACGCTAAAAAGGCGCGAGGAACCCGTGCAAAAAATAATTACCGACGACATGGATGCCCTCCTCGATGTACTACCGCCCCACATAAAAAGCCCGCTGGTACAGCAGAAGGATGTCAGCGAGCTTCTGGAGGTGGTGCTCGACCTCGGGCGCGGGCCGGAAGCCCGCTTCCCCAGGCGTGAGATAGGGCTGGGAGAACATGAGGTGGAGGAGGCGGACATCGACTACATCGTCGGACGGATAAGTAGCTTCGGGGAGGACAACCGCGCCGGCATCGAACGGACGCTCCACCGCATTTCCGCCATACGCAACCGCAGGGGGCGTATCGTGGGGCTGACATGCCGGGTGGGGCGGGCGGTCTTCGGGACGATTAAAGTCATCGAGGACCTGGTGCAGTCCGGCAGGAGCGTCCTTTTATTGGGGAGGCCGGGGATTGGAAAGACGACCATGCTCAGGGAAGTGGCGCGGGTGCTCGCCGATGATGCCAGGAGGCGCGTTATCATCGTTGATACGTCCAACGAAATCGCCGGCGACGGCGATATACCCCACCCCGCCATCGG
>CAYTZI010000019.1:1354-20775 GCA_964442335.1 uncultured Dehalococcoidaceae bacterium | reverse complement strand
TTCTTCAGTTCATCAATTAACCAAATGCGAAATTCAGCTTCTTTTGTAGTCGTATTTCACCTTACCATTGCACGAACATCGGGATGTTTGTCCAATGATGCGTATAAATACCTGATACCTTTTGCCTTTTCTGTTAGGTGAAAACAAGTATTGAACAAACACTGTTGCGTTTTGAACATCCTTAAAGATTGCACCTATAGAAGTCCTTTCGAAGGGGCCAATTAAAAAATAAAAATGAGATGGATTATGAGGATTAACCAGGATCGATCTCTAGGTCGAGGTGGAGATATATATCAATCAGTTGCAAAGCTTTATAACGGAGGATATAATATCAACATTTGGCGAAGTAAGGAGGGTTAAGAAAATGAAATTAATGATTATTGGTTTGGGAGAGTGTGGCAATCGTATTGCTGATGAATTTGCACACCTTGGCAATAAAGCTAAACGAGAGCGCGGAGCGAAGGTGATTACAGATACCTTTGCGATAGACACTGATGCCTCCGCCATGGGTGGGCTGCAATTTATCAAGTCTAACAAAGACCACCATATTGTAATTGGCGAAGCCAAGACTAAAAGTCACGGCACTGGAGGACTTGCTGAGCTTGGTGCTCAGATATTCAAAGAAGATGGTTATAAAATCGTTGACGTTCTAAGAAAGGCAAAGCGCTTCCCGGAAACCGACGCGTTCTTACTTGTTGCAGGTGCGGCCGGGGGTACTGGCGCAGGGGGCATTCCAGTTTTAACAAAGATAATCAAAGAGCGTTATGTAGAGAAGCCTGTATACTCTGTAATTGTTTTACCATTTGAACATGAAGAGGCAATCGACGAAAAAATCATCCTGAATACGGCGGTGTGCCTTAAATCTATTCACGCTGTGTCTGATGCAGTATTTTTAATTGATAATCAGAGATATGCGGCAAAAGGTTATTCTTTAGCCAGCAATATGGAAAAAACTAACAGATTGATCGTCGAACCCTTTTTTAGCCTTTTATGTGCGGGAGAAGAAACAAAGAGAAAGCGTATAGGTGTTCACGTTCTTGATGCTGGAGGTATATTACAGAGCCTGTCCGGGTGGACAGTTTTAGGTTATGGGGGAGTGAATCTGCGTTTGATTACGCTTCCATGGGACGAAGTCGAGAACAAGGGCAATGAAGTAATGGAAATAGCTCTTAGTGAACTCTCTTTAAGCTGCGACACCAAATCTGCAACGAAAGCGTTGTACATGGTTTCGGCTCCAGCGGAAGAAATGAACATAGATTTAGTGAAGTATCTGGGGGAGCGTATTCGCGGTTTAGCCCCCGATGCCACAATTAGATATGGCGATTATCCTTTCAAAAAGGGACTCATAGATCTAACTCTCATCTTCTCCGGCCTCAAAGATGTGGAAAAAGTCACGAACTACTATACGAAGTCTGTAAGTGTTGCTGAGAGTACGAAAATGAAACAAGATGTAGCTGAGAGTATGCCCAGTCCAACCGAGGAGGCAGCAAAAAATGTGCCTCCATTAGGTAAATAAACCGGCTTTCATAGAAATAGTTAATATTCTTGAATACCCCGATTCAAATCAAGAGTAACGATTTAACTTCGAAAAAGAATTTAATCACCACTGGACAAACATCGGCATGACGACGTGCGTGTAGTTGTCCGCGCCCACGGGCTTCAGCATGCCCGGGCTGGAGGGGCTGGTGGTCTCTAAAGCTACCTGCGACTCCCGCAGAACGCCGAGGACATCGCTGAGGTACTTGCCGTTGAAAGCTATCTTGGCGTCGGAGCCCTCTACCGTGGCGTCGATTTCGCCGACGTCGTCGCCGATTTCTTCCGAGCGGGCGGATATGGAGACCTTGCCGGGACTCGCCTCGCTCCCCGGCGTGATGACCAGCCGCACGATACCGCTGCCGTCCCGGGCGAATATGGATGCCGTCCGGGTCGCCCGCAGGAAGTCCGCCACGCTGACTATCATTCTGGTGTTATAGCTCTGGGGGATAAGCTGAGCGTAGTTGGGGAACGTCCCCTGCACGAGCTGGGAGACCAGCTCGGTGTTCTTGAGCCTGAAAAGCACCTGGCTCTTGCCGGGGTTAAGGGTGATGTTCACGGCTTCTTCTTCGTCCGTCATGAGGCGGTTAAGCTCGGCGAGCGTCCGCGCCGGTATGATAACCTCGGTTTTCTCCTTGAAAGACTCCTTGATGGGAAGCTTGAAAACAGCCAGCCGGAAACCGTCGGCGGCGGCGAGCGTCAGGGTATTGTCCTCGAACTGCGTGCAGACGCCGGTAAGGACGGGTCGCGATTCCTCGGTGGCGGCGGCGAAGACCACCTGGTTGACCGCCTGGCGCAGGACATCCGTTTCGACACTGGTGGCGATGCCTTCATCGACGCTGGGAATCGGGGGGAACTCCTTGGCGTCGACGCCGCTGATGCGGGCTTCAAAGCGGGCGCATTTAAGTCCCAGGGTTCGGGTCTGGGGTGAAAGATGGACGGAGATGGTATCGGCGGGAAGCGAGCTGACGAACTCGGTGAGCAGCCGGGCGGGCACGGTAATGGCGCCCTCGTCTTCTATCTTGGCGCCTATCCAGCAGCTTATGGCCATTTCCAGGTTGGTGGCGACGAGCTTTAGACGTCCCTCATCCGTCGCCAGCAGCACGTTACTGGTGATGGGCAGCGTCGTCTTGGTGGCGACCGCCCTGCCGACAATGCTCAGTCCGCGGTTCAGGTTTTCCTGGAGACACGTAAGTTTCATGATGCACCCCCTGACGCTATATTGGTTCAAAAGTATACAACATTACGCGGTTCTATTCAAGCGTTATCCGTCCGCTTTTACCGCCGCTCTTCTTCACCAGGCGTATGTTCTCGATTTTCATGGCGCGGTCGACGGCCTTGCACATGTCGTATATAGTGAGGGCGGCCACGGCGACCGCCGTCAGGGCTTCCATCTCGACACCGGTCTTGCCGGTGCTTTCGGCGGTGGCGGTAATACCGATAACGCTGGCGGGCTCATCGAGGGAGAAATCTATATCGACGCTGGATATCAGGATTGGATGGCACAGGGGAATGAGGTCGGGTGTCTTTTTGGCGGCCATGATGCCGGCGAGCTTGGCCACCGACAGAACGTCGCCCTTGGCGGTGCCGCCGCTCTTGATGAGCTTGAAGGTGGACGGGAGCATGCGGACGCTGCCTCTAGCCACGGCGACGCGGTGGGTATCCGCCTTGGCGGTAATGTCCACCATGCGTGGTCGGCCGGACTCGTCTAGGTGGGACAGCTTCTTTTTTGCCATTTTTCTACCTCACCCCCTGACCCCCTCTCCTATCAGAGGGGCTAAGCCCCTCTTAGACGCCCTATCCCCCCACCTGGGAGAAGGGGCGGCCGTTCTTCTTTTTGCCCTCGGCGAGGTGGTGCCTTTCCGGTTTGCAGGCGATGGCTTTTTCGATGAGGCGCTTCAGTTCATCAGGCGGGGCGCCGGAACGCAGGGCTTCCTTAATGTCTATTTCCTCTTCGCTGAGCAGGCAGGGGCGCAGCTTGCCGTCGGCGGTGAGGCGTATCCGGTTGCATTTATAGCAGAAATGCTCCGTGACCGGCGTGATAAAGCCGATGGTGCCCTTGGCGCCGGGAAGCCGATAGTACCTGGCCGGGCCGTTGCCCACATCCACATGCCAGGGCTCCAGCTCGCCCAGGGACTCGATGCGCTTTCTCATTTCGCTGACGGGAAAGATGCTGGAAACGGGCAGGTCGCCGGTGACCGGCATGTGCTCGATGAAACGAACGTGCCAGGTGTCGTTGACGGTCTTCCGGGCGAAGTCGATTATTTCGTCGTCGTTGATGCCGGCCATGACGACCATGTTGATTTTCACGGGGTTCAGGCCCGCGGCCCTGGCCGCTCCGATGCCTCTGAGCGTATCCTCCAGCTCGCCGCAGCGGGTGATTTCGCGGAACCTCTCGGGCTTAAGTGTATCCAGGCTGATATTGACGCGGCGCAGCCCCGCCTTTTTCAGTTCGGCGGCATGCTGCGCCAGCATAGTACCGTTAGTAGTCAAGGATAAATCGTCGACGCCCTCAATGCCCGCCAGCATTTTCACGAGATCGGTCAGGCCCAGCCTGACCAGCGGCTCGCCGCCCGTGAGCCGGATTTTATTGATGCCCATACCGGCGGCGACTTTCGCCACGGTATAGATTTCCTCGTAGGTGAGGATATCGCTGTGAGACATCAGGGTAACGCCTTCCTCCGGCATGCAGTAGACGCAGCGCAGGTTACAGCGGTCCGTCACCGATATACGCAGGTAGTTGATGGGGCGCTGAAAAGAATCGGAAAGTCCGGTCATAAAGATACCTCTGGCTGTATTATACAGGAAAGACCAGGTCGGAAGCTACAATCGTTTTCTTCCATGTGCTATTATGTCTGGAGAAGGTTGTATCGGGGAGGTTGCAGGTATGGAAACAAAGTTGCAGATGGTTTACTGGAAAGGTGATAAATACTGGGTGGGAAAACTGCTGGAACACCCTGAAATCATGACCCAGGGTGAGACGCTCGAAGAGCTTGAAGAAAATCTCAGAGACGCCTATATGTTGATGGCCTTGGAAGATGTACCCGAAAATCATGAGGTTAAAGAGCTGGACCTCAGGGTATGAAAAGGAAGGCGTTGATAAAAACGATTACATCTAGCGGGTGTGAACTTATCAGACGTGGCGCCCGCCACGACCTTTATAAAAATCCAAAAACCGGCGAGAGGCAGCCGATACCTAGACATGATGAGATAGATGAAAGCCTCGCTAGGCATATACTAAAGCGATTGGCTTAGCGGATTCTTGATGTCCGCAAGGGGAAATTGTCAAACCGGAGATTAATCGCTGATTTTTGTAAGAAAAGGCGTTCTATCGGTATTACTTCATTCTCTTCGGCAGTTCCGGCGGGTAGATAAACATGCCTTATGAAATAATTATCATAAAATCCAGTATGGCCAACTGCTATCTTTTAAAGACCGGTGCCGGCCTTGTGCTCATAGACACGGGGATATCCTATAGCCGCGGCGTTCTCAATAAAGCGCTGAAGAAAGCGGGCTGCCGGCCCGGCGACCTCAAGCTTGTGCTGATGACCCACGCGGACTGGGACCACAGCGGCAACGCCGCCTGGCTGCGTAAAAAGTACGGCGCGCCCCTCGCTATCCACCGCGACGAAGCCGGGGCGGTCGAAAGCGGCCAAATGCTTTTGAACCGTAAATCCAGGCAGAGGATGGCGTTCAGAATGCTGCTGGCGCTATCCCGGCCCCTGTGTTTCCGCAGGTTCAGGCCGGATGTGCTCCTAACCGATGGGGACGACCTGTCCCGCTACGGACTTGAAGGCAGGGTCATCCACGTTCCGGGGCACTCGCGGGGCTCCATTGGGGTGCTTACGGCCGAGGGCGATTTCTTCTGCGGCGACCTCCTGACCAACAGCGGCGGGCCGAGGAAAAACGACTTTGTTGATGATAGCGTGGAGATGGACGCCAGCGTCGAGAAGCTGAAAAGCCTTAATATAAAGACCGTTTACCCCGGTCACGGCAGGCCGTTTACGATGGAAGAATTTACCAGAGGGTAATATTTATAAATTCAGGGCACCTGCTGCCGTCCGATCAGATATTCCCTCGCCTTTTCCGCCGCCCGCGCCCGGTGACTGATTTTGTTCTTTTCTTCCAGCGTCAGTTCCGCCATCGTCTTGCCCAGCTCCGGAATAAAAAAGATTGGGTCGTACCCGAAGCCGTTAGACCCCCTCGGCGTATCGATAATGACGCCGCGGCACTCGCCGGAGAAGAGCTTGACTGAACGGGTGAGATTGCTTCGTCGCTGCCCTCCTCGCAATGACAGGGAGGGGGGGGCGGCGATAGCTATAACGCAGCGGAAGCGGGCGGTGTGTTTTTCTTCAGGGACGCTTTTAAGCCTGGAAAGAAGAAAGCTGACTCTATCCGCGTCCGAGGCGCCTTCGCCGGCATAGCGCGCGGAAAGAGGCCCCGGCTCGCCGTTCAGGGCGTCCACCTCCAGACCGGAGTCGTCGGCCAGGGACAGCAGGCCGCTCTGCCGCGCCGTCGCGGAGGCTTTCAGAGAGGCGTTTTCCTCAAAGCTGGCGCGGGACTCCTCAACTTCCGTGGCTATGCCGAGGTCAGCCGGTGTCACTATCTCGTACGGGACGTCCCGTAGCAGGCTCTTGTACTCGCGCAGCTTGCCCCGGTTACTGGTGGCTAAAAGCAGCTTGGGTCTATCCGGCATGGGTTAAAACTCGATGCCTTTTCTCGCTTTGATACCGCTATCGTAAGGATGCTTGATTTTCACCATTTCCGTTACGAGGTCGGCCGCCTCAATCAGCCTGGAATCGGCCTTGCGGCCGGTAAGAATCACTTCTACGTGGGGCGGTTTGTCTTTGATAAGTTGAATGACTTCTTCAACCTCGATGAGTTTGAAATGGACGGCCACGATAATCTCGTCCATCACCACGAGGTCGTAAGCGCCGCTTTTGATGGCCTCGCGGGCGGCTTCCAGGGCGGCTTCAGCCTGGGCTTTTTCCGCCGGGTTGACCTCGTTGTTTTTATAGATAAACTGGCGCAGGCCGAAGCTGGCGAACTTCACGTTGGGCAGTCCGGCAAGTGTCTTGTATTCCCCCTGACTTGAGCTGCCCTTGATGAAAAAGACGATGAAGATTTTCAGGTTATGGCCGGCCGCCCTGAGCACCGTCCCCAGGGCAGCGGTCGTTTTGCCTTTACCGTCGCCGGTAAAGACCTGTACCAGCCCTTTGCCCTTTTTAGTCGTTAACCGGTTCATTACTGGCACCTGGAGATTGGATAGATTGGACGCCCGATTTCATGACTGATGCAGTTCTCTTGGCCTGGTCCGGAAAAAAGTGGTGATGCCGGTGATGGCGGGCAGAGCCACGCCGTAAGCAATGAGCGAGCCCGGCACTTTGAACCACCACCCCACCAGGGGCAGCGTGATGAAGAGAAAAGCCATAGAAGGGGTGACGTTTCTTTTCAGGACCAGGATGATGATGGCAGGCAGCGCGAGCAGGAGCACAGGGATAGTGACCAGTACGGCCAGGATGCCGATAGTGGTGCTCACGCCGCGCCCGCCGCGGAAGCCGAGAAAGACCGGCCAGTTGTGGCCGATGACGGCGGCGGCGCCGGTGGTGAGGACGACGGCCATGGGCATGCCGGCGGCCTGGGCGATGAGGATGACAACGGCACCTTTAGCGGCGTCAATAAGGAAAATGGTGACTCCGGCAACCGGCCCGAGCTCGCGGTAAGCGTTGGCGGCGCCGGCGTTCTCATCGCCCATCTCCCGGATGTCCTTGCCTTTCAGCAGGCGCCCGGCGAAGTAGGACGTCGGTATCGAGCCCATTATGTAGCCGGTCAAAATTACCAGCCAGGCCATGATTCGCTCCAGTGCCGGGAGAGGGACTCGAACCCACAAGGATTGCTCCGGCGGATTTTAAGTCCGCTGCGTCTGCCATTTCCGCCATCCCGGCCTACGCCAATGTTTAGACCGGCAAGCCGGCCTGTCCAGAGTAATTGTATGGGCAAAAAGGAAGAGTGTCAACAGCAGTCGTGAAAAAAGAGGGGAAAACACACGGCAAAGCGGTCTTTTTTGAGCGCCCTGCCGTGTGCAAAAAGTCGTTTAGTCAGCTATCCGCCTGATGGTTGCTCGGGTGGAGCCGGAGGAGCGGGGGGCGGACTCTCCTGCTTGGCGGCGGCAGCAGGGGCTGTCTTGCGCAGGTCCAGGAAGCCGATAGCGATAAGACCCATGGAAAGGATGAGGGCGATTATCATGCCGACACCCATCCCCAATCCTCCGCCTAGGTCGGTCATGGCGATGATAACGCCCAGCAGGGAAAGGATACCGGCCCCGGCGATAGCCAGCGCCCTGTACCTGGGAAGGACGATGATGAAAGAAAGCCCCACGCCTACCAGCGACATCAGGAACGTGAGGATGCCTCCGTTGCGGAACCCGTTAATGGAACCGATGTGAGTACCGAGGATGCTCATGGAATACCAGGGGAGGAAAACGCTGATGAACAGCACGATACTGATAATCAGTAATACCATGTACGGCTTGGTGTTAAATTTTATATTCAAATGGCCCTCCTTCTTTTTAACAAAATCAGGGTAATTCAAGTTAGCGGTTTTTCCCTTATAGAATCACCTCCTGAATGTCCGGCGGGGCCGGGGGAATTTGTTAGTAGCTGAGATACCGCCACATTGTAGGGGATTTATGTAAAACATGTCAAGGAAACATGGGTAGAGTTCTTTTTGGTATTGGTCGAGTTTTATACTCACCCCCTTTATCCCCCTCTCAAACAGGTTTATATTCGGTGTTCAGGCTTTAGCTTGTTTGAGAGGGGGTGAGAATCTGAGAGGGGGCTTCGCCCCCTCTCTTCTGAACTCCCCTCTCCAGCCATAAATATGCCTAATTGCTCAACAGTGTCTCTGGCTGGAGAGGGGATATAGGGGTGAGGCTATACCAATCAACCGCAAGAAAAAAAGTACTAAAAGTAGCTCATACAGGAAGATATTTTAATTCACTTTCCCAGGTACTCGTAGAGCCGCCCGATGTTCATGCGCATGACCATCGTCTTGCGCTCGTTATCGGGCAGATGGGAAAATACGTCCGCCAGGATGAGCTTCTCCTGTGCTTCCTCCAGGCTCATGCCTCTGTCGATGGCAGACTGCGTGGCGTCGAGGCAGTCTCGGATTATTTTAGACATCCGCTGGAAAGCGGTCCTGTCGGTGACGCCGCCGTGGCCCGGCACGACGATATCGACATCCAGCTTTTCGTACTCTTCGAGCGACTTCAGCCAGAGGTCGGGGAGGGCCTGGTGGAAATAGGGCATGTCCTCAACGACAACGTTGTCCGAGGTGAAGACCGCCTTTTCTTCCGGGACGTATACGGCTATCTGGTAGGGAGTGTGCCCCGGCAGGCTGATGAGCTGGAAAGTATGCTCCCCGAGGTAAACGGTGAGCCTTTCCGTGAGTGTTATCTCCGGGGGGCGGAAATGGAAATCGGCGGGGAGGGGCAGGCTTTCCGGCGATGTCATCTTAAACATGCCTTGGAAGTCCTCGACTTTTGACGTCAGTATCGTCCGGCGCGTGCCTTCGTGGGCGATGCCCGTGCCCCCGAAATAACAGTTGCCGGAGGTGTGGTCGCCGTGGGGTTCGGTGTTAATCAGGTAGCGCACCGGTCCGAGTTTATTTATCTCCGATGCTATTTTCTTAGCGCTGGCGGGAATCATCGGCGTATCGATGACCACCACGCCGTCACTGGTGACGACGGCGCTCGTGTTGCAGCGGCTGAGCTCGCTTTCGACGTATACGTTTTCTGTTATTTTCTGCATCGCTTACCCTTTCACGGCTGGAATTTATAGTCCTTCAGCGGCACGGGCAGGGTATCCAGGACCGGCGCGCCTTTTTTGTTCTGAATGGTAATCCATTTGAACCAGTTCTTATTGTCCTTCTGCGGGAAGTCCTCGCGGAAATGCCCGGCGCGGCTTTCCTCGCGCATCAGCGCCGCTTTATATGTGAACTCCGCCGCCATGGCCATGCTCTTCGCCGCATGATACCGCGCCAGGTCGTGGAAGTCCGCCGCGCCCGCTCCCGCCAGCTTGTCGCGGGCTTCCCTGACTATCCCCAGTGCTTCCTTCATGCGCCCCGCCTCCCGCTGCCGGTTGTATTTCATGGGGACGACGGCGTCATGGACCCTGTACGTTACCTCGGCGGGGTCGATACCGCCCCGGCGTTTCATCGGCGCCAGCGCCCTTTCTATGACGCGTTTCGCCTCTTTGTAATCGATTTCGTAACGGTTTGCCGTCCCGGCGTATTTACCGGCGCTCTCCCCGGCGCGGAAGCCGGTCACCGCCGCGGAGGCCACGCCGAGTCCCCCCTGTCCCCCGCCGCCCCCAGACCAGCTATTGCTGCTCGAAGCGCCGGCCGCCCAGAGCCCTTCCAGCGTGGTCCGGCACTGGGTATCGATTCTCATGCCGCCGCCGCTGTAGAGGTACCTCGGCAGCATCTCTATCCTCTCTCTGGAAATGTCGACGCCCGCTTTCTCGCGGAGTAGCTTTAAGTTATCGTTAGCCATGAGGTGCGTCAGTTCCGT
The DNA here is from genome assembly GCA_964442335.1 of uncultured Dehalococcoidaceae bacterium. Taxonomy (GTDB): domain Bacteria; phylum Chloroflexota; class Dehalococcoidia; order Dehalococcoidales; family RBG-16-60-22; genus JBFYTX01. Next base: position 10,673 of record CAYTZI010000019.1, on the reverse strand, counting down.
GGCCTGGTCTTCCGCCAGTCCGGCGATTTCTTCGTCGGAGAGGCCCGTCAGGTTTAAATAAATCGGGCCGAGTCCCGCTTGCACCTCTTTCTGCATGGCGTCGATTACGCGCGCGTCGAAGGTATAGACCGAATGCTTGCCCGTCATCAGCTCGGGGTAGTGCTTGCCCATGATTTTCTCGCCGCGGGCGTTTTCCAGATACAGGTAGAAATGGATGCCGAAGAGCTCCTTGCCGAGGGCTTTTACGCCCCAGACGTAGCCGCTGCCGAACTCGGCGTTAACGAGCTGCGCCCCCGCCCGGTAGCCCATCGCCGCGCCGTCGCCCAGGCAGGAGGCGTACGTCTTTTCGTGGAGGTAGCCGCAGCCGCCCATCGCCACCACCACTGCTTTAGCGTTGAAAATATAGGTCTTCCCGTCCACCAGCCCCAGCCCCACCGCCCCCGCCACACGGTCGCCGTTCTTCAGGAGGTCGACCGCGTAAATCTTGTCCATCATCCGGACGCCGCGGGTTTGAGCCGTCTTTTTCAGAGCGACCAGCGACTTCGGGGCGTCGAAAAGGGTCACGTAGATGCCGGGCCCCCAGTTGAGGATTTCCGTTTTACCGTCCTTTTTCAGGAAGGTAATGCCCATGTTTTCGAGCGATTCGACCGCTTTGTGCATGTCCCCGCCGAAGGCGAGGGCCCAGTCCTGATTGTTGAAATAGCCGCTCTGGACGGTCACCCTTTCCGCCCACTCCTCGACGTTTTCCGGGTGGACGTAGGCGAGTATGCCGCCGCCGATGGGCACCTGACCGCACCAGCCGGTGCCGCACTTGTCCAGCACCAGCACGTCTATATTGCTTTCTTTAGCCTTGAGGGCGGCGCACATGCCGGCGCCGCCGGCACCGAGGACGAGAACGTCCGTCGTGATGACTGTTCCGAGCTCATTAAGATTGCTCATCATGTACTCCCGTGCTCAGTAAGGCGAAACCAGCTCGCCCCTCCCTCTTTCCGGCGAGACATCTATCGCACCGACGGGACAGAAGGACTCGCAGCCCCAGCACGCCACGCAGTCCTTCGGGTAGGCCACATAGGCTTTACCTGCGCCCTCGTCGAGCCGGAGGACGTCCATGGGGCAGCAGGCGACGCAGATGCCGCAGCCGGTGCATTTCTCCCGGTCGAGGTTTCTTACGGTCATGGCGGTTCTCCCCGTTAAAAATAACGCCTTTGGATAATTTAGCAGAAAACGGAGAGAAATAAAAATCGGGGCAGCGGCCGCTTAACATGGTTTTATTCGTGTAAGCGACGTGGACCTCTAGATGATAGTTATGATAGCCTGCGCGTCAGGAACCATTTCTTGTGCTCCGGGTTTTTCAGGCTGGTACCGCGGTCGTAGTAAAGCTCGTACACCTCTCCCTGAGCCGTCCTGACCCGATAGTAGTTGCGGTGGTGCCGCTGCCACCAGCGCTTGCGGCCGGCGGAAGCGCCGCCGAAGCCGTAGTCCGGCCAGTATTCCAGGACTTCCTCTATGGCGTAATCGCGGCCATCAAAACGGAAAGAAACGGGAGACTTTATATCGCCGTCGGTGGTGACTTCTATCTGGCGACCGAAAAAGCGTTCGGGCATGTTGATTATGCTACACGGGCCATGAAAGGATGTCAATGTACCGATGGGTCCGCCATTTACAGCCTGCCTATATTTTTGGTAATCTAAGACATAAGCTTTCCCCGGCGCAGGAGGTGACGTTATGAAAGACGCCTATGCCAGAGCCGGTGTGGATATCGACGCCAAAAACGTTTCCAACCGCCTTATCGGCAGAGTTGCCAGCCAGACCTACCGCCCCGAGGTCCTCAGCGACGCGGGGTTTTTCAACGGCATGTACGAGCTCAAAGGCTACCGGCAGCCCGTGCTCGTCTCCAGCACGGACTCCGTGGGCACCAAAATAAAGCTGGCCGTCGCCCTCGGCATCTATGACACGGTCGGCATAGACATCGTCAACCACTGCGTCAACGACATCTTCACCTGCGGCGCCGACCCGCTCTTCTTCCTCGACTATATCGGCACCGGGAAGCTGATTCCGGAAAGAACGGAGGCGATAGTACAGGGGGTGGCCAAAGCCTGCAAAGAGGTGGACTGCGCCCTCATCGGCGGTGAGACGGCAGAGATGGCCGATATCTATAGCGGGGAGGACTTTGACCTGGCGGGGTTCGTCATCGGGGCAGTGGAAAAAGACGAAATCATCGCGGGCAAGAGCATCACAGCCGGTGACGCCGTGCTGGGGCTCCCATCCACAGGACTCCATACCAACGGCTACAGCCTGGCGAGGAAAATCTTCGGGGACACCAGGGCCGCCCTGATGAAGCGTTATCCGGAACTTGATAAGCCCATCGGCGAGGTGCTGCTCGAGCCGCACCGCTGCTACTATAGGCCGCTCAAGCCGCTGCTAAAGCACATAAAAGGGATGGCGCACATCACGGGCGGGGGGCTCATCGACAACGTGCCGCGCATCCTGCCGGAAGGACTGGCGATAAGGTTCGACAGCAAAAAGTGGCCGGTGCCGCCGGTATTTTCGCTGATGCAAAAGCTGGGGAAGGTCGAGCGGGAGGAAATGTACCACGTTTTCAACATGGGCGTCGGCATGGTGGCGGTATGCGCGCCGGAGAACGTAGGTAAAATGACTGAAAAACTATCGGAAATTATGGTCATCGGGGAGGTAAAGAGGCAGGCGGGGGATAAGAGGATTATCATCGACTAGAGCCGGGGTGAAAGTGGTGAAAATATCTATTTTTTGGGTCCTATTATCAGTGTTAAGTATGAGTCTGTTCCTGGCGGGCTGTCCTAACTACATCCCGGCAACGCCGACAACCAACAATACTCTAACCGAAGAGCCAATCACGACCGCGCCGCCGACGGAAAATACGACGCCAGCTGAAGAGCCGACTCCAACGGAGCAGGGGCCACGCACACTGGAGAAAGACGTCTATCAGGTATGGGGAAAAGGCTTTTACCATAACCACCCTGAAAGGAAAGAGGCGCAGACCATTGTGTTCCGGCTGGAAAAGGGTGACAAAGTCGAGGGAGAAGTTACGGTAGGCGATGCTTCAAGCAAAAAAGTGATGGCGTTCGTCACTGGCCCGGACGGCGAAGTGATACGCAAAACGGACACGATAGTTGTTGACGAGGAAAACGATTTCCACGAAAGCACACAGGAGTACCCCTGGGAATTTTCCTTTACCGCCGGCGCGGCGGGGGAGTATATGCTTGAGATAAACACGGAATGGGCGTATGTCGAGAAACCGGTCATGGCTCATCTGAGAGTGACGATTTACCCGGAGTAAAAGGGGTGGGGAGATTCATGGAACAGGAAGCGAAGGGTATTAAAACCCGGGAAATAACCATAAACAACATGCTCTGGGGAATACTGCTGACCGTTCTGGCTATTGCCTGTTTCCCGATTAATCCCCTCGTCCTGAGCGGGGTCATCAAGGTGAAAACGTACCTGCCCATGTCAATTATCGCCTGGGTCGTCTGGGCGGGCGGCATGGTGCTGGTCATGGCGCCGATAGTCATGTTCCCGCGGCGGGGAGGGGTCCCTAAAGGAAAATCGTTCGTCAGTACCACGCGCCTGGTGGACACGGGCATCTACGCGGTCGTCAGGCACCCGCAATACACCGGCGGCATCTACGCGATTTTTTTAGCCAATTTTCTGGCGAACCCCCACTGGCTGTTCGGAGTGCTCGGGGCCGCCGGAGTCGCGACCGTCTACCTGAGTTGCCGCGAAGAAGATAAAGCCCTGATAGAGAAGTTCGGCGACGATTATAAAGGCTATATACGGAGAGTGCCCGGGATGAATTTTATAGTGGGAATCATCAGGCTGGCGCGGCGCAGAAAGAAAAAGGAGGAATAATATGCGCGCTATTATCAGCGTATCGGACAAGACGGGAGCAGCGGATTTCGCCAGGGGACTGGTCAAGCTGGGCTACGAGATATTCAGCACCGGCAACACCAGGAAAGCTATCAGCGAGGCCGGCGTGCCGGTCAGGAGCGTCTCGGACATAACGGGCTTCCCGGAAATACTGGACGGGCGGGTCAAGACCCTGCACCCGATGGTCCATGGCGGCATTCTGGCCCGCCGCGACCTCCCCGCGCACATGAAAGAGCTCGAAGAAAAGAAAATCGAGAAAATCGACCTCGTGGCGGTCAACCTCTATCCCTTCGTCCAGACAGTCGCCAGAGAAGGCGTGACGCTGACCGATGCGCTGGAGAACATAGATATCGGCGGCCCCTCGATGATTAGAGCATCCGCCAAGAACTTCCCCGGCGTGATAGTGGTCGTCGACCCCGCCGACTATCCCCTCGTCCTGGAAAAGCTGCAAAAAGGGGACCTGCCGCTCGAGGAGCGAAAGCGGCTCGCCCAGAAGGCCTTCCAGCACACCGCCATCTACGACACCGCCATCGCCCAGTACCTGAGGAAAGATGAAGAAGGGCTGCCGGAGGAGCTGACCATCGCCATGAAGAAGCGCTACGGGCTGCGCTATGGGGAGAACCCGCACCAGCAGGCGGCTTTCTACGCGGAGCTGGCGGCGGGGGCGAAGCAGAACACCGGCATTACCTGGGCAAAGCAGCTCGGCGGGAAAGAGCTCTCTTTCAACAATATCCTCGACGCGGACGCGGCTTGGGGGGCGGCGGTCGATTTCGCCGCGCCGACCGTCTCCGTCATCAAGCACACCAACCCCTGCGGGCTGGCAAGCCATAACGACATCGCCGAGGCGTACCGGCGGGCCTTCAGCGGGGACGAGGTGGCGGCCTACGGGGGAATCGTCGCCGCCAACAGGCCGGTCACGCTGGCCATGGCCGAGTCCATGCGCCCCGTCTTCTACGAAATCGTCATCGCCCCCGGCTACGAGCCGGAAGCCCTCAAGCTGCTAAAGGAGAAAAAGAAAGACCTGCGGATTCTGGAGGCGGAGCTCCCGCCCGGTTACGGTAAAGAGGAATGCGGCTATATAGACTACCGGCGCGTCAAGGGAGGCTTCCTCGTGCAGAACTCGGACTCCGTGCCGGAAAATAAGGTCGATATGAAAGTCGTCACCAAGCGTGCGCCCACGGCCAAAGAGAAAGAGGACCTGCTTTTCGCCTGGAGGGCGGTCAAGCACGTGAAGTCGAACGCCATCCTCCTCGCCAAAGACAAGATGATAACAGGTATGGGGGCGGGACAGCCCAGCCGGATAGTCAGTGCGCAGATAGCCGGGGAAAAGGCGGGGGAGAAAACGAAGGGGAGCGTGCTGGCTTCCGATGCCATGTTCCCGTTCAACGACGTCGTCGAGCACGCCGCCAAACTGGGAGTGACGGCCATCATACAGCCCGGTGGCTCGATACGCGACCAGGACTCGATAGATTCCGCGGACAAGTATAATATAGCGATGGTACTGACGGGGGAGAGACACTTCAGGCATTAAATTATAGAATGTCATTCTGGCGCAGGCCAGAATCCAGTCCCTCCCTTCTCCTGGATTCCAGCTTCCGCTGGAATGACAACTACAGGGAAAAGGAGGTGAGGTAAATGCCTAACGCCGTCCTGGTCATCGACATGCTGCGGGGGTTCATGGAAGCGGGGAATCCCCTCTACTGCGGCGACCGCTCCCGCCGTATCATCCCCAATATCAAATATCTCCTGGAGCGGGAAATCAAGCAGGGCTCCAGGGTGTTTTTCATCTGCGACCGGCATGACAAAGACGACGCCGAGTTCAGGATGTTCGCCCCGCACTGCATAGCCGGCACCGCCGAGGCGGAGGTCATACCCGAGCTGGCGGGATATCCCGGCGATATAATTCCCAAGAAAAGGTACAGCGGTTTCTACGGCACCGACCTCGAGGAGAGGCTCAAGAAACTCAAGCCGGGAAAAATCACCATCGTCGGCGTATGCACCGATATCTGCGTCTGCCATACGGTCGGCGACGCCCGCAACCGCAACTACGAGGTCGAGGTACCGGTCGACTGCGTGGCGTCGTTCGATGAAAAGGCGCACCAGTACGCTTTAGAGCACATGGAGAAGGTGCTCGGCGCGAAACTGACGAGCTCCGTCGCCGGAAAGCTGCCGGAGCCCAAATTCAAGGCATCGCCGGAGGTAGTCAGCGGAGATACCGCCGACATCTATTTCCAGCGGACCATAGAAATCCTCCAGAAAGAAGGACTCAACCCGAATGCCACTATGGAGATTTTTACCAGCCGGGCCGGTTTGCTCTGCGGCATGGAGGAGGTCAAGGCGCTGCTGGCAGAAGTCCTCCCCGAAGGCAATAGAGAAGTCTGGGCGCTCGGGGAGGGCGAAAGCATGGCGGACAAAGAGGTGGTGCTGCGCATCACCGCCCCCTACCAGAGCTACGGACTCTACGAGACGGCCGTCATCGGCATGCTGGCGCATTGCTCCGGCTGGGCGACCGCGGCGCGGGAGTGCGCGGCGGTAGCCAGCGGGATACCCATCATCAGCTTCGGGGCGCGGCACGTTCACCCCTCGGTGGCGGGGGTAATGGACTACGCGGCGGTGGTGGGGGGATGCCAGGGCTGCTCGAGCATCGCCGGGGGCCGACTCGCCGGGATTGAGGCCTCCGGCACGATGCCACATGCGTTGATTATCATCGTTGGAGACACGGTAAAAGCCACCATGCTTTTCGATAAACACATGCCCCCGCAGGTACCCCGCGTATCGCTGGTGGATACTTTCAAAGACGAGGTCGAGGAGAGCCTGCGGGTGGCGGAAGCCCTGAAGGACAGATTGCAGAGCGTCCGGCTCGACACGCCGTCCGAGCGGGGACGGGTTACGGCGGAGCTGGTAAAAGAGGTCCGGGCGCACCTAGACCTGGCCGGATTCAAGCACGTCGGCATCTTCGTCAGCGGCGGCCTGGACCCGGAAAGGATCACGCATTTCCTGGAAAGCGGGGCGCCGGTGGACGGGTTCGGGGTTGGCAGCTATATCAGCGGAGCGAAGCCGATAGATTTTACCGCAGACCTCCACGAGGTGGAAGGCAAGCCGGTGGCCAAGCGGGGCCGCCTGCCGGGAATAACGCCCAACCCGCGGCTCAAGCGGGTATTTTAAGGAGGCGAGACCATGTTATGGCAACAAATGCAGTCCTTCTTCAAGTCCTGGTTCATCTACCCGGGCCTCGAAACACACCTGATACTCATCGCTATCGGCGTGGCGCTGGCTTTCGGGGCCATCTGGCTCGTCTGCCACTGGCCGCCGCTCTTTAAGAGGCACTGGCTGTGGGCGGTGGGGATTTTCAGCGCTTTCTTCACCCTGCTGGCAGTAGTATATGTCCAGATTCCCCTGCAATACTATTCCGGCCAGGCACTCTCGCACTTCTGGGATAACGGCACCCTCATGGACTGGCTGCTGCTCACGGGGCTGCCGGCAATACTCCTCAGCGGCCTGGTCCAGGAGGGGGCAAAAATGGTGCCGATGGTCGCCTGGTGGTGGCGCAGCGGTAACAGTATAAGTCCCAAAATGGGGCTGGCCATCGGGGCGATAGCCGGAGCGGGCTTCGGCATCTTCGAAGCGTTCTGGGGAAACGCCACGATACTGGGCTCCGGCTGGACGTTCGACATGATTGGCCAATACGGGTTCACCGGAATCACTCCGTTCTGGGAGAGGTTTTTCACGGTGGCACTGCATACCTCCGCTTCGGCGCTTGCCGGCTATGGCCTGGCGAAAGGTAAAGGCTGGCAGTTTTATCTCATCGCCGCGGGTCTGCATGCCCTTATAAACTACGGAGTCCTGCTTTTCTATAAACAACACCTGACGGTCAACCAGTTGGAGATATGGGTAGCAGTGGTAGCGATGCTGGCTACCGCCTGGGCGCTATGGCTGCGCTGGAGGAGAGGAGAAGAAGAGGAAGAAGAACTCGTTCAACCACCCGCTCAGCCGATGGAGCCTGCGGAACCGGTAAATTAAGTCTGCTTGAATATTAGCCGCAGGACTTTAGACGTGGCACTGGTGACCCTGGCGCGGTCGTCGATACGGTAGCCGACCACCCAGATAATCCGCTCTGGCAAGGCAACGACGGGTACGCGCCGCCGCCATTGCTGCGGTATCCGGGCGTCAATCATGAACTCGTTGAGTTTCTTTGGCTGCTTCATGCCCAGCGGCTGAAAGCGGTCGCCGGGACGGCGGGAACGGACAATCAACCCGCTTCCCGCACGGTCGAAGTCGAAGCAGGCGGAGAAATTACCCCCTTTTTCTTCTCCATACTCGGAAGGGGAAAGAACCGAGGCTTCGATATCCCAGCCGGGGAGGCGGGTAAAGCCCGGGACATTTAAAGTCGTTTCTCCGGCGATAGCCGGAAAAGGGCAGAGCGACGCGGTATCTTTCGATAAGATAAATTTATCATACTCAATAATAAAGCTAAGCCCGGACGGCAGGCCGATTACCTTTCCCGCCGGCTTGTCGAGGGCATGCAGGACGTCCTCGACATGGCCCGCCTCGATGTCTTTCAGGCTGCCCAGCACCGACTCCACGGCGCGGCGGAGCAGGGACCTCTTCAGGGAGACCGGCAGAGCGATAAGCGCTTTTTTATCGATAATTACCGCGCCGTTTTTTTCGCGGGCAGCGCCATGCCACAGATGGTCCGCTTCCCTATCTATAAAATCGTAGTCGTCAGTAGCGATGGCGGCCGTCCTTATTAACGCATCTTCAACGGCCGGATTGTACTTTTTCAGCTCCGGCAGCAGCGAGCGGCGGATCCGGTTGCGGAAGGGACCCGGCGAGAGGTTCGATTTGTCCGTACGGGGCTTGAGGCGATGCCGCCGGCAGTACGATACGGTCTCTTCGCGGTTCAACGCGAGCAGGGGCCTGATAACGGTTAAAACCCCGGATGCGGACTGCAACCGGCTGACGGGCAATAGCCCCCTCAAGCCGCGGGTGCCGCTGCCGCGGAGCAGGTGCATCAACACGGTCTCAATATGGTCGTCCGCGGTATGCCCCACCGCCACCCGGTCCGCCCCTGCAGCTTTAGCGACCTGCGAAAGGAAGTCGTAGCGCACCTCGCGGGCCGCTTCCTCCACCGAGAGGCCGCGCTCCTTGCGGCGGGCTTTAACATCCCTCGATTCTATAGTGGCCGGTATTTTCAACCGTCGGGCCAGTCCGGCGACGTACCGGGCATCGGCGTCGGAGTCTTTACCGCGCAACTCGTGATTAAGATGCGCGATATGCAGGTCTAAGCCAAGCGCCTTGCGCAATTCAGCCAGGATATAAAGCAGGCAGACGGAGTCCGGCCCGCCGGAGACGGCAATCACCAGCCTTTCCCCGGCAGAGACGAGCTGTTTCTTCCGGATAAAGTCGAGGACTTTTT
>CAYTZI010000019.1:0-1254 GCA_964442335.1 uncultured Dehalococcoidaceae bacterium | reverse complement strand
AGCCTTTCCCCGGCAGAGACGAGCTGTTTCTTCCGGATAAAGTCGAGGACTTTTTGCGTCTGGCTGTCAATCGTCTTCATAAGATAAATAAAGGCGGCTTACGTTTTTAGCCGGTCTGTAGAATCAGCCGGGTGCGGTGTATGGAGTCGGGGTACCTGTCAAAGCCGAGGGCGATGGCGACCTGCTCCGGCCTGCCCGAGCCGGCGCTATCGCTGCGCAGCCTCATACCGATGGTGCAGTACCCCTCGCGCCGGTCGATGAGCCAGAGGTCGTCAATTAATGCGCGCAGGTCGTACTTATGCGGTCCGGTATCGCGCTGGTGCTCCCAGGGCAGGCTCTCCTTCTCCAGGAGGTCGGTAATAGCGGCCTCGATTTCGCCTTTGCTTTTTTCCGTGGCGATGCCGACCGTGTATTCGGCGAAACGCAGCTGCGACTGCGCCGAGGGCATGTTCGGCGCGGTGTTAAAGACCCCGCCGATGGCGATGCCGCGCGGGAGCTGCCGGCTGACGGCGGCGGTAAAAGCGTGGGGGGACATGAACTTTTGCAGGACGATGTCCATGAGCTCGGCCTCGCTGGTCACGCCGAGTGCCAGAGGCGCGGCCAGGGACATGCGGGGGTGGGGACTAAAGCCCTCCGAGTATGCCAGGGCGATGCCGGCGCGGTTGAGCGCCCTCTGCCAGAGGCGCATGATGTCGAGGTGGGAGATGTATTTCAGCTCCTCCCCACGACTGAATTTTATCCTTAAACGCTGCATAAAAGCCCCCAGAAGATAATAACATCAGGGGGGAGGGGCGTCAAAAGGGGGACTCAAAAGTTGGGCATGATGGTCTGATTATAGCATCAGGGTGATTGAAGAATAAATGTTGTGACCCCACCACCTGTGTCCCCCTGTAGGAGTTAAGTTGCGTAACTAATGAAGTCGCGAGATTCCCAACCAGCCGGTTTACCATTCATGCTTACAGTCATCACATATCCACCAGATGCCAGGTACCGCCGTGAGCTTGGAACCGCCAGGACAGGTGGTAATTTTTTTACTGCCGCATTTGGGGCATGTTTCAGGTTTTTCCGACGGCGTGCTGTCTCTCACATATTTCCGTTCTTCTTCTTTCTCCGCCATTTGCCGCCTCCTGTATCACTATCTTAGTGCCTCTTAAGCGGAGCATAATCCTATTACAATAATCTGTCAAGGATAAAGTCATAACCTCACCCCCTGTGTCCCCCTCTCCTTCGGAGGCAGGGTGAAGGAGAGGGGGA
>CAYTZI010000018.1:7168-21387 GCA_964442335.1 uncultured Dehalococcoidaceae bacterium | reverse complement strand
AAGGCCCCACCCCCGTCAGCGCCCTCATCCATTCCGCCACCATGGTCTCCGCCGGTGTCTTCCTGGTGGCGCGCAACATGCCGCTTTTCGTACACTCGGTTACGGCCATCAACATCGTGGCCATCATCGGCGGCTTTACGGCCGTCTTCGCCGCCACGATGGGCCTGGTCGCCAACGATATCAAGCGCGTGCTGGCTTACTCCACCATCAGCCAGCTGGGCTACATGATGCTGGGACTGGGCGCCGCGGGAGCGTTACTGGCCCACGACATTGCCGGCGGCATAAACGTCGGCGCTGAGGAGCTGCTCGTCATGGCCAAGGGGGCCGTGGCCATCGGGATGTTCCACCTCTTTACCCACGCCTATTTCAAGTCCCTCCTCTTCCTAGGGGCGGGGAGCGTCAGCCATTCCACCGGCACCTTTGACATGAGACTGATGGGCGGCCTGCGTAAAACGATGCCCTGGACCTACGCCACTTTCCTCATCGGCTCTTTGAGCCTGGCGGGCATCTGGCCGCTGGCCGGTTTCTGGAGCAAGGACGAGATTCTGGCGCGTTCCCTGGAAAGCCATCCACCGCTTTTCTGGCTGGCGATGATTACTGTGTTCTTGACGGCCTTCTACATGTTCCGCGCCATCTACATGACCTTCCACGGTGAGTATAAGGGCGGCGCCACCGACGACGGCATCGACCACAGCCACACGCACGAGTCGCCATGGGTGATGCTGGGGCCGATGACCTTCCTGGCCTTCCTGGCGGTGGTGGTGGGCTGGTGGAACTTAAGCGGCGGTTTTAACGAGTTTATGGGCTTTCAGGAGGCGTACGTCGCCGGGAGCGCCATGGGGCGACAGTTCGCATCGTTTACCCATGCACTGCCGGTCATGGGCCTGCACGAGGCCATCCTCGGTATCTTCGCGGCCTATGCCGTCTATATCAAACGCTGGGTCACCGCCGAGTCCATAGGCAGGTTCTTCGGTCCGCTTTACCGGCTGGTCTTCCGCAAGTACTTCTTCGATGAGCTCTACGAGAACATCATCGTGAAGCTGGCGCTGATGAAAGGGCTTTTCACCGGCTTCACCTTGTTTGATAGCAAAGGCGTCGACGGCGCGGTTAACGGCGCGGCGGATATAGTCGTGAGGGGCGGCCGGGCGGTAAGGCAGGTACAGACCGGCCAGCTCCAGCTCTACGGTCTCTTTATCGCCATCGGCGTGGCGGTTATCGCTATCTGTGTGTTTATATGGGGATAAAGTTAAAAAGGGGCGCTTCTGGAGATAAGTTAGTTGGACTTTAACTACTTAACGGTCATACTCTTTCTGCCGGTGGTTGGCGCTATCGTCATCGCCCTGATGAAGGGCGCCAGCGATACCCTCGTCAAGCGCGCGGCGGTCGCCTTCACATTCGTCCCGCTGGCGCTGGCGCTCTTCCTGTTTATCGCCTTCGACCGCTCGGCGTCTATGGCCGGAGTCTTCCAGTACGAGGAGAACTATCTCTGGATAGCCCCTCTCGGCGCCCGCTATCACCTTGGCGTGGACGGACTGAGCATGCCCCTGCTCCTGCTCACGACCTTCCTCGGCTTCCTTGCCGTGCTCATCTCCTGGAAAGTCCACGAGCGCACCCGCGAGTTCTTCGCCTGGCTGCTGCTCCTGGAATCCAGCATCATCGGCGTCTTTGTCTCTCTCGACCTCCTGCTTTTCTTCATCATGTGGGAAATCGAGGTCATCCCGATGTACTTCCTCATCTCTATCTGGGGCTCCGGGAGGAAGGGCTATTCCGCCACGAAGTACGTTATATATACCCTATTCGGCAGCGCCTTTATGCTGGCGGGCATATTGAGCCTCTATTTCACCACCAACTCCCTGAACATGATAGATATAACCGGACAGGGACTGGGCATGGCGCAGATGGCGATGCCTTCGGCGGCTATCTTCTGGCTGCTGTTTATCGCTTTCGCCGTCAAGCTGCCGGTGTTCCCCCTGCATACGTGGCTGCCGGACGCCCATACCGACGCCCCCACCGCCGTCAGCGTGATGCTGGCCGGGGTGCTTATCAAGATGGGCGGCTACGGAATGATCCGGCTCTGCGTAAGCTTTTTCCCCGGCGTCGCTATTGATGTCGCCCAGCCGCTAATCATCCTGGCGCTCATCGGCATAATATATGGCGCCGCCGTGACCCTGATGCAGAAAGACATCAAACGGCTTATCGCCTACAGCAGCATCAGCCACATGGGCTATGTCCTGCTGGGAATTTTCGCCCTGGGCGAACTGAGCCTGAACGGCGCCGCTTTGCAGATGTTCAGCCACGGCATCGTCACCGGCCTTCTCTTCGCCATGGCGGGACTGGTCATCCATAATATAGAGGTCCGCGACCTTTCAAAGCTGGGAGGACTGGCGCGGCAGGTGCCGGTGATGGCCGCCGTCTTTTCCGTCGCCGGGCTGGCCTCTCTGGGACTCCCCACCACCTCCGGCTTCGCCGCCGAGTTCCTCGTTTTCCTCGGCAGCTATACCAGCGGCGTCGTGCCCCACATCCATGTCTATACGATTATCGCCATCACCGGCGTGGTGCTGACCGCGGGCTATATCCTCTGGATGCTCCAGCAGGCCTTCTTCGGCCCGGTGAAGGGGGAGTTCAATAACGTTAAGGACGAGGACGGCCTCGAGAAGTTTTATACCTTCATTCTGATTGCGGTGATTATGCTGGTAGGTATTTACCCCGCCGTTCTGACCGATGTTTTTAAGCTGGGCATATCGCCCATTGCCAAGCTGATAGGCGGCTAACATGGTTGAAGTATTAGTGCCGACGAACGAAACGAAACCGCTCACCCTGAGTTTGTCGAAGGGTGAGGATACAAAGTGCTCATGGTTCGACGGGCTCACCATGAGCGACCGTGTTAAAGGAGAGTAGTATTTGAGCCAGATAGTCATTAATTTGGAAAAAGCGCCGGACTGGTTCGGGGCGCTGCCGGAGATAACCCTGCTGGTCTTCGCCGCGCTGGTGATTCTCCTCGACCTCTTTATCTCCAGGAAAGGCATCCTGGCGGTCTTCAGCGTTATCGGCATCCTGCTCAGCGGGCTCTTTAGCTGGGGTTTCTGGAAAACAGACCTGACCTTTTTCAACGGCATGCTCTCCGTGGACAGCTACGCCGTGTTTTTCAAGCTGCTTTTCCTGGGAATCTCTCTGCTGCTGATCCTTGCCTCGACCGACTACGTTAATAAGTTCAAACGATTCCAGGGCGAATACTATGCCCTGATTCTGCTTTCTACCGCCGGTATGATGCTCATGGCCGCCGGGACGGACCTGATAACCCTATACATATCACTTGAGCTTACCAGCATCTCTCTATATATTCTGGTGGCGTTCCTCAAGGACCGCCAGTCCACCGAGGCCTCGCTGAAATACCTGCTGCTGGGGGCGATATCCTCCGGGGTGCTGCTCTACGGCATGGCGCTGGTCTTCGGCGTTACGGGCAACACCCGGCTCGATAATATCGCTCAGGTCATCGGTACGCTTTCCGTCTCAGGCGTTATGGACAATCCCGCCCTGATGCTGGGCGTGGTGATGATGATTGCGGGATTTGGCTTTAAAATCGCCGCCGTACCCTTCCAGATGTGGGTGCCGGATGTCTATGAAGGCGCTCCCACCACCATCACCGCTTTCCTTTCGGTGGCCAGCAAAGCCGCGGGGTTCGCCATCATCATGCGCATATTCTTCTCCGCCTTCAGCATTCCGGTCTGGCTGAGCCACAACTGGGGGATGATATTCGCCGTGCTTTCCGTCATCGGCATGACGTTCGGTAATATCGCCGCCATTCCGCAGAACAATATCAAGCGGATGCTGGGTTACTCGAGCATCGCCCAAGCGGGCTATCTCATGGTGGGACTCGCCGGGATGGGCGTTTTCCCGGCCTTTTCCAGCCTCCCCTACGGCCTGCTGGCGCAGTCCGGCGTCCTCTTTTTCCTGGCGAGCTACGCCGTGACCAACCTGGGAGCGTTTATCGCCATTATAGCCATCTCCCGCAAGATTAACAGCGATAGTATTCCGGATTACGCCGGCATGGGCAGGCGGTCGCCTTTGCTGGCTCTGGCCCTGACACTCTGCCTGATTTCCCTCGTCGGCATACCGCCGGCTTCGGGCTTCATGGCCAAGTTCTTCATCTTCAGCTCCGCCGTCCAGAACGGCCTTATCTGGCTGGTGATTATCGCCGCGGTGAACAGCGTTATCTCGGCCTACTACTACCTGCGAGTGGTGAAAGTCATGTGGTTCGACGAGCCCACCGTTCCCGTGGAGAATGCCTCGCCTTCATTCCCGCCCGTGCTGGCTTTAGCCCTCTCCTGCCTGGGAGTCCTGCTCCTGGGCATTATCCCCGGCCTGCTCATGAGACTCGCCGAGATAGCCAGCCACCTGCTGCTTTAGACCTATCCGGCGACATCCTTGCGGGCGATTACCGACATCATTAAGTAGGGGAACCTGTTTTCTATCCTGTAGCCGGTGATGCCTGTCTTTTCAAGAAGCGCTCTGATTTCCCGCGGTGAAAAGGCCGCCTTTATAGAGTCGATACCGCCCCCTTTCAGGGGTAACGGACACAGCCATCCCTGCCTTCGGAAATCGTAAATATAGAGCGCGCCGCCCTCTTCCACCGCATTCCAGAGGTTGAGGATGGCGTTCTCCGGGTCTTCCCAGTGGTGCAGCGAATACGTGGAGTAAACAAAATCGAACTTGCCCAGTCGCTGCAAAAGCTCGTGGTCGTTGACGTCGCCGGTCACGCAGCTTATCCTGTCGGCGAGTTTATTTTCGATAATGTATTCCTTCGCCACTTCCGTCATGTAGGGAGAAAGGTCGACCGCCGTAATCGTTATATCGGGATACTTACGCGCCAGCATGACTGCCAGGAAACCTGGTCCCGACCCCATTTCCAGGAAACGCCCCGACCTTTTAAATTCGCCCACCCTCTTCACCATACCGCCGTACATCAGACCCGCGTATTTCTTATGGCCGCTGGCGTACCTGTGGACCCTCTCTTTATCCCAGAGCTCTTCTTCATTTTGTTTGGTTCTTTTGGCCATTTTCTTTCCCCCTGCCGATTTCCTCCAGCTTGATATCGATGGCGGTATCCACCCCGAGGTGCGCCGCCGCCCTCAGCTCCTCCAGCGCTTTCTTCTCCGTCTTCCCCAGTCCCACTGCAACCGTGGGGCTCCAGATAATGTAGTAATTCCGGAGGCTTTCATCGTATTCAACCAATATCCTGCTGTAGGGCGGCGCTTCCATTTCCCACCTCGTGAATTTACTCTGCTTATTTATCGCAGTAATTTTTTACCCTGCACCGCAGCCAAGGGAGCGATGGCTATCCAAAGAGTAATGGTTATCAACATCGACGTCACGTAGTTTATGTCCGCCGTGATGCCGATTTTTGGCGCCACCACGTCCCAGAGCAGCATGAAGAACAGTGAACTGAGGAAAAAGCCCGGTATCGCCGCCATGATTCTGAAGAAACCCATTTGAGTCCTCCTTCTTTTTATTCCTCGAGTATCGATTCGATGTCTTCGTAGGTCTGGACGAGAATATCGCGTATCCTCTGTAGCTTATCGGCGTCCTGGCCGCGTACCACCCGGCTCAGCAGGTGCTCGAGCTCGTGGTATTCTTTCATGACCATCATCGTTTTACCGATGTTCTTGAAGCTCCAGCGGCGTTTCATCTGGCTTTTCATGTCGCTGGCGACATTCTTCTTCCCCAAGAATTCGCGTCCCGCCTCCGTGATAGAGTACACCTTTTTGCCTTCCTCCTCGGTGGAAACGGCGTGCCCCATCTCCTCCAGCATCTGCAGCGTGGGATAGATGACGCCGGGACTCGGCTTATACATCCCGTGCGACTGCTCTTCAAGCTCGCGGATGATATCGTAGCCGTGCCGGGGCTTATCCTTAATCAGCTCCAGAATCACGTACTTGAGGTCGCCCTTCTGGAAAGAGCTGCTGCGCCGCGGGCCCCTCCAGAACCGGTCCCGGTGATATCTCGTATCTCTGAACATTTTTTCTCCTCCCGATTGTTTTTAATTGACATATCTAATATTATCTAGATATATCTAGTCACTATCTTAATGCTATTATACAGTCGCGCTCCCCCTTTGTCAAGGGGTTTCACAAAAATATCTTTACGTTCTTTTTTCCGACTTTTCTTTTCACACTCTACCCCCTGCTATTCCGTTAAAAAATAAAGTACCATCCCCCTTTAATAACGTGACCAATCACCCTAACACTCACGTACTCCTCCCACCCCGGTACTAACCCTTAGTACTAATTACTGGCCTCAACCCTACTAAAAGGCTATTCATTCTCTACTTTAGTCTTATTACAATTAGAGTAATCAGCGTTAACAAAGATAATAATCGTTTTAACCGGATTGGAGGGTAATTCTTTGCATTACTGCTCTGTAATCAGGAGAGTCGTATCCGCGTGCGCCGCTCTTTTACTCGCTTTCTTGCTTGGTATTGCCCCCATTAATCTGGCACAGCCGGCAGCGGCCGCCGCCGGCCCCGACCTCATCGTGCAGGATATCTCTCTATCCCCCGTCTACCCCACCATCGGCGACTCCGTTGCCATCACCGTTACGGTAAAAAACCAGGGCGATGCGCTCGCTTATAACAGCAGCGTCGTTTGCTATATCGATGACACTATCCTGGCGAGTAACTCCATCGGCAGCCTCGGCGCCGGGGCCATGTCGACCACGGCCTTCACCTGGAAAGCTACGGCGGGCTCCCACATCATCCGCGCGGTCGCCGATTCCACCGGCGCAATCGTGGAGTCCGACGAGACAAATAACTCGATGACCTTCTCCATGACTTCTCTCGCCCCCGACCTGATTGTGCAGTCGATTTCCTGGCTGCCCGCCAGTCCCTCGAAAGGCGATAGCATCACTTTCAGGATAACGGTTAAAAACCCGGGCAACAGCAACTCGGGTCTGGCAAGGCTCAGCTTCTACATCGACGGCAATTCCCGCGGCTATAGAGACGTCTATTCCATCGACCCCGGCGGCACGTCCGTCTGCACCTATAACTGGGTCGCCCAGGCCGGCCAGCACGCTCTCAGGGCCGTTATCGATGAGAGCAACCAGCTCGAGGAAGGCAACGAGTCCAACAACACATACAGCATGACTTTCTCCACTAATCCTCCCGACCTCATCATCCACGACCTTGCCTGGGACCCGGAAAATCCCTCAAAAAACGATGAAGTCACCTTTACCGCCAATATCACCAATCAGGGCACGGGCAGGTCGGATTCCTGCCAGCTCGCCTACTACATCGACGGGGTCTACCGGTCCTCGCTGCTCATCGACCCCCTGGACGCCGGCGCTTCGGACAACATCACCTTCACCTGGATGGCGCTCTCCGACCTGCACGAAATAAAAGTAGTCATCGACTACAATAATCTGGTGATAGAGAGCGACGAGAACAATAACGAATACGTGGTGAATTTCCAGACCCTTTTGCCCGACCTCATTGTCGATACGATTGACTGGACGCCGCTGGACGCCGGTGTCGGCGATACTGTCTCTTTCAACGCGACCATTAAAAACCAGGGCGCCGGAAGGGCTGAGGCGTCCCGCGTGGGACTCTATATCAGCAGCGTTTTTTCGAGTTATGCGGATGTTGGCGAAATAGAGGCTGGCAAGGCAGTAACGATATCATTCGAGTGGAAAGCCACCAGCGGCAGTTACACCGTGAAAATCGTCGCCGACAGCGAGAAACGCGTCGCCGAAAGTAATGAGCAGAACAATACCTCGACTCGCCAGATAAACATCCTCCCCCCGGATATCTTCATACCGTCAGTCACCTGGACGCCTGAGAACCCGCCCATCGGCGACCTCGTTACGTTCACCGCCAATCTGACCAACCTGGGCGGCGGCGCCGCGGGCGGCTTTTACGTCGCTTACTATATCGATGACGAGCTCCTCTCTTTCCAGTACGTCACCGGCATTCTGTCCGGAGATAACGTTACCACCACCTGCGACTGGATAGCGCTGAGCGGCCGCCATACCTTTAAAGCCGTGGCGGACTATAATTATGTAATCCACGAAAGCAATGAAAACAACAACGAGCGCTCGGTCACCGTTACCGCCCTCATGCCGGATTTAGCCGTCGGCACCATAACCTGGTCGCCCGCGGATATAACGGTCGGCAGTAAGACAACTTTCGCCATCGAAATAGAGAACCGGGGCACGCTGAACGCCGGGCCTTCCCGCCTGGCGTACTACATCGATGGCGTCATCGCCGGCTATAACGATATCGACCTTCTTGAGGCCGGGGCGTCCGTGACCAAGTATTACCCGTGGATGGTGGCCGAAGGCGCCCATACCATCACCATCGTCGCCGACGCCGCCGACCAGGTATTTGAGCTCGATGAAAATAATACCAAAGTGGTGAACATACCGCTGCCCGACCTGCTCGTGACGGGCATAACATGGTCGCCCGCGGAGGCTTCCATCGGCGATACCCTGACTATCACAACCACGATTGAAAACCAGGGCAAAGGCGACTCCGTCCCCGCGCTGGTAACCTGCTATATCGACGGCGAGCCCGTGGAATCTCAGAGCATCGCGGAGATAAGTCCGCAGGGGTCCACCAGCGTCTCTTTCACCTGGACGGCCACGGCCGGCGATCATGATATCTCTATCCTGGCGGACGATGGCAATGCCGTCACCGAGCTGGACGAGACCAACAACGAAAAGGAGAGCACTTTTTCGACCCTGACCCCTGACCTTGTCGTCGATAGCATCGACTGGTCCATGGAAGACCCGCTGGTGAGTGACGCCGTGGCAATCGATATGACCGTTAAAAATCAGGGCACCGATACTGCCGGAGCCTTTCACCTGAGTTATTATATCGATAACGGCGACCCCGTTAACGTTGATATGGCATCGATACCCGCCGGCGGCTCTTTCACCGTGCACATTGCCCCGCGACTCCCCATAGGCACCCACACCGTCACCGTTACCGTCGATACCGGCGAGGAAATCATCGAGATGGACGAGACCAATAACGAAAAATCCGCCGATTTCTCCACCGTCGCCGCCGACCTCGTTGTTAAGTCCATTTCCTGGCCCGCTCAGGCTTCCGCCGGCCAGGACGTCACCATCACCGTAACCGTGGCGAACCAGGGCACCGATAAGGCCGTCAACTCGCGGCTTGACCTCTATATAAACGGCGAGCTGCTCGGTTCCGTCGATATCGACGAACTGGAGGTGGGAGCTTCGTTCACCGGGGAGTTCTCCTGGTCCGCCGTGGCGGGCCCTCAGGAAATCAGCGCTTATGCCGACATGGACGGGCTCCTGCTTGAAAGCAACGAGGACAATAACTCCAAGTCCCGGACGATATCCCTCGCGGAACCTAAAGCACCGGCACAGGAAGAGGAAGAAGAGCCCGGCATCGATCTATCCAACGATTCTTCCAGCGATAACGGGCTCATCGGGAGCTACTGGTGGATGTTCATGCTGGGGGCGGTGGTGCTGGGCGGCGCCGCGTTTGTAATGGCTTATAAGTCGTATAAAAAGGACTAGCCGCCTCTCGCGACGGCTAATCCTTCTATTCTTCTTCTGGCAATGCTCCCTGGAAAAATAAACCTGACACGTATACTTTATCGCCAGTTTCCTGGAAGAGCACCTTCACGCTTATTCCGTCCGGCCTCTTTTCGAACACGGCTTTATAAGAGACCTCGGTATAGAATTCCTCTACTTTTTCTCTGGTGCCGGTGAACTCTTTAGAAATATACTCGCCGTAGGCGTTATATAACTCTTCGTGCGTCTGCTGGAAAGCTTCTTCCGTTATGTTTTGCTGTGACGCCGGGTCAAAGAGGTCCCTGAAAGCGTGAAAATCCTCGGTGTTAATCAGCGATTGCAGCAGGGTCTCCGCTATGGCGCTGGCGTAATCCGGCTCTTCCTGCGACTCCGTGGGCGTCGGCTCTCCGCAGCCTGTCGCCATTGCCGCCATTATAACCGCCAGCATCACGGCTATCAGTATTTTCAGCCTGCTGCCAGACATCAATTTCCCCGCTAAATCTTCCCGAATTTCTCTTCGAGGGCGGCTTTATCGAATATCTTACCGGTCACTTCCTCGGGCTTAGCTGCCGCCAGCATCGCCGGGTATTTCTGCCAGATTACAGGCTCCTCGAAATCGCTGGTATCACGCCCCTCCATGAACCCCATCACCACCTCGGTCTTGACGAAGTACGGCCTGATGCAGGTGACGGCTATGCCCGACTCTTTCCTCATCTCGCGCGCCAGCCCCAGAGTAAAGCGCTCCACGCCGGCTTTGGTTACGCCGTAGGCGATGTTCATGCGTATCTGGTGCGCCAGTATCGAGGAAACGTTGATGATGGTGCCGCTCTTTTTCTCCAGCATTTTCGGCAGGACTATTTTTGAGCAGAGGAACGTGCCGTCCAGGTTGACGGACAGAATCAGCCGCCACCTTCTGTAGGGCAACTGCAGGAAGGAGTCCTGTGCCGTGACCCCGGCGTTGTTGACGAGCACATCTATCTTGCCGAATTTCTCGATGGTCTTATCGGCGATGTTGTTGACATCGTCCTCGATGGTAATGTCGCCGCCGAGGGACAGCGTTTTGCGCCCGAGTGCCTCGATTTCTCTGGCGGTTTCCGCCAGCTTGCCGTCGTCGGTAACGCGGTCGCAGACCACCAGGTCGGCCCCGGCCTCGGCCATCCCCAGCGATATTGACTTACCCAGCCCCTGCCTCGCCCCGGTCACCAGGACTACTTTGCCATCTAACGGTAATGCCATTTCCAGCCTCCTTTTAAATCCCTCTCTAACTCTCCCTTTACCAAAGGGAGAGGATGATTGTACCAACTCATATATCTTTGGTTTTCATCAATCTGTTTCCCTCCTTCGTAAGGAGGGATTAAGGGAGAATTATCTATTAAGTCAACATCCCGTAATCCAGCGGGAAAAGCCCGGCCGTCTGGTTCCTGGCGGCGTCGGAGGCAAGGTAGAGGGCTATCGCCGCCACGTCGTCCGGCTCCCCGAACCGCCCGATGACCGTCTGGCTCAGCATTCTATCGTTTACGCCCGGCATCTGCAGGAACGGGTCGGACAGCCGGCTGTGCACCCAGGCCGGCGCGATGGAGTTTACCCGGATGTTCCACTTGCCCCATTCCTTGGCCATGACGCGCGTCATGTGGATAATAGCCGCCTTGCTGATGCAGTAGACGCCGAGCGTCTCTTCCGTCCTGATGCCCATGTACGATGTGATATTTATGATGCTGCCCCCTCCCTGCTCTTTCATGATGGGGGCGATTTGCTTGCAGAGAAAGAAAGGCCCCTTGACGTTGACGTTCATGACGTTGTCCCACTGCCACTCCTCGACGTCCGTCAGCGGCACCATGAAGCTGGAGCCGGAGCTATTGACAACAATATCTATCCTGCCGCATTCCTTCATGATGGCATCGACGAGCTCTTTGATGGTATCGAGTTTGCCGAGGTGACCGGCTATCCCCAGGACCTTGCCCCTGGACTTTTCCTTGATTTCCGCGGCGGCCTTGTCCAGGTTTTCCTGTTTTCTGCTGCTGATTACCACGTCCGCGCCCGCTATCGAGTACGTCTCCGCAATGGCTTTCCCGATATCGCCCGCACCTCCCACCACCAGGGCAACCTTACCTTTTAGAGAAAAACCGGATACGTCCATGCATCGCTCCTTTGCAGTATTATTAGTCCTCCCCTTTTCCCCGCCCCTCGTGTGTTATCTTTTCCCACTCATACCGCCCTCGTATCATCCACGGCTCAGCCCGCAGTCTTTTACCCCTCCCCAAAATCCCTCTCGAACTCTCCCTTTACGAAAGGGAGAGGATGATTGTGCAAAACGAAATATCTTTGCTTCCCATCAATTTGTCTCCCTCCTTCGCAAGGAGGGAATAAGGGAGATTTCGTCCCTCTATTCCACCTTGATAATGCACGCGTTGGCCTGGGCGAGCCCGCCGCAGATGGCGCCCATGGCGTAGCCGCCGCCCCGCCGTATCAGTTCGTACATCAGGTTCATGATGAGCCGGGCGCCGCTGGCGGTGTTGGGGTGCCCGATGGCGACGGCGCTGCCGTTGATGTTCATCTTTTTCTGCAGCTCTTTGTACCTGGCGTCGTCGTTATCGACGGCCAGCTTCATGGATACCAGCGGCACGCAGGCGAAGGCTTCGTTTATCTCCATGCAGGCCATGTCGTCGAGGGTCATGTCGGCTTTCTTGAGGATTTTCTTGATAGCGTAGCCGGGACCTTCCGGCATCCGGCTTGCATTGATAGCAACCGATACCGAAGCGACCACCGTGGCCAGGACCTTCAGCCCCAGTTCCTGCGCCCTTTTGCGCGTCATGACCAGTATGGCGGTGGCGCCGTCATTAAGACCGGGAGCGTTGCCCGCCGTGATAGCGCGCGTATTGTAGACGGTCTTCAGGCCGGAGAGCCTCTCCATGGTGGTATCGGCGCGGTACTGCTCGTCGATGTCGAGTATCTTGGGCTCTCCCTTGGGCTGGGGTATGGGGAGAGGCATGATTTCGTCCTTGAACTTGCCGGCGTTCCAGGCGGCGCCGTAGTTCTGGTGGCTCCGCAGCGCCCATTCGTCCTGCTCCTGCCGGTCTATCTTGTATTCGAAGGCGACGTTGTCGCTATCGACCGACACCGGGTTGAAGTCTTTATAGCCGAGGGCGTAGAGGGGGTCTTCCATCTTGACATCGCCCAAGCGGAAGCCGCCGAAGCGCACGTTGCGGACGACCAGCGGTGATTGCCCGAAGGACGTCGCGCCGCCGCAGATGGCCGTCTGTATCTCCCCGGCCCTCATCTCCAGCGCCGCCAGCCGCACGGCGTTCATCGCCGAGACGCAGGCCATGTCGAACGATACCGATACTGTCTCGTGGGGCAGTCCCGCCCGGATTAGCGATTGCCTCCCCGCCACGGGGGTATACGGGTCGCGGCAGGCAGAGGTGTCGCCGACGCCCCAGAAGACCTCATTGACCTCGTTCGGCTTGATTCCCGCCCTCTTCAACAATTCACGCATGGGTATCGCGCCGAGCTCATAGTAGTCGAAGTCCCGCAGCGAGCCCCCGAACCTCCCGAACGGCGTCCTCAGCGCCGCCACTATTACAATATCATTTTCGTTTGCCATTCTTACCTTCCTTTTCCAGATTTACTTGAGTACTTTACCCGTTACACGCCGATGATGAGTTATTTCTGCGTGTAATCATAAAAGCCCCGCCCCGTCTTCCGCCCCAGGTCGCCGGCGCGCACCAGGTTCCTCAAGAGCGGCGCCGGCATGAGCCTCTCGCCGAACTCCGTGTACATCGTCTCCAGTCCGTGCAGGACCACGTCCGCTCCGGCGAGGTCGCACAGCTCCAGCGGCCCCATGGGGTGGTTCAAACAGAACTTGATGGCTTTATCGACTTCCTCCGGCTTGTTGCCGTCCATCACGCACCAGAAAGCCTCGTTCATCAGGGCGTCCACCAGCCGCGACACGATGAAACCGGCGTAGTCCCTGGCTTCGCACGGCTCTTTGCCGATTTTCCTGATGTACTCCTTGGCGGCTTCGAGGGTGGCGACAGTAGTTTTTCTGCCCGGAATGACCTCGACGCCTTTCATCATCGGCACCGGGTTCATGAAGTGTATGCCGATAAACCTAGCGGGGTTCTTGGTGGCGGTGGCTATCTCCCCTATCGGCAGCGATGACGTGTTGGTGGCTAGAATAGCGTCCGGATTACAAATGTCATCGAGCTGCTTGAAAATATTTTTCTTTAAATCCAGTATCTCCGGCGCCGCCTCGACAACCAAGTCAGCGTCTTTAGCGTCGCCATTATCCGTGGTGGTCTTGATGCGGGCGATTATCGCCGCTTTTTCGCTCTCCTGCATCGTGCCCTTCTTTATCGAGCGGTCCAGGCTCTTATTTATGGCGTCCATGCCTTTTTGAATGAACTCGTCTTTGATATCGCTCATCACGACGTCATAGCCCGCCTGGGCCGTCACCTGGGCGATGCCGTTGCCCATCGTCCCCGCCCCGATGACAAACACTTTCTGTATCGCCATTTCCCAAATCCTCCTTAAATAACAATTGTCATTCCGTACTTGATACTCAATCCAGTCACCTCACCCCCTTTATCCCCCTCTTCTGTCAGGAGAGGGGGATAAAGGGGGTGAGGGAGATAGGTCACCAAATTCGCTTTATTTATTCTTAAAAACCGCTTTCCTCTTCTCCA
>CAYTZI010000018.1:0-7068 GCA_964442335.1 uncultured Dehalococcoidaceae bacterium | reverse complement strand
GATAGGTCACCAAATTCGCTTTATTTATTCTTAAAAACCGCTTTCCTCTTCTCCAGGAAAGCCTTCATTCCCTCTTTCTGGTCTTTCAGCGCGAAGCAGAGGGCGTCACACCGGGCTTCCATGTCCAGCCCGGAGTCTATATCCGTATCGAGGCCGGTATTTATCGCCATTTTGGCCATCGCCAGCACCGGGCCGCTCTTGCTCGCCAGCTTGGCCGCCCATGCTTCCGCTTCTTCCATCAGATTTTCCGGCGGGACCACCTTGTTTACCAGGCCCAGACTGAGAGCGGTCGGCGCGTCTATCATGTCCCCGAGGAAAATCATCTCTTTGGCTTTCGCCGCCCCGATAAGCCGCGATAGCCTCTGCGTGCCGCCGGCCCCCGGTATCAGCCCCAGGTTAATCTCCGGCTGTCCGAACCGTGCCTTTTCCGAGCATATCCTGAGGTCGCAGCACATCGCCAGCTCGCAGCCCCCGCCCAGCGCGTACCCGCTGATGGCGGCAACCGTCGGCTTGCTCAGGTTATATATCCGGTCGGATGCCTTGCGGATGGTCGCCATGAATTTCTGTATCTGTAGTGTGTTCATATTCGCCATCTCGGCTACGTCCGAACCCGCAGCGAAGGCTTTTTCGCCGCTTCCCCTCAGAACGACCACCCTTACCCCGTCGTCGTTTTCTATAGATTCAAAGACATCGTAAAGCTCGTTGTAGACGGTACTGTTGAGGGCGTTGAGCGCTTCGGGGCGGTTAAGTGTGACGGTCCCGATGCCGTCTTTTTTCTCGTAGAGTAAGGTCTTATAAGCCACGGCTTTATCTCCTCTCTGCTCAAGCGGATATTGCGGATTGCGTAATTGTTTACATCGCTAGAGGTGATTGGGGCTCGACCTGAGGGAAATTCCTATGCTATTTTAGGCTAATTTGCGTTTAAGTGTCAAGCAAATTGACTTCCGTTCCTCCGTACTCTAAACTTAATTTATATGTCCCGTATAGATGACGTCGCCGCCGGTCTGGCCCCCGATTTAAAAAAGTCCCCCGCCGATTACACCGAGGCGCGCTTCGAGGAAAGCCAGACCAGCCATATCACCTACATCGGCAAAAACCTGGAGTCCATCGGCCGCAGCGCCGCTTCCGGCGGCAACGCCCGCGCGCTGGTCAAAGGGGGGTGGGGCTTTACTTCTTTTAACAGCTTCGAAGGTCTCGAGGGTCGACTTTCCCTCGCCGTTGAACAGGCTCGCTCCGTCGGCAACAGCAGGAGCGAACTCGCCCCCGTTCCCCCCTCCGTTGATAACGTCCCTTCCGGCGTCGCGCAGGACCCCGTGGAAATCCCGCTCGCGGAGAAGAAAAAACCTATGGACGAGTACAACGAGATTATCTGGAGCGTGCCGCAAATCCAGACATCGTCCATCGGCTATTCGGACAGCCGTAAAAAGGTAGTATTCCTGAGCTCGGAGGGCAGCTTCATTACCCAGGAGCGGGCGGATGTCACGCTGCGTCTCACCGCCGTAGCCGCTAAAGACGGCGAGGTGCAGCAGGTAGGCCTGAGCCTGGGCTCCCGCGGCGATTTCAACGCTATCAGGGGACTTCACTCCAGGGTTAAAGAGATGGCGCAGAACGCCGTATCTTTACTCACCGCCCCCCAGGCAAAGGGCGGCGAGTATACCGTGGTGCTCGACCCCATTCTGGCGGGCGTGTTCGTGCACGAGGCCTTCGGGCACCTCTCGGAATCGGACTTTGTCTACGAGAACGAACGCATGCGGGAGATAATGGTGCTTGGCAAGCAGTTCGGCGGCAAGGACCTCAATATCGTCGATTCGGCGTCGGACCCGCCGGGCCTGCGGGGCAGCTTTAAGTACGACGACGAGGGCACGCCCGCGGCGAAAACGTATCTCATCCGCGAGGGCAAGCTGGTGGGCAGGCTCCACTCCCGGGAGACCGCCGCCAAGATGAAGGAAAAGCCTACCGGCAACGCCCGCGCCATCAACTACCGCTTTCCGCCCATCGTGCGCATGACCAACACCTATATCGAGCAGGGCGCTCTTTCTTTTAACGATATCATCGCCGACATCAAGGAGGGCATCTACGCTAAAAACTGGTACGGCGGCACCACGAGCATGGAGATGTTTACTTTTTCCGCCGGCGAGGCGTACATGATTCGTAACGGTAAAATCGCCGAAGCGCTGCGACCCGTCACGCTTACCGGCAACGTTTTCACGACTCTTCAGAACATCGACGCCATCGGCAATGACCTGGATATGAACCAGGGCGGCGGCTGCGGTAAGGGGGGTCAAATGCCCCTCCCCGTCTCCAACGGCTCTCCACATATCCGCATCCGTCACTGCCTGGTCGGAGGTAAGTAGCTTGGAAGGCATCCTGTCTGAAGCCAGAAAGTCCGCCGAAGCCGCCGAGGTTTTTGAAATCACTTCTGAGGAGACCGAGGCGCAATTCGAGGCCAACCGGCTCAAGCAGCTCCAGACCTCCCAGGCGACGAGTGTCGCCCTGCGCATCATCAAGAACGGCAGGGTGGGCTACGCCACGTCCACCGGCCCGGGCAATCCGAAGGAGCTTACGGCGGCGGCCCTGGAGACTGCTGCTTTCGGCACCGAGGCGAAGTACCGGCTACCCGGCGCGCAGGACTACCCGAAGGTCCGCACTTTCGACGCTAAAGTCAATTCCGTGCCGATTAAAGAAATGATTGCCCTCGGCGAGGCGATGATTGCCGCCGTTACCTCTCATACGCCCGGCATTCTGTGCGACGCCGACGTGTCCCGCGGTACTATAGGCGTCCGTTTATTTAACTCCCGCGGCGGCGAGTCGGCCTACCGTAAAAGCTTTTTCTCCCTGAGTCTCATGGGCACTCTCATCGAGGGTACGGACATGCTTTTCGTGGGCGACAGTGATAGCTCCTGCCATCCGCTCTCGGACACCAGGAAGATAACCGACGTCGCCATACGGCAGCTTGAGCTGGCGAAAAACCGCGCTAAAGCCCCCACCCGCTCCCTGCCCGTCGTCTTTACTCCCGAGGGCGTAACCTCCCTGATGATGCCCCTGATGTCCGCCTTTAACGGCAAGACCGTCCTCGAGGGAGCTTCACCGCTGGGCGATAAGCTGGGCAAGCCTGTATTCGATAAAAAGTTCAGCCTGCGCGACGACCCCACCATAGCTTTCCGCCCCGGCTCCCGTCCCTGCGACGATGAAGGCGTGCCGAGCCAGCGCACTCCGCTCGTTAGCCGCGGCGTGGTAAGGAATTTTCTCTATGATTTGCAGACCGCCGGTCTGGCGGGCAAGAAGAGCACCGGCAACGGCAGCCGGGGCCGCGGCAGTCTCCCCCTCCCGGCAGTCACCGCGCTGGTCGTTACCCCCGGCGCCACCACCTTCGACGAGATGGTCGCCGACATTAAAGAAGGACTCGTCGTGGAGTACCTGATGGGGGCGGAGCAGGGGAATATTCTCGGCGGCGATTTCTCCGGCAACGTGCTGCTGGGCTACAAGATTGAGAATGGTAAAATCGTTGGCCGCGTGAAGGACACGATGGTCTCCGGCAACGTTTATAAGCTTTTTAAAGATATAGTCGCCATAGGCTCGGAGACCCGCTGGGTCGGCGGCTTCCTCCAGACCCCGCCCATCTACTGCCGCAATCTGTCCGTTTCCAGCAAAGGCTAGCTGTCATTGCGAGGAGCTTTAGCGACGCGGCAATCTCCCCCGCCTGCCTAAACAATGTAACCTATCCCCCTGTATCCCCCTTCCCTTCGGTTTAAGGGAAGGGGGAATAAAAGAAAAGAGGGGCTAATGCCCCTCTTAAACTCCCCAAGGTAACGACTAATAGTAGTTACGTATTTTTAAGTAGTATCTTCACTAACGAAGCGTACTAATTTTTCCCAGTCTATTTGGCCATCAGCGAAACAAAATTCTTTAATGAACTCAGCCGTAAATTTATTTATAGCCGCATCCCAGGCAGGAGCGTATTTCTGTTTATGCTTAGATGGTTCTTCCTTCATTAGTCTTACAAGCTTGAGATAAAAGTCTGAGTCTCCGGTAATTTCGGTCCAGAAAGCCTGACCAGAACTGCGACGATATACGATGTCTTTCGTTGGTTGAGACTTGGCACGCCCATAAGCATGTCCCAACATCGGGTCAAATTGTTTATGAAGCTTATATAATCTATTTCGCAGAGCGGAAAATTCTTGAGACTGGCGTTTTTTCTGGCTGGCATTATAAATGTTGGGGCCTGATTTTATTGCTACAGCAAGAACACGCTCTCCAGACTCAATTATAAAGTCTGCTCCTTCTGCATCTGAAACCGTAGCTCCAGAAGCAATACGAGCAATAGGTTCAAAAAAGGCATCACCGAATATTGTTTCATCTGAAGAGCCAATATAAGCAATTAATACCCTCTCAACAATCTCAGAGGCTTTTTGCGTTCCTAATGCTTTAAATAGGTAAGGATTTTTCCTGCGAAGAAAAACTTTCAATTTGAGTTTGCTCAAGCAGCGTACGCGTCGCTCATAAAAATCATCAAGGCAATTCCTAATAAGTGCCTGCAATTCATTTGTATTCACTTTTTTCTTCCCTTACTGTTGTAACCAACTTGCGATGTTTCATGACGGAGTCAAGCGCTTGATTATAGTATCTCTCCATGATTTCAATACCAACATAATGTCTTTCAAGTTCAATACATGCTAGTGCTGTTGTTCCTGAACCTATAAATGGGTCCAAAACAACATCTCCGGGCTCGGTAAATAGTTTTATGAACCAGATTGGTAAAGCAATAGGGAAAGCGGCGCTGTGATTTCTATTGGCACATTCCGTAGCTAGATATAAGACATTAGTTGGATAAACAACCTTTTTCCCCAACCAATTAGATACATTTTTCCCAAAACCGCTGAGTGAGCGAGATTCATCTCTGATTCGGTCCGTATCGCTAAGTTTTGCTAATCGTTTTTGTGCCCAATCTCCCATTGGCACCATTACAGCTTTTTGAAACATTTTGAAATTTTTTTGTTTAGTGAAATGTAAACAACGTTCCCATGCATCTCGAAAACGATTAGGCCATTTCCCCGGGTAGCAGTTTTTCTTGTGCCAGATATATTCCTCTGTCCAGAGCCATCCCTGTTTCCTCATCTCAAGAATTAAATCTAAGACATAAGTCTGGCGCTCGCCATCGACTGCCCGCTCTTTAATATTTAAAATAAAAGAGCCGCTAGGCTTAAGAACGCGCTTTAATTCACTAGCTATAGGCAAAAAGCTATTTACGTATTTATTTATCGGAATACCTGAGTAACTTTTTTTCCGATTATCAGCATAGGGGGGTGATGTAACAATCAGGTCAATACATTCATCAGGAAAAGTCTTTAAAACATTTTGACAATCCCCATGGATAATCCTATCTTTTTCAAGAGTAAATCCAGGTAGTGTTTGTTGCCTTTCAGTGATTATCATGTTGACTAAATTCTACACCATTAAACAAGAAATTTATAGGCGATAGTAATGCTTTTTGAAATTTCAACTAAAACAATCATTCCTTCTCTCTCTTTCCATATCTCAACAATAACCCCCTCTCCGCCAGCCGAGAGGCATGGGAGACGCCTTTTTCCTTTACCATAAAAAAGCGTTATAATACCTCATAGAGGAAATTGAAGGTGGTCTGATATGAACGGTGTTATCAAGATAACCGCCCGCCCCAAGCTCCGCGCGCCCAATATGCTGGCCGCCTGGCCCGGCATCGGTAACGTCGCCACGATACTCGCCAACTATCTCAGGGCAAAGCTCCCCTTCAAAGACCTCGGCTACCTCGAGGCCTCGTACTTTTTCGACCCCATCGGCGTGCTCGTCAAGGAAAACGTCGTCGAAGCCCCCACCTTCCCCCAGAGCGAGTTCTACTACTGGAAGAACGAAGCCGGCGATAACGACCTCATCCTCTTCATCGGCGACGACCAGCCCACCAGCAAGGGCTACGACCTGGCGAACTGCGTCCTGGATGTCGCCGAAAAGTTCGGGGTCGGCCGCCTCTATACCTGCGCCGCCGCCATCACCCGCATCCACCACACCGAGCCGCCCAAGGTCTGGGGCGTCGCCACCAGCCACCTACTCGCCCGCGACCTCGAGCAGTACGACCTCGAGAATGCCAATAACCTCCAGATTGCCGGACTCAACGGACTGCTTCTCGGCGTCGCCAAGGAAAGGTCCGTGGACGGCATCTGCCTGCTGGGAGAGGTGCCCGTCTATGCCTCACGCGTGCCCAATCCCATGGCGGCCCTGGCCGTCCTGAAGGTCCTCACCACTATCCTCGACGTGAAAATCGACTTCGCGGAGCTTGCAAAGATGGCCGTCGAGGCCGGCGAACGAATCAAGCAGGTGGCCGCCCAGGCCATGGAAGAATACATCGACTACTTTACCGAGCCCATCTGGGAGCGCGGCGAGGAAGAAGACGAAGAAGAAGGGACCAACTAGGTAACTGAACCGCCTTTAGTTCTCTGTAAGCTATGAGACTGGGAAAAAGCTGTACCCTGGCCGGGTTTAAACCCTTGCGGAGCGCCGTTATCACCGGAAGCAAAGTCAGGCTCCGCGAGAAAAAGCTCTCCGATGTCCGCAACGACTACCGCTGGCAGTCGGACCCCGAGCTGGCGAGGCTGGACGCCGCGCCCGTGCTCATCATGTCTTTTTCACTTTACCTGCTGGACTACGCCACATCCCTGCACCAGTCCCAGTACAACAGGTTCCCCCTGTCTGTAGAGAACCTCGACGGCAGGCACATCGGCAACTGCACCTTCTACGATATCGACGAGAAGAAAGGGGAGGCGCAGCTCGGGATTATGATTGGCAACCGCGATTACTGGGACAGAGGCTACGGCGCCGATATCATCAACACGATGGTCGACCACGCTTTCCGCTCGACCAAGCTACGCCGGCTTTACCTGAAGACTCTCGACTCCAACGCGCGGGCGCAGAAATGCTTCTCCAACTGCGGCTTCGAGGCGTACGGCCACCTCCACCGCAACAGCTACGATTTCACGCTCATGGAGCTGAGGCTGGAGGACTGGGAAAAGCGGAGTTGATAGTCATCCCGGCGTAAAC
>CAYTZI010000017.1:0-21709 GCA_964442335.1 uncultured Dehalococcoidaceae bacterium | reverse complement strand
TCTTTCACCGCCTGTACCGGCGTTCAGGGCGGTGGCACCCCGGCTTTTCGGCACCCATTCCCGACCCGTCGGGGTGGGGTCGGGGTGGATGGCAGCCTGTTTTGTTAGGCTGCAACCATTACTGGTTCGGCGTTTGTTTTTTGCCGCCTGTTTAGCGAGGTAGCGGCACCTCAGCCTGCAATCCTGTAACGTACTTCCCCTGTCGAACCCGCGCGTCCCCATCTATAGGAGGACTTTATAAATACCTCCTCTTATATTTTACCTGCTTTTTACCGTCCTGGCTAGCTCCCTTTCCACTTCCCGGCGGGTGATAGCCTCACGTTTGTCATAAAGCTTTTTGCCTTTAGCTAAGGCTATCTCCACCTTGGCGATTCCCTTCTTGAGATAAATTTTAGTGGCGACCAGCGTCAGGCCTTTCTCCGCCACCTTGCTGGCCAGGTTGTTTATTTCCTTGCGGTGCAGCAGGAGCTTTCGCGGCCGGGTCGGCTCGTGCCCCATGTAGCTGGAAGCTTCGTAGCGCGCGATGTGCGCGTTCACCAGCCAGAGCTCGCCGCCCTCCGGTCTGACATAAGCGTCCCCCAGGCTTACCCGCCCCAGCCTTATCGACTTTATTTCTGAGCCGGTCAGGGCGATGCCCGCCTCGATGGTATCGCCTACATAGTAGTTATGGTAGGCTTTACGGTTGGTGGCGACGATTTTTACATTCATACCGGTACAATTTTACCATATCATGAAAATCAATAATCAGTGAATCTGGAGAGTACGGGTACTATTCCACTGTAAGCGTCTTGGCGAGGTTCCGCGGGAAGTCTATAGGGCAGCCCCGCTCTTTAGCGACGTAGTAGGCGAGCAGCTGTAACACCACGGCGTTCAAAACGGGCGAAAACAGGGGGTCGGTAGCCGGTACGGTTATCACCGCGTCGGCCAGCTCTACCATGGTCTCGTCATTCTCGTTCACCACGGCCAGCACCGGCGACTTCCTTGCTTTGATTTCTTTAATGCTGGTGGTTATGGCTTCGTAGGTGTTGTCCTGCGCCACCACGGCCACCACCGGCGACTCGCTGCCCAGTAAAGCGTACGGCCCGTGCTTTAGCTCGCCGGATGCATAGCCCTCGGCGTGGATATACGATATTTCTTTTAGCTTTAAAGCCCCCTCCAGGGCGACCGGGTAATTGATGCCCCGCCCCACGTAAAAGACGTTCTCGGCTTTACAGATCTGCTTCGCCCTCTCCGCGATTTCCGTCTCGTTGTCCAGTATCTGCTGGACCCTGCCCGGCAGCTGCCGCAGCTCCAGTACCAGGTCGTCCAGCCTGCTGCTGTCGACCCTGGCGTAAGGGATAGCCATCCAGTATAAAGCGATTAACTGCGCGATGAACGTCTTGGTGGCCGCCACGCTTATTTCCGGCCCCGCCCTGGTGTACACCGTCTGGTCGGAAATCCTGCTCGCCGTGCTGCCGACGACGTTGGTGATGGTGATAACGTTGGCGCCCTCCCCTTTGAGCTTTTTGATGGCTTTCAGGGCGTCCAGCGTCTCGCCCGACTGCGTGATGACGATGGCTTTGTTCCGCGATGAAGCCTGCCCGCTGTAAATGTACTCGGAAGCAAGCTCGACCCTTACCGGTATATTTACCAGCGCCTCGATTATGTATTTTCCCGCCAATCCGGCATGATAAGAAGTCCCGCTGGCGAGTATCAACAGGTTTTCCAGCCCGCCTCCTCCTGCCAGGTCCGCAGCCGGTTCCCCCGCCGATAAGTATTCGGAAAAGGTGTCCCTTATCACTTTGGGCTGCTCGTGGATTTCCTTGAGCATGAAGTGCTCGTAGCCGCCCTTCTGCGCGTCCTCGACGCTCCAAAGTATCTTGTGCTCTTCCCGGGTTATGTCTTCATTATTATTGCGTATTTTTACGCTGTTGGCGGTAACCGCGGCGATATCTCCGTCCTCGAGGTAAATCACCCGGCTGGTATAGTCGAGCAGGGCGGGCACGTCGGAGGCGATATAGTTCTCCCGGTCCCCTATGCCGATAATCAGGGGACTGTCCTTCCGCGCCGCCACCAGCGTGGGCTCGCCGGCCATCATGGCTATCATGGTGTAGGCCCCCTCGATATCCCCCAGCGCCTGTTCGACGGCTTTAACGAAGTCCCCGTCGTAATATTTCTCGATTAAGTGCGGCAGCACCTCGGTATCCGTCTCCGAAGCCAGGATATGCCCTTCCGCGGCGAGCTGCTCCCGCAGCCGGTGGAAATTGGTGATGGTGCCGTTGTGCACCACGGCTATCCTGCCCGTGCAGTCGCAGTGTGGGTGGGCGTTGGCTTTGGAAGGCTCGCCGTGGGTCGCCCAGCGCGTGTGCCCTATCCCTATCGTCCCCTCGAAAAGCGGTGCCTCTTTCGCCAGGACTTTTACCCGGACCGGGTCCTTGTAGACCTCGATGCCTCCCGCCATGACAGCGATGCCGCAGGAGTCATAGCCCCGGTACTCGAGCTTTCCCAGGCAGTTAAGGAGAATCGGCTGGGCTTTTTTCGACCCTATATATCCTATAATCCCGCACATATGTATAAATTTCTCGCTTAATATACCAGGCTGCGGTCGGGAATACGCCCGCTGAGCACCCTGGTCATTTTTACCTGGCAGTAGTTGCCCACTATTGCCCCCGGCTGGGCGGTTACGCAGCTTTCGATGTGGCATTCCTCGCCCATCATTACGCCCACGCTTATCGTCGGGCTTTCATCGTTGACCCTTACCTGTCCCGGCCCGCCCAGGGCGGTAAACCGGCCCTGCACGATGCAGCCTTTATCGATAACGGAATCGCTGACAATGCAGCCGGGACCGAACGTAACGTCGTCGCCGATAACGCTGTTCTTTATTTCCGTGAAGGGAGAGATGGTCACGTTATCGCCGATGCTGGTAGACGGCATGATGCATACCTGCGGCCCGATATCGCAGCCCGACCCTATGACGGCCGGACCGTATATGCAGGAGCCGGAGCGCACGACGGAGCCCGCCCCCACCACCACCTTCCCCTTCAGCGTGACCCCCGTTTCGATGGTTCCCCCCAGGCTCCCCTCGATGTTTTTCAGCACCTCGTTGTTCAGGCCGATGATGTCCCAGGGATAGACCACGTCCAGCCAGGTGCCGCCGGTCTCCACGGCGGTTATCGTATAGCCTTCGGCTATCATGGCGTTGAGAGCGTCCGGGATATCCAGCACTTCTTCCGTGAATTTGAAAACGTCTTTGGTGAAGGCGTAGATGCCGGTGTTGACCAGGTTGCTTTCGGCCTCTTTCGGCTTCTCCGCGATTTCCCGCACTTCCCCGCGCTCGGTGTTCACCACGCCGTACCGGAGCGGGTCGGCGACCCTCTTGGCGAGCAGGGCCTGCGGTCTAACGTTCACGAATTCGGCGATGGTGGGCGCTTCGATGAGGTTGTCGCCGGGAAGCACGAGGAATTCGTCTTCTACCGCGTCCCTGGCCTGCATCAAAGCGTGCGCGGTGCCGAGCTGCGACTCTTGACTAATATAGGTTATATTTACCCCGCAGCACTCGCCGGAGCCTATGTAATCGTATACCTGCTCCTTGCGGTATCCGGCTATCAGGATAATGTCGCGTATCCCGTTTTGCGCCAGCGACTCCATGATGAACTGGAGAATAGGCTTGTCCGCGATTGATATCATCGCCTTGGGCCGGTTGACGGTAAAAGGCCTGAGTCTCTGCCCCTCCCCTGCCGCCAGTATTACTGCCTGTTTCATAGACCACCCCTAAAACAGTTTTGAATCGGGCGCGATTATCCCGCTCGCCACCACCCCCGGCCCGATGAATGTGTTATTGCCTATTATCGTTCCCACATTAATCGAGGTATTTATGCCGGTCTCCACGCTATCGCCGATAATCGCCCCCAGCTTGCGCCTTCCGGTATCTATGCCCGCTATATGGATGTTTTGTTTATCGAGACGCAGGTTGGCGATTTTCGTGCCCGCGCCGAAGTTGCACCCCTCCCCGATAACGCTATCGCCGACGTAGTTGAGATGGGGGAAATCGGTGTTTTTCATGATGATGGAGTTCTTTACCTCGGTGCCCGCCCCGATATGGCAGTTGTCCCCGATGCTCGTCGAGGGGCGGATATAGCAGTTGGGCCCTATCCGGCACCCCTCCCCGATGATTACCGGCCCCTCTATATACGTCCCCGACTTTACTTCCGTGCCCTTCCCGATAACCACCTCTCCTTTTATGGTCACGTTGCTCTCCACCTGCCCTGTGTTCTGCCCCTTCAGTCCCGCCAGCATGGACTCGTTGGCGGCGAGCAGGTCCCACGGGTAGCTGAGGTCGAGCCACGATTCCAGCTCGTGGCAGTGGAGCCCTGTCTTCGTACTGATTAAAATTTTGAGCGAGTCGGTTATCTCGTACTCGCCGCGCGGCGATTTCTCCGTCCGTGCAATAGCCTCGAAAACCTCCGGCGTGAAGAGGTACAGTCCGGCGTTGGCCATTGACGTCGGCGGGTTTTCCGTCTTTTCGTATATATTGACGACTTTTTTGTTGGAAATCTCTACCATTCCCAGGCCGCGCGGGTCCCTGACCTCGATAACGCTTATGGCGCTGTGAGTGCTTTTGAGCAGCTTCCTGATGTCTTTGCGGCTGACCACAACGTCCCCGTTGATGACCAGGAAGTTGCCGTCCATCATGCCTTCGACCATCCTGATGGCGTCCGCCGTGCCCAGCTGCTTTCTCTGCTCGGAGTAGGCGATGTTTACCCCCCACTTTTCCCCTCCCCCGAAATAGCTCCTCACCTGCTCGTCGTAATACCCCACGATAAATATAAAATCGCTGACGCCCGCGGCTTTGACTTCCGCCAGCAGGTGCTCGATTATGGGCCTGTTGGCGATGGGCAGCATCACTTTGGGCCGGCCGCTCGTGAGAGGGCGCATCCGGTTGCCTTCGCCGGCCGCCAGAATTACGGCTTTCATTCTGCTCCGCCCCCGGTTTTTACAGACTCTCTAATAACCCTCAGCGCATCATCAAACAGCTTCTGCGCTCTTTCTTCTGTTTTCGCCTCGGCGGTCAGCCTGATTTTAGGTTCGGTGCCGGAAGGTCGCACCAGTAGCCAGCCGTCGATAAAGTCCAGCTTCAGGCCGTCGGTATTGGCGATGGACTCCGGGCTCAGGGCTTTGAGTCCCGCTTCCAGGCGGGATTTGTCTACGCCGGCGCTGGCGACGCTGCCCCGCTTTAGAGGATAGACCGGCACTGCGTCCGCAAGCTCCGATAGCCTGTTTTTAGCCGCGATGGCCGTTATCAGCGCCGCGGCGTATATGCCGTCCGGGCACAGCGATATCTCGGGGAAAATCCATGCCCCGGATGTCTCCCCCCCGAAGTCCCCTCCCTTCGCCAGTTCTTCCGATACCCAGGTATCCCCTACACGGGTCCGCCGCACGCTAAAACCCATCTTCTCGATGGTCATGGAAGCGTCCAGAGTGGTCACCACCTCTTTTGCCCCAACAGCCCTCGCCAGCAGCACCAGCAGCCTGTCCCCGGTAATAAACCTCCCCCGCTCGTCCACCGCCATCATGCGGTCGGCGTCGCCGTCATGCGCGATGCCTAAGGCCGCCCCGGAATCCCTTACCTTTCGGCTCAGGTCCGCCAGATTTGCCTCTATCGGTTCGCTGCCGCGGGGGAAAAAGCCGGTGGGACTGCAATAGAGCGGGATTACTTCACAGCCCAGCTTCTCGAGCAGTAACGGCGTTACTTCGGCGGCCGCGCCGCCCCCCGCGTCCACCACCACTTTTGCGTTTAGCTTCTCACTGAAATGTGACAGGATGCACTCGATGTGCCGCGCGATGGCGCCGTCGTAAAATCCGCATGGTTTTATGTCATCCCATTTGGCTGTCGCCAGCCGTCCGCCAGCTATCGCCTCTTCTATCTCCTCCTGCTGTTTCCCCCCGAACGAAGAGCCGTCCGGATTGAGCAGCTTGAGCCCGTTATATTCGGGGGGATTGTGCGAGGCAGTAATCATCACCCCGGCCGCGAAATCTCGCGCCGCGTAGGCTATCGTCGGGGTGGGCGCTGTTCCCGCGTCCTTGCACCTGGCGCCTGATGCCAGCAGGCCTGAGATGACCTCGTGCTTCATGGCGTCGCCGGACGTGCGTGTGTCCCTGCCTACTACTACGTTGCGGTATTTACTGCCTGCCGCCATTCCGACCCTGAAAGCGATATCGAGAAGGTCTTTAGTGAAGGGCGCGCGTATCCCCGAGGAGCCGAACAGCTTCATATTATAATAATTCTACTACTATGTGGACAATTGTCAACCAAGCAGACCCTGATGTTGTTTTTACGTGCCGGATGCGTAATGCAACAGTAATTCCGCCTCTGCCTGAGTTTTATCGCCAATAATAGCGAAAACGAAATCAGCGCCTTTACTTATATAGCTGTCCAGAGTCTTAAGACTTATGCCTTATTGCAGACTATGGAAAAGACATAATATAATGTCGTGAGAGGTTAATCGTGACCGAACCGCATGATGACGGCGATAATATCGTTAGCAGTTTCGATGAGCTGCTGCCAGCGGAAATGGCTTCCAAGGCGCAGGACATCGGCATCAAGAAGGCCCACATTGATTTCCTCGGTACCTTCGCGCTGGCCGTCCTCGCCGGCGCCTTCATCGCCCTGGGCTGTATCTTCTTTACCATTTCCCAGACCGGTCTCAACGTATCCTGGGGCATCGGGCGCGTCATCGGCGGCCTGACCTTCAGCCTCGGACTGATTCTCGTAATCGTCGGCGGCGCCGAGCTGTTCACCGGCAATAACCTCATTATCATGGCGTGGGCCAGCCGCAAGCTCTCCACCTGGCGCGTGCTGCGTAACTGGGTAATCGTTTATTTCGGCAATCTGTCCGGCGCGGTCGCCACGGCCCTCGTCGTTTTCTGGGGCCAGCACTATGAGATGGATAACGGGGCCGTCGGCCTTACCGCCCTGAACATCGGACTCGGCAAAGTGAACCTGGATTTCACCCAGGCGATTATTTTGGGTATACTCTGCAATGCCATGGTGTGCATGGCGGTCTGGCTTACCTATAGCTCCCGCACCACTATCGGCAGAATCGCTTCCATTATCTTTCCCATCAGTGGTTTTGTCGCCGCCGGTTTCGAGCACTGCGTGGCTAACATGTACTTCATACCCTTCGCCATCCTCGTTAAGAGCGGCGCCGATAGCGCTTTCTGGCAAAATATCGGGGTTTCACCCGCGAGCTATGCCGGACTTGAATGGGGACCTTTCTTCCTGAATAACCTGCTGCCGGTTACCATCGGCAACATTATCGGCGGCGTGGTCTTTGTCGCCCTGGTCTACTGGGTGATTTACCTGCGCAACAGGGAGACTTTAGCCAGCTAGCACCTGGTGGCTCTGGCGCCCAGATATCGGGCTACCAGTTCCATGGCGCAGTACTGGCCGCACATGCTGCAGGCCGACCCTGCCGAACCGCGCTGGCGGTGGACCCTTTTGAATTTTTCCGGGTCGAGTGAAAGCCTGGCCTGCTCTTCCCAGTCGAGGCGCTTTCGCGCCAGAGACATCTGTTTGTCCCTTTCGCGCGCCCCCTTGACGCCCCTCACGATATCGACGGCGTGGGCGGCTATGCGTGAGGCCATCACGCCCTCGCGTACGTCCTCGACATCCGGGATTGCCAGGTGCTCCGACGGCGTTACGTAGCAGAGAAAGTCGGCCCCCGCCATGCCCGCGATGGCCCCGCCGATGGCGCTGTTGATGTGGTCGTAGCCGGCGGCGATATCCGTCACCAGCGGTCCCAGTACGTAGAACGGGGCGTTTTTGCACAGTGATTTTTGCAGCCTGACATTGGTCTCAATCTCATCGAGCGGTATATGCCCCGGTCCCTCCACCATGACCTGCACCCCCGCGTCCTGCGCCCGCTGCACCAGCTCTCCCAGCGTGACCAGTTCCTCTATCTGGGTGCGGTCGGTGGCGTCAGCCAGGCTGCCGGGACGCATGCCATCCCCGAGGCTGAGGGTGACGTCGTATTCGAGGGCAATGTCCAGCAGCCGGTCGAAATACTCGTACAGCGGATTTTCCCGCTCGTTGTGCAGCATCCAGCCGGTCATGAAAGCGCCGCCGCGTGAAACGATGTCGGTCACGCGTCCCTGCTTCCTCAGGCGGTCTATGGCCGACTGCGTGACGCCGCAGTGGACCGTAATAAAGTCCACCCCGTCACGGGCGTTCTCTTCGATAGCGGCATAGATATCGTCGGGGGTCATCTTGACGATAGCGCCGTGCCTGGCAATGGCACCGATGCCGGCCTGGTATATGGGCACCGTGCCGATGGCTACCTTGCTGGCGCTGATGATGGCTCTCCGGATGGCCGGTATATCGCCGCCCGTGCTTAAGTCCATCACCGTATCCGCTCCGGCATCAATAGCCACTCTCAGCTTCTCCAGCTCCGTATCCATATCCCCGAAATCTGAAGAAGTCCCGATATTCGCGTTAACTTTGATGGCAAGTCCTTCCCCCACCCCGCAGGGGACGAGACCGGAGTGGCGTCCGTTGGCCGGAATCACCACCGTCCCTTCCGCCACCTTCTGCCTTATCGTCTCAACCTCCAGCCCCTCGGCTTTTGCCACCGCTTCCATCTGCGGCGAAATTTCTCCCTTCCGGGCCTTTTCCAGCTGTGTCATGGCAGCCACCCCCTCTAAAAATAATATAACCAGGGGCTGGACTGACCCCTGGTTTCTTAGTAAGGCCGCTTCCCTACGCTCGTATTACCGAGTTCAGGTTCCAAGGGTCCCCCGATGTTAATCGGGGTCTCAGCCCTGCGCACCCCTAGCGGTATCTGATATATAAATTCTATCAGCGCCATGAAGAAATGTCAAACTCTCTTCGTTTACGACTGGCACTCCTCTTGACAATCAATTATCAATGTGTATAAAATTTTCCGGCCTCCACCCCCGATTTAAAATAGACACGTATGGGCATATTTTCGGGGTGGTGCCTGCATAAAAATTCGCAATATCTGAATAAACCGGTTGGTAATAAATTATATAAAGGAGCGTTAACATGGCTAAGAGTCTGATACTCTGGGAAATGGACACGGCTATTCTGCCTAAACAACCGGCGGAACAGATGGCCATCCTTGGCAAATTGGGAACGATTACGAAGACTGCCGTAGACTCAGGTAAAGTGAAGGACTGGGGGATTTTCGCCGGTGGCGGTGCCGGATATTCTATAGTTGACGAGCCGGCGACTGAAACCCTGACCCGCGTCATGCTTTTAATGCCCTATATCAAGTTCCATGTCAATCCGGTGCTGGGAATAGATGAAGTGATGAAGGTCATGCAGTCCATGCAACCCTAAAAGCTGCTCAAAATAACGTCCGGTCAGCTGCCTTTATTCACCCGTTTTCCTGACGGTAAATAGAATATTCTCGTCGAACCAGTCAATCCGCCCTATATCCTCATAGGAACCCATTACGTTCCTTATAAAACCCTCTATTGCCTCTTCCAGTTCCTCGGGTGAATAAAGGAAAAACGTTGAATAGTGATGGGACCTGGCCCGCTTCATGAGCTGGCTTAAGTCTGACACACGTTTGTAGCTGAAAGAGACAATCGATTCCAGTTCAAGGTCCGGCGCCGCCTCTATTGAACGCCTTATGGCGTCCTGAGTATATAAACGCGTCTCCTTTTTATTGAAATGGGGGAAGTGTTTACCCCAGATGTTTCTTCTGTTCTGCTCGCGCAGCCTGGTATAAATAAACAGGTAGCCGCCGCTTTTAGTGATTCTGGCGCTCTCTTTTAGGAAAAGCGGCAGGTTAAAATGATGTATCGCGTTGAACGTGCACACAAAGTCCAGGTGGTTGTCCGGGAACGGCAGGCTTTCCGCCTCGGAGCATATGGTCTTAAAATTGCTGACTCCGTGTTTATACAGATGTCTATCCAGCGCTCTCAGCATGTCGGGATTGGCGTCCAGGCACGTTAACTTGAGCCTGTCGCCCAGGTGCTTGAAGAGCAGCAGGTCGTACCTGCCGGCGCCGCAGCCCACGTCGGCGGCTTCTATATGCTCCAGGCCATTCATCTTGTTGATGATTAAATCAATAGGCTCCGAATCGGTTGTCCGCAGATGGCGGTAGCTATGGGCAATTCGGGAAAAATGCTGATGGATGGGAACCGGAGGTCTGGTTATCTGTCGTGTCCCGTTTACCATTTGCGCGCACATTTTTCCTCCTCAACGGCAATAGTCTGGATGCTTTATCAAACTGAAAGGTGATTATTCTGAATGCCTGTTTGGACTGTTAACAGGTATGAAGATGCTTATATAAATACAGGAACCGGTATGCGTTGCTATTATGCACAGATTGTCCGGATTTGTCAATATTTTTTGTCGTTTTTAAAGTATTTTCTGTTTCACTCAGACCGCAGTGCCCGTCTATAATGGCCAGCCCAGCCATTCAAAAAAGCCTGCCATTCTCAGCCCCATGTAGAACTGTATGATGATAAAGATGTACATCAGCACCCTGCCGCGGATTCTGTGGGTTAAAAACGCTCCTGCCTGTGCTGTAACGGCGCTCGGTACCGCCAGCATGAGCCAGGAAGGCAGATGAATGTAGCCGATGGAGTATGACAGCCTTTCCACCACCTCGATTCCGTTCACTATATACCCGATAATCCCCCCGACGCTGGTGAATATCATTATCGCCAGGGAGTTAGCCACGGCGTTATGTATCTTGAACTTTAGCGCAATCACAAAAATGGGAATCATCAGGACCCCGCCCCCCACTCCCAGTATGCCGGTCATCAGTCCCACCGGGATGGCCCAGACAGCCCAGAGCCAAGGCTTTTCTACCGGCTGCTGGCCCTCCCTTTCGCGCGTGGCGAAAAGCATCCTGACGCCGCTTAGTATGGCGATAACGCCGAAAGCTATCTTGAGGGGCAGACCCGGCAGATAGGCCGCGAGGGTCGCTCCCCCCAGCGAGAAGAAAAAACCGCACAAGCCCATGGTGACCGCTACCCGCCAGTTCACCGCGTTTTCGCGGTGGTGGCGCCAGGCGCTGCTCAGCGCGGTGGAAAGCACCACCAGCAGGCTCGTGCCGAATGCCGTCCTGATGGCCGCGTCCGGCGTCAGGCCCATGCCGGTATAGACTATATACTGGACCGGCGTCATCAGGAATGCCCCGCCCAGACCGAGCAGCCCACCGGCGAATCCGGCCACCGCTCCGGTGCCCAGCAGAAGAAAAATATACCCTACGGGCATATAAAGCTATTTCCCCAGCTTTTCCTTTATGGCCCTGACCTTCCCTTCTATGGTCAGGGGCTTATCGCGGCGCTCGTCGATGCGGATGGTAGTCACCACCCTTTGCACGCCGGCCTCGAAGGCGGAGTTGTGCATCTTTAGTGCCGCGGCCAGCAGCCTGTCCAGGTCGCCCTCTATGATGGTATTCATGGCCGTCAGCTCGTATTTGATGCCCGGCTCCTTCTCAAGCAGGCGAACCGCGCCGGCTACGTACTTGCTGACGGAAGGCGATGCCGTTCCTACCGGCACGACGCTGATATCCATCATGGCCATCTGCTGCCTCCTCAGTCTATGTTATTGCGGAGTCTCCTGTAATACGTTTCGCCGGTGTAAAGCGCCACCAGCGGGTTATGCCCCGTCACCCTGTCCTTGACCGCCAGCACCGTCAGCGGGACTTGGCAGTATTTGATGAAAAGCGTATCATGGCCGATGCAGAGCCCCAGCATAATCGCCAGGTCCACGCCGGAGCGGTTGATAATCATCGCCTGGACGATAGGATTGCACATCGTCTCCCACGCCTCGGGACCGGCTATTTTCTCTTCCGCCCTGATGCCTATTCTTTCCTTGGGCACGGCCCCCGTCTTGCACATCACGGAGGCCACCTCGAACCCGTTTTTCTCGAGGACGTCGCTCAGGAGGCCCGCCTCGTAAGCGAGCCCGCCGCAGTGCGCGATGCCCAGTCTTTTATAGCCGCACTTGCGGGCGAACTGTATCAGCTCCTCGACGCGCGGCAGCCTGGTCCTCAGGCCGTCCGGGAGTCGTTCGTAGCATTGAAACTCCTGCACCGATGCCAGGCGCGCGAACTCTTTCACCCCCGGGCTATCGTACTCCGCCATCGCCTCCCCGTACACGTCCGGCATCAGCTTCATCGGGCAGAAAGCCGGGGCTTTCTCCAGGGAAGGCGGCTCTCCGGGCCCTGCGCCCCGGTTCTCGCAAACTCTGGTCGGACAGCGCGCGCATCTGGGATAATGTTTTTCGGCCATGTGTACCTCCTGCAATCGTTCAGTACCATTCTAGTTATTCGGCTGTTAAAAGACAAACGTTGCTTATCTTTATTATCTCTTCCCGCCCTGCTTCAAGCATTAAGATATGGTGGTGTTTGCACATGGTTGATTGTCAATGCTCACCCCCTTTATCCCCCTCTCAAACAGGTTTATGGTCAGTGTTCAGGCTTCATCTTATTTGAGCGGGGGAAAGAATTTGAGAGGGGGCTGCGCCCCCTCTCTCCTTAACTCCCCTCTCCAGCCATAATTATTTTTGACGACCTCTCAATGTCTCTGGCTGGAGAGGGGATACAGGGGTGAGGTTACCTCCGACAGCCAAAATTAATTAAACCCAGGGGTATTGCCCGCTGACGGGCGGTTAAGATACAATATAAAAAAGAGGAAACAGTAATCGGTCAGGCGAAAGAAAATGGGGTGCCCGCCTGCCGGGATTGTATAGCGGAAGTTCTAGTACCATAGTACGAGCGTTTCTTGACTTTTCATT
The DNA here is from genome assembly GCA_964442335.1 of uncultured Dehalococcoidaceae bacterium. GTDB lineage: Bacteria > Chloroflexota > Dehalococcoidia > Dehalococcoidales > RBG-16-60-22 > JBFYTX01. The sequence continues at coordinate 8,952 of CAYTZI010000017.1, read as the reverse complement.
ACGCATGGGCTAGACTACTGCTGGGCAGAGCCATCACGGCAACCCTCCTCAGTGCTTACCCCTGAAAATAAAAAATCCCATTATGCTGGAACGGGACGTTCATGAAGATAGCGATAAGCGGTAAAGGCGGCGTAGGCAAGACAATCCTTTCCGCTTTTCTTTCACACATCTTCGCCCGGTCCGGTTACTCCGTAATCGCCATCGACGCCGACCCCGATGCCAACCTCGCCGCTACCCTCGGCTACCCCCACCCCGAACACATGACCCCCATCTCTGAACTTTCCGACCTCATTGAAGAGCGCGTCGGCGTTCGCCCCGGCACCCCGGGCGCCTTTTTCAAGCTCAATCCCCGCGTGGACGACCTCCCGGAGAAATACTCCGTGAAGATGGACGGCATCACTATCATGTCCATGGGGCGGATAAAGAGGGGCGGCACGGGCTGCTACTGCCCGGAGGGCGCCCTGCTCCAGGCGCTCGTCACCCATCTTCTGCTGCAGAGGAACGAGGTTGTCATCCTCGATATGGAAGCGGGCATCGAGCACCTCTCCCGCGGCACCGCCAGGGCTGTCGATATGCTCATCATCGTCGTCGAGCCGGGAAGGCGCAGCATCGAGACCGCTCAAACGATACGGTCGCTGGCGCAGGACCTCGGCATGAAAAATATCGCCGCCGTGGGCAACAAGATTAGAAGCGATGCCGACCGCCGTTTTATCGAGTCCAGCCTGCCCGGTTTTGAAATCCTCGGCTATATTGACTACGACCCCGCCATCAACGACGCCGACCTCGCTAATAGCTCGCTTTTCGCCGCCAGCCCGGCTGCGGTCAAAGCGGTCGAAAGCATTTATAATAAGCTCATTTCCGCCGCTCCCCAACCCGGCCTCGCCAAGGCGGCTCTAGAAAGGCAAAAAGATAGGTAATAAAACGGGCACCGTAAACCAATCGGCGGGGGTCGCTCCGCACCACCGCCTCGGGGGCCGCTTTTCTCTTTATTCGGTTTGTTCGGTGAAAATGACTGCGTCCAGAAACCGTAAAAAATAAAAAATAATATAGGAGGTCTATCAGTGGCTTACGACGTATCAAAGATGGCTGACTGGCAGATAGCCGAAGCGGCCGAGGAGAACATGCCCACTCCGGACGAATGGCGGGAAAAGCTCGACCTCAAGAAAGACGAGATACTCGCCTACGGAAAAGTCGCTAAAATCGATTTCCTTAAAGTGATGGAGCGGCTCAAGGACAGGCCCGACGGCAAGTACATCGAGGTCACGGCGGTCACCCCCACCCCGCTGGGAGAAGGCAAGACCACCACCACTATGGGCTTGCTGGAAGGGTTCGGATATCAGAAAGAAAACGCCGGCGGCTGCATCCGCCAGCCCTCGGGCGGGCCCACGATGAACGTTAAGGGGACCGCTGCCGGCGGCGGCAACGCTATCCTCATCCCTCACACCGAGTTCTCCATGGGACTCACCGGCGATATCAACGATATCATGAACGCCCACAACCTGGCGATGGTGGCCCTTACCGCCAGGATGCAGCACGAGCGCAATTACGACGACGAGCAGCTCGCCAGGCTCAGCAAGATGCCCCGCCTGAATATCGACCCACTCCGCATCGAGATGGGCTGGATTATGGACTTCTGCGCCCAGTCCCTGCGCAATATCGTCATCGGCATGGGCACCCAGCGCACCGACGGCTATATGATGCAGTCCAAGTTCGGCATCGCCGTCAGCTCGGAGCTCATGGCGATACTCTCCATCGTTAGAGACCTCGCCGACCTCCGTAAAAGGCTCGGCGAAATTACCGTCGCCTTCGACAAAAAAGGGAAGACCATTACCACAACCGACCTCCAGGTCGCCGGCGCGATGACCGCCTGGATGCGCAATACCATTAACCCCACCCTCTGCTGCACCGCCGAGTACCAGCCCTGCTTCGTCCACGCCGGCCCCTTCGCCAATATCGCCGTCGGCCAGTCCTCCATTATCGCCGACCGCATCGGCCTTAAGATGTTTGATTACCACATCACCGAGAGCGGCTTCGCCTCGGACATCGGCTTCGAGAAGTTCTGGAACGTGAAATGCCGCTTCAGCGGTCTCAAGCCCAACGTGTCCGTGCTCGTCGCCACCGTCCGCTCGCTGAAAATGCACGGCGGCGGCCCTAAAGTCACTCCCGGCGTCGCCCTGCCGGAGGCCTACAGGAAGTCCGCACCGGAGCTCGTGGAAAAAGGCTGCGAGAACCTGGTGCACCATATCAATATCATCCGCGCCGCCGGCATTAACCCCGTGGTCTGTATCAACAGCTTCCCCACGGATACTCCGGAAGAGGTGAACATTGTCCGCAAGGCCGCCGAGGCCGCCGGTGCCCGCTGCGCTGTTTCCACCCACTACGCCGACGGCGGCGCCGGCGCCCAGGAGCTGACCGACGCCGTGAAGGAAGCCTGCGAACAGAAGAACGACTTCACGTTCCTTTATCCCAACGAGATGAAACTCAGAGAGCGCGTGGACAAGATCGCTAAGGTCGTTTACGGCGCCGAAGGCGTTTCCTGGAACGCTGCCGCCACGGCAAAAGCCAAGGCTTTCGAGGCCGACCCCAAATATGACGAATACGGCACCATGATGGTCAAAACGCACCTGTCGCTTACCCACGACCCGAACCTGAAGGGCGTGCCCAAGGGCTGGACGCTCCCCATCCGCGATATCCTTATTTACTCCGGAGCCAAGTTCCTCTGCCCGGTAGCCGGGGACATCAGCCTTATGCCGGCCACCGGCTCCGACCCCGCTTTCAAGAAGGTTGACGTGGACGTTAATACCGGAAAGGTGAAAGGACTGCACGAAGTAGACTAACGCCAAGGGCGTTTAAGAGGGGCGCCAGCCCCTCTTTTCCCCGTTCCCCCTCTCCTTTGAAGGAGAGGGGGACATAGGGGGAGAGGTAAAAAAAGTTGACAACACCAACGTAATCTGTTAGACAGAAAATAGAGGAAGGTACATTGACTGTAAATATTGCGGTAGCAGGTAAAGGTGGCACTGGCAAGACCTCGGTCGCCGGCATTGTCATACGTTACCTGCTTAAGAACAAACTCGGTACCGTCCTGGCCGTGGACGCCGACCCCAACTCCAACCTGGCCGAAAGCCTCGGGCTTGAGGTCAACCGGACGGTGGGCCGGATACTCAATGAGTTCCAGGGCGAAAAGCTGAATATTCCGCCGGGCATGACCAAGGAAGCCTACCTGGAATACCAGCTCAACATGGCGATTACGGAAGGTAAAGAGATAGACCTTATCACCATGGGGAGGGGCGAGGGACCGGAATGCTACTGCTACCCCAATACTGTAATAAGGAAGCTCGTCGATGACTGGGCGAAAAATTATAGCTTCGTCGTCATGGATAACGAGGCCGGCATGGAGCACCTCTCCCGCCGTACCACGCAGGGCATCGACGAGATGCTGCTCGTCTCCGACCACTCGGTCAAAGGCCTCCGGGCGCTGGCCCGCATCAGAGAGCTGATTGTTGAACTGAAGCTCGTCATCAAGAGGGAATCGGTAATTATCAACAACGTCCCCGGAGAAATCGACCCACTGTTGACGGCGGAGATGAAGAAACTCGGCATTATCCCCGCCGCCGTCATACCTGTCGACGATGAGCTGAAGAGGTTCGACCTGGAGCAGAAACCGCTGCTCGACCTCCCCGATTACGCCCGGTCGGTGGCAGCGCTAAACGTACTCATGGAGAAACTTTTAAGCAGGACGGGCGTGGTAACCGACTGAAATAAGGGGGGCCAGAATATGTTGAAATACATAAAAATCATGGTATCGCCGCTACTGCTGACGGTGATACTCGCGGCGCTCTTCCTTTCCGGCTGCGGCGATAAAGGCGCCGGGTCGGAGGAACCCGGGGGAGGAATGACCGGCGCAGAAGCGAAACAGCTGGTGGTCGATTCCACCCGCGCGATGAACGATGTCAACAGCTATACGTTTTCCATGGATATGGAAATTGACATGGAAGCCGTCGGCGGGTCCAGTCCGGGCACTGTCGGCGTCACGATGGAGTCGGAAGGCGCGGCGGACGTAGCCGCCAAAAAGATGAAAATGAGCATGAAGATGTCCCTGGATGAGATGGATATTCAAGGCCAGACGGATGATATGATGCAGGATATTTCCGTTGAAATGTATATGATTGAAGACAAAATATACATGATGATGGATATCCCGGAAATGGGTGAGCAATGGGTGCAGATGCCCAATACGGCGGAAATGGAAGAGGCTTACGACCTGAATATGCTTGATAATCAGCTCGAGCTTCTGGAAACGGCCGTGGACATACAATATCTCAAATCTGAAAAAGTTGACGGCTCGGATTGTTACGTTTTAAAGGTAGACCCGGACATGGCGGCCATGATGGACTGGCTCGGGAGCCAGGAGATGGCTACCGGCGGCATGGACTTCGGCGATATTGACAATGCGGCAGATGTATTTAAAGAGCTCTCCTATAAAGTCTGGATAGATAAAGACAGCAAACTGGTCAGGCAGATGCACATCGACATGGTCATGGAGATGAACGCCGAGGAGTTCGGCGCGGCGGATGAAGAGTTCGATAAAGTGACGATGGACATCAGTATGGGAATGAACATACGGGACTTTAATAAATCCGTTTCCATCGAGGTCCCGGAAGAAGCCGAGGACGCACCGGTTATGCCTGGTTAATAATATAGTATCACTAAAAGAATAGACAATTTAAAAGCGTATGCGTAAAAGGAGACATCATGCCTGAAAAACTGACCGAAAAACCGGTAAAGTCCTTTCTTGATGAATTGGCCAGTTCCGCACCGGCACCGGGCGGCGGCAGCGTGGCAGCCCTGGCCGGTGCTCTCGGCGCGGCTTTAATCAGCATGGTTAATAACCTGACCATCGGCAAAGAAAAATATGCCGCCGTCCAGGACGATATCAAAGCACTACTGGCTAAGTCCGAAAGCCTGCGTCAAAAACTCACTGGCCTGCTGGAAGAAGATGTGGCGGTTTACACCAGGCTATCGCAGACCATGAAGATGCCCCGCGAAACTGAAGAGCAGAAGACTGCCCGCGCCCAGGCGATGGACAGGGACCTTAAAGCCGCTGCTGATGTACCGCTGCGCGTCGCGGAAGCATGCGTTGCCGTCATGGAACTGTGCCGCCCGGTGGCCGAAAAAGGCAATGTCAACGCGGTCAGCGACGTGGGTGTGGGGATACTGCTGGCCGAGGCGGGTCTGAGAAGCGCGGCGCTGAACGTCCTCATCAATCTCGGCTGGATAAAAGATGACCGGTATGTCCTTGATACCCGGAATAAACTGGATGCCCTGCTTGAAGGCAAACCAGCCCTGCGCGACGAGATCTATGAGTTCGTCGCGAGCAAGCTTTAGATATAATCAAAAGGAGATTTCAGAGATGAGCGCAACAATATTAAGCGGCAGTGAACTGGCCAAAGGAATGCGGGCGGAGATAGAAGCGGAGGTCCAGGCATTCGTTCAGGCTCATGGTTACCCGCCCGCGGCCGCCGTCATCAGGGCGGGAGAAGACCCTGCCTCTGTCAGTTATGCCAACGCCCTGGAAAAAGCGCTCGGAGGACGGGGGCTGGGGTTCAAGTTGCATACTCTCCCGGATAGTGCTTCCCAGCAAGAAATCGTGGACCTGGTGGCCAGGCTCAACGCAGATACCTCGGTGCACGGGATTATGGTTCAGGAACCTTTACCTAAAGGAATCGATGAAGCCGCTGTCAAAGAGGCCCTGTCCCCGGAAAAAGACGTTGACGGAGTGCACCCGGTAAATGCCGGACGACTCGCACAGGCCACACCGGTCGGACGCCCGCCAATGGTCGGGCCCTTCTTCGTACCGGCAACGCCGGCCGGCGGTATGGAAATCCTTAAACGCAATAAAATTAAGATCCAGGGAAAACACGCCGTCGTGGTGGGGCGGTCAAATATCGTCGGGAAACCGATGGCGCTGCTCCTGTTGCGGGAAAACGCCAGCGTCTCGCTCTGCCATTCGCAAACGGAGGACCTCCCCGGCATGTGCCGGACGGCGGATATCCTCTGCGCCGCGGTAGGGAGAGCCAGCATGATTAAGGGCGACTGGATAAAGCCGGGGGCGATAGTTATCGACTTCGGCGTGAACTTTGCGGGCGATAAAATGGTGGGCGATGTCGACTTCGAAGAAGCGGTCCAGGTGGCGGGGATGATTACACCCGTCCCCGGCGGCACCGGGCCGATGACGAATATTATGTTGATGATGAACACGGTCAGGGCCGCCAAGATGGCTGCCGGCCTCAAGTAAAAAGCCGTAATTACAGACGAGGAGGTAACATGGACCACACCGTAGAAAAAGAGGCTCCCGGCCGGGGAAAGGTGGAAATCCTCGCCGAGACCTATGAAAAGGGCGAGCCTCTGGGAGAAGACAAGGGTAAATGGCGCCAGAAGCTGGAAAGCCGCGATGAAAAGCTTAAATACCTTAAGTCCGGCGAACGCTACTGGTACAGCAGCGACTGGTTTGGAAGCGAAAAAAGGAAGAACCCCGCCTGAAAAGGAGGACTGTAATGGCATTCGAGATTCCTAAAACAGCCTACAGCGGTAAGATTAAAGAAATAACGCTCGGAAAAGGGGATAAGGCGGTAACTGTCGGGGGCGAGACCGCTTATCCGTTCTATCTCTTTGAAGGCCAGATGCCCAACCTCCCCAGAATAGCCATGGAGGTCTATGACTGCCCCCCCGAGGACTGGCCGGAGGCCGCCCTGGAACCCTTCGCCGGCGTCACTGACGACCCCGTGGCGTGGGCGCAGAAGTGCATTAAAGACTACGGGGCGGAGATGATCTGCCTCCAGATGCTCAGCACCGACCCCAACGGTTTGAACCGCCCCGCCGCCGAGGCCGCGCCGGTCGTTAAAAAAGTGGCTGACGCCATCGACGTTCCGCTAATCGTCTGGGGCACCGCCAACCACGAGCAGGACACCGAGGTCCTCAGGGCCGTCGCCGAGCTCTGCCAGGACAAAAGACTTATCCTGGGGCCCGTCGAAGAAGGCGACCACAAGAAAATCGGCGCGGCGGCCATCGGCTACAAACACACGGTCATCGCCTCCACCCCCATCGATATCAATCTGGCCAAGCAGCTCAATATCCTGCTCGGCAACCTGGGCGTCCAGGACGACCTGCTGGTGATAGACCCCACCGTCAGCGGCATCGGCTACGGCATCGAGTACTGCTACTCGGTCATGGAGAGGATGCGGATGGCCGCCCTCACCCAGCAGGACACCAAGCTCCAGTTTCCCATCATCTGCAACATCGCCAAGGAGACCTGGAAGACCAAGGAAGCCAAGATTAAAGACGAACCCCTTATGGGAGACCCCAAAAAGCGCGGCATCCTGCTTGAAGCGATGTCCGCCATGATACTTCTGCTCGCCGGGGGGGACGTGCTTATCATGAGACACCCGGACGCTATAAAACTGGTAAGAGAAATGATAGCGGACCTTTCCGCTAAATGAGGTACTTGAGGGAGAAAATTCAACATGCTAGAAGAAAAACAAAGCAAAAGCATTGACCAGGCCAGCCTGGAACTGATTGAAAAAGCAGCTAAAGACGGCGTAAACACCGCCTTTGACCGCGCGGACACGCTGAAACCCTGCCCTATCGGGGCGGCGGGCAGCTGCTGCAAGAACTGCGGTATGGGCCCCTGCCGGGTCCCGCTGCCTAAGGGCAAGGAAGAGACCCCCGAGGAGAAAAGGAAGCGGCGCGGTATCTGCGGCGCCACCTCCGAGACCATCGCCGCCCGCAACTTCATCCGCATGGTCGCCGGCGGGGCGGCCGCTCACTCCGACCACGGCCGCGGCGTCGCCGAACTCTTCCTCGCGGTAGCCAGAGGTAAAGCACCGGGCTACGAGATAAAAGATGAACAGAAGCTGCTCCAGCTCGCCCTCGACTGGGGAATAGAAATCGGCGAGCGCACCAACAACGAGATAGCCGTTGACATCGGTGAGAAAGCCCTCGCCGAGTTCGGCAGGCAGGAAGGCGAGCTCATCACTCTCAGGAAAGCCCCTCTGAAGCGCCAGGAACTGTGGCGTCAGCAGGGCGTCGCTCCACGCGGCATAGACAGGGAAATCGTGGAGATAATGCACCGCACCCATATCGGCGTCGACCAGGACTATGAAAACCTGCTCACCCAGGGCGTCCGCGCCTCCATCGCCGATGGCTGGGGCGGCAGCATGATCGCTACCGAGCTGCAGGACATCCTCTTCGGCACCCCGGCGCCCATATACGGAAAGGCAAACCTGGGCGTGCTTAAAGAAAAAGAAGTCAACATCATCATCCACGGCCACGAACCCCTCCTCTCCGAGATGATTGTCGCTGCCGCCCAGGAGCCGGAAATGCTCAAGCTGGCAGAGTCCAAAGGGGCGGAAGGGATAAACCTCTCCGGCATGTGCTGCACCGCCAACGAGATTCTCATGCGCCACGGCGTGCCCATCGCCGGCAATTTCCTCCAGCAGGAGCTGGCTATAGTCACCGGCGCCGTCGATGCCATGGTCGTGGATGTCCAGTGCATCATGCAGTCTATCCAGACCGTGGCCGAATGCTACCATACTAAAATCATCACCACCGCCCCCAAAGCTAAAATACCCGGCGCCACCCATATCCCCTTCGATGAACACGACGCCCTGAAATCGGCCAGGGAAATAGTCAAAACGGCTATCGAGAACTTCCCCAACCGCAAGGGCAATATCCTTATCCCCGACGTAAAATGCGAACAGATAGCCGGTTTCAGCCACGAGACCATCAACTACCTGCTCGGCGGCCTCTTCCGTGCCTCCTACCGCCCCCTCAACGATAACATCATCAACGGCCGTATCCGTGGCGTGGCCGGCGTGGTCGGCTGCAACAACGCCCGCGTCAAGCACAACGAAGCCCATGTCGCCATGGTGAAGGAGCTCATCAAGAACGACGTCC
>CAYTZI010000016.1:0-22293 GCA_964442335.1 uncultured Dehalococcoidaceae bacterium | reverse complement strand
CGTTTTTGTCCAATCTGTATCCCTCCTTCGTAAGGAGGGAATAAGGGAGAATTAAACTTCCCCCTATCCCTCCACCCACCCTCGGCTCATCCTTAATGCCATGCCATTGTTCGGAGAGGTGGAACACAAAGGAGTAACGTCCGCACGCTCATGGTGAGCCTGTCGAACCACGACAAACTTCCCTTCCCTTTCCCCTGTAACTCCCTTATACTTTAACTGCGGGTAATTACCCCCCTAAAAGCACCTTAAAAACTGAATATTTGTTTCAAAAACAATTAAAAACAAATCAGCTTCGGCTGAAGCTAAAACCCCGCAAAAAACAAAAAAACAATTCCCAGCTTCAATTTATAGCTAACGGGTTCCCAAAAAATTGAAAAATCAAAAACAAAAAACAATTCTCCTGCCGGTTTCCGGCCCGGCCTCGCGTATGCTATAATCACTACGTAACTTTTTCCTGAAACTGGTGTAAACTCTCATGCTCAAACAGACCATCGCGGATTTATTGGCTAAAGCAATAGCAAAAGCACAGGAGGAGGGAAAGCTCCCCACCATTTCTATCCCCGAAATAGTCATCGAGCGGCCGCAGAACCCGGAGCACGGCGACTACGCTTCCAGCATCTCGCTGAAGCTGGCGCGGGCCGCGGGCGCCAGCCCTATCGACATCGCCAGAGAAATCGCGGGATATATCGAGCCGGCCCCAGAGATTGAAAGCGCCGCCGCCGTCCCGCCGGGCTTTATCAACTTCACCCTCGACAGCGCCTGGCTGGCCCGCCAGGTGGAAGATGTCCTGAAAGCCGGCGCAAGCTACGGCAATATCGGGCTCGGCGAAGGCAAGCTCATCCAGATAGAGTTCGTCAGCATCAACCCCACCGGCCCGCTGCACGTTGGGCACGGTCGCGGGGCGGTCCTCGGCAGCACTTTATGCAACGTGATGACCGCCAGCGGCTATAAGGTCGTCAAAGAGTACTATTTCAACGACGCCGGCAGCCAGATGGACGCCTTCCGCTACTCGCTGTGGGCGCGCTACCAGCAGAAGCTCGGCAGGAACGCCGAGATGCCCGCCGACGGCTATAACGGCAGCTACATGGTCGACCTCGCCGCCGAGATTATCAACGAGGAAGGCGACCGCTACCTGGAGATGCCCGAAGCCGAGGGTATCGAAGAGCTGGGCAGGCTCGGCCTGGCGAAGATACTGGACGGCACCCGGGCCGACCTCAAGAGACTGCGAGTAGACTTCGACGTCTGGTACAGCGAAAAGACCCTTTACGAGAACGGCCAGTTCGACAAGGTCATGGAGCTCCTGCGCAAGGGCGGCCACCTCGCCGAGAGGGAAGGCGCCACGTGGTTCGTCTCCACGGCCCTCGGGGAAGACAAGGACAGCGTGGTGGTGCGCAGCAACGGCTCGCCGACCTATTTCGCCGCCGATATCGCCTACCACTATAACAAGTTCATCGAGCGCGGGTTTGATAAAGTAATCAATATCTGGGGCGCCGACCACATGGGGCATGTTTCCCGTCTCAAAGCGGTGGTAGGGGCGCTGGGCATCGACCCCGACCGTCTGGAGATAATCATTCACCAGATGGTCACGCTGCGGCGGGGCGGGGAAATAGTAAAGATTTCCAAACGCAGCGGGGACATAGTTACTCTGAGGGAGCTTATCGACGAGGTGGGCGTGGACGCCTGCCGCTTCGTTTTCCTGTCACGCACCGCCGACAGCCAGATGGACTTCGACCTGGAGCTCGCAAAAAAGCAGTCGGCCGATAACCCCGTTTACTACGTCCAGTACGCCCACGCGCGTATCGCCAGCATTCTGCGCCTGGCGGAAGACCGGGGGATTAAAGACATCGAAGGGGACGTATCTCTCCTCACCCACGAGTCCGAACTCACGCTGATACGCAAGATGCTGCTCCTGCCGGAGATAGTCGAGACCATCGCCAGGACGCTGGAGCCCCACCACCTCACCTATTACGCCCAGGACCTGGCCACCGCTTTCCACGCCTTCTACAAGGACTGCCGCGTCGTCAGCGACGATAAAGCCATGACCGGGGCGCGGCTAAAGCTGGTGAAAGCCGCCAGGATGGTGCTCGGCAGGACGCTCAACCTCATGGGCATGAAAGCCCCCGATAAAATGTAGACGTAGAAAGGTTTACGAATGAAAAAACGTGTCTTTTCCGGCATCCAGCCGACGGGTAATTTACACATCGGGGCTTATTTAGGGGCGCTGGGTAACTGGGTAAAGAAACAATACGAGACCGATAACGTTTTCTGCATTGTTGACCTGCATGCTATTACCGTTCCCCAGGACCCGGCGCTGCTTAAAAACCGGACGCGTGAACTCACCGGAATCTATCTGGCGGCGGGACTCGATGCGAATTACTCCATCATTTTCGTCCAATCTCATATAGCTGCCCACGCCGAGCTCGCCTGGATTCTCAATTGCTTCCTCCCCATGGGATGGATGTATCGCATGACACAGTTCAAGGAAAAATCCGCCGAACTCAAGGAACAGGTAAGCGTTGGACTCTTCGACTACCCCGCCCTGATGGCCGCCGACATCCTCCTTTACCGCACCGACGAGGTACCCGTCGGGGAAGACCAGAAGCAGCATGTTGAATTGACCCGCGACGTTGCCCAGCGCTTCAACAATATTTACGGGGAGACATTCGTCATACCGGAGCCGGTCATACCGGACGTCGGTGCCCGCATCATGGGACTGGACGACCCCACCAGGAAGATGAGTAAAAGCAACGATGCCCCGAATCACTCCATCAGGCTCCTGGACCCGCCGGACGTTATCCGTGCCAAGATAATGCGGGCGACCACCGACTCGCTGAAGGAAATCCGCTTCGACGAAAGCCGCCCCGGCATTTTTAATCTCCTGACCATCTACCATGCCTTCACCGGGGAAAGCCAGCAGGAAATAGAGTCGAAGTTCGAAGGCAAAGGTTACCGCGACCTCAAGAAGGCGCTGGCGGAGGTGGTCATCGAGGGGCTACGCCCGCTCCAGGAGCGATACAAAGCCCTGACCGCGGAACCGGGCGGCATCGATGCCATTTTAAAGGAGGGCGCCGACAAAGCGCGTCCCCTGGCCGAGAAGATGCTGGCGGAGGTCAAGGAAAAAGTCGGGCTGGGATAATCTGTTCCCTTTAGAATATATCTCCACTCCCTTGTTGCTACAGGAGCCTCTTCATGCAGAAAGAGTTGCCCCTCTCCGAGGACGCCGTCGGTCGCCCTACCCCGGCTTACGGCTGGGTCATCGTGGCGGCCTGCGCCCTGATGATTTTCATCACCTACGGGCTTAATTACAGCTACAGCGTGTTTTTCAAGCCCCTCGCCGGGCTCTTGAACGCAGACCGGGCTGCCATATCTTTAGTATTCTCGCTATCGATGATTATCCGGGGTGCCGCTGCGATAGGCACCGGCTGGCTGTCGGACAGGTACGGTGCCAGAAAAATAATGGTATTCTGCGGCCTGATGATGGGTGCCGGCTATCTCCTGTCCAGCCGGGTCGATGCCCTGTGGCAGTTCTTCCTCACCTATGCCGTCGTCGAGGCCATCGGCATGAGCGGCGTCTTTGGCATCAGCACGGCCCTGGTCACACGCTGGTTTACTCGAAACCGCGGGCTGGCCCTCGGCATCGTGGTCTCGGGGTCCGGCCTGGGCACGTTCCTTATTGTGCCAGGGGTCGAGCGACTCATCAACGCGATGAAATTATCGCCGACCTTTTTCGTTATCGGCATCGCCGCCGGGTCGCTGATGGTAATCGGAGCTTTACTATTACGCTTACCGCCATCCGAGACCATCCCGGCCAGCGAGGGGCTGCCGCCTGCCGGGGCTTCGCTGGGCGATGCGGTTAGAGACATCCGCATGTATCTGATCATGGCATGTTTCCTGCTTTTATTCATCGGCACTCAAATTGTCATGGTGCACCTTGTCAACTACGCTACCGATAACGGCATCGACCCTCTTGTCGCCGCCACCTTCGTTGGTGTTATCGGCATAGCCAGTATCGCCAGCCGTCTCTCGATGGGGATCATCTCGGAAAAGATTGGCCTGTATTGGGGCTTTCTGCTCATCGGCGTTTCCCTGGCACTCTCATTCGTCCTTCTGCTTTTCACACGTTCGGTCTGGGCTTTTTACCTTTTCACGCTGCTTTTCAGCATACCCTACGGCGGCGAGGTGACACAGATACCGCTGGTCATCGGCAAGTACTTCGGCACACGGTCGATGTCAACTCTCGTAGGGATGACTGTTTTCGCCATAGGGGTGGGCGGGGCGCTGGGACCATGGCTGGCGGGAAAGATTTTCGACCTGACGGGAAGCTATAACGCGGCTTTCATCATAGGGGCGGTCATTGCTGCGGTTTCCGTGGGAGTAGTGTACCTGCTGAAACGACGTGACACCGGACGAGTAAAAATCGGCGCTTGACTTTGTGTTGGAGAGGGGATAAGGGGCGGCTGGGACAGCCAATAGCTAACAGCTAACTACTTCTTATACTTTTTAACAAACCGCCCCATGCGCGTTAACGCTTCCTCGATGTCTTGCAGGGAGGTAGCGTAACAGCAGCGCACGTAGCCCTCGCCGCAGGCGCCGAAAGCCGAGCCGGGCACCACCGCCACCTTCTCCTCCATGAGCAGCTTCTCCGAGAACTCCTCGGAGGTCATGCCGGTGCACGTTATAGACGGGAAAGCGTAAAAAGCGCCTTTCGGCTCGTAGCAGAGCAGGCCGATATCGTTCAGACCCTTAACAATGAACATCCGCCGCCGGTTGTAGTCCTCGACCATTTCAAGCACGTTCGGCTCGCCGGTCTTTAACGCCTCGATGGCAGCGACCTGCGCGGGGGTTGGCGCGCTCATTATCGTGTACTGGTGAATCTTGGTCATGGCGGCGATGATTTCTTTAGGCCCCGCCGCGTACCCGATGCGCCAGCCGGTCATGGCGTAAGCCTTGGAAAAGCCGCCCAGCAGGATGGTATTTTCCTTAACGCCGGGCAGGCTCGCGTAGCAGGTATGCTCCACGCCGTAAGTCAGCCGGGCGTAAATCTCATCGGAGATGACGATTAAGTTGTGACGGCGCGCCACCGCGCCAATGCCAAGCAGTTTGTTCCGGGGCATCACAGCGCCGGTAGGATTGGAAGGATAACCGATGAGTATCGCTTTGGTTTTACCGGTTATTTTTTCCTCGATATCCTTGCCCTCGACCTCAAAGCCGTTCTCCTGAGAGGTCGGCACCTTGACAGGTTTGCCCTCGGCGAGAATCACGCAGGAATCATAGGCCACGTAATGGGGGTCGGTCATAATGACCTCGTCGCCGGGATTAACGATAGCCCGCATTGCCAGGTCGAGCGCCTCGCTGACGCCCACCGTCATCAGAATCTCGCCATTGGGGTCGTATTCGACGCCATACTTTTCTTTAAGATGTTTAGCGGTAAGCTCACGCAGCTCGGGGATGCCGGAGTTGGAGGTATACATCGTGTAGCCGCGCTCCAGGCTCTTTACCGCCGCCTCGCTGATATGCCAGGGCGTGGCGTAGTCCGGCTCGCCGACCCCCAGCGAAATGACTCCCTCCATGTTCGCCAGGAGGTCGAAGAACTTGCGTATCCCCGACGGCGAAAGCTTGTTGGTCCTGTCCGAGATTAACTTCGACTGCTTTTGATTATTGACGTTGACGGCCATGTTTCTCCGGTAAAGACCGCCCCGCTACAGTATCACGGGCTGTCTTTTTGCCTCCTCACCTCCCTCCAAAATTTCCCCGTCTTCCTTATAACGCTTGAGCACGAAGTGAGTGACGGTCCCCTGCACGCCTTCCAGGTGGGCGAGGTTCTGGGCGACGAAGTCCGCCACGCTGTGCTCCGTCTTATCCACGACCACCAGCAATAGGTCGTAGGTGCCGGAAGCGAGGAACAGCGAGCGCACCTGCGGGAACTGGGCGATGCGCCCGGCAATGGAGTCGAAGCCGGCCTCCGGCTCGGGCTTTACCTTGGCCTCGATAAGCGCCCAGACCTGCTCGTCCTCCTCGACCCTGTCCCAGTTGACCACCGTCCTGTACTTGAGGATAATGCGGTCTTTCTCCGCCTGCCGGACAGTTTTAGCTATCTCGGCGAGGGGCAGGCCGGTCATGGTG
This sequence comes from uncultured Dehalococcoidaceae bacterium, assembly GCA_964442335.1. Lineage (GTDB taxonomy): Bacteria > Chloroflexota > Dehalococcoidia > Dehalococcoidales > RBG-16-60-22 > JBFYTX01. Next base: position 16,170 of record CAYTZI010000016.1, on the reverse strand, counting down.
GCAATCTGCTTATCCGTTGTGCGGGCATCGTTCTCGAGGATTTTCAAAATGTCCTTCAGCATACGCTCACCTCCTCACCTTTACCCCGAACAAAATAGATATAAACAGGATAGCATTAAGGAGGGGGGAATACAAGAGGGAGGGGTAAATCCCAAACACCAAGATACAATAACCAAAGAGAAAACAAAGGGATAAGCCGGAAATGATACGAGGGCAGTGAGGGTGGGAAAAGTTAACAACCGGGGGAGGTGGGATTAAGGCAGGCAACGACAGGGGCTGGAGCCCCTCTGAAAAACCCCTTATATCTCCGCCCTTCTCTTATGCCACTCGGTCGCTTGCTCGTAGGCGTAAGCGACTCTCAAGAGGGCCTCTTCGCTGAAATGCCTGCCGATTATCTGCATGCCCACGGGCAGGCCGTCCACGAAGCCCGCCGGGACGGATATCCCCGGCACCCCGGCGATATTGATGGGCAGGGTGCAGATATCGCTCAGATACATGGCAAGCGGGTCGGCGGTCTTTTCCCCGATTTTGAAGGGGACGGTGGGGGAGGTGGGGGTAATCAGGGCATCGTACTTCTCAAAGACGTCGTCAAACTCCCGCCGGATGAGCGTACGCACCTTCTGGGCTTTTAGGTACCAGGCGTCGTAGTAGCCGGCGGAAAGCGCGTAGGTCCCCAGCATTATTCTCCGCTTTACCTCCGGCCCGAAGCCGTTCCCGCGGGTCTTTTCCATGCTCTCCCACATGGTGTCGCCACGGTACGAGTAGCCGTACTTAACGCCGTCGTACCGGGCCAGGTTGGCGGAGGCCTCGCTGGGGGCGATGATGTAATACACGGCCAGGGAATAAGGGGTGTGGGGTAGCGACACCTCCTCCAGCTCCGCTCCAAGCTCCTCCAGCTTCTTTATCGCGTCCTTCATCACCGTGGAAACGCCCGGCTGCATCCCCTCGACGTAATACTCTTTAGGAACGCCAAGTTTCATACCCTTTAAATCGGGGACCAGCGACTTCGTATAGTCGGGAACCGGCTCCGGCACAGACGTGGAGTCGCGTTTATCGTGGCCCGAGATAACTTTCATCAAAAGAGCGCAGTCAGTAACGTCCTGCGTCAGCGGCCCGATCTGGTCGAGCGAGGAGGCGAAAGCGACCAGGCCATAGCGACTCACCCGGCCGTAGGTAGGCTTCATACCGACGACGCTGCAAAAGCCCGCCGGCTGGCGTATGCTCCCGCCCGTGTCCGAGCCCAGCGCGCCGGCGGCCTCAAGCGCCGCCACCGCCACCGCCGAGCCGCCGCTCGAACCGCCGGGAACGCGCTCCAGGTCCCAGGGATTGCGGGTGGTGAAAAACGCCGAGTTCTCCGTCGAAGAGCCCATGGCGAACTCGTCCATATTGGCTTTGCCCAGCATCACCACCCCGGCGGCGTTCAGCTTCTCCATGACCGCGGCATCGTAAGGAGGCACGAAGCTCTCCAGCATCTTCGAAGAGCAGGTGGTGCGCACGCCTTTCGTGCAGATAACGTCCTTGATGGCCAGAGGTACGCCGGTAAGGGGGCCGGCCTTGCCCTCTTTGATTATCTCATCGGCGCGACGCGCCCGCTCCAGGGCCGACTCCTCCGTGACCGTCACGAAAGCCTTTACTTTGGGGTCGACGCTTTTGATACGCTCCAGATAGCTTTCAGTCAGCTCTACGGAAGATATCTTCTTTTCTTCAAGCAAATCACGCACCTCGTGGATGGTCAGGCGGGTCAAATCAGATGTCAAATTTTCCTCCTCAATCGGTCCTCCCTACGGGCATAACGTACAGGGGCTCCTCGTCAGCGGCGGCGCCTACCACCTCTTTGACCTTATCGTCCTCAAAAGCGCCCACGGTTACCGTGCCCAGCTTCAGGGCGGCCGCCTCGAGGCATATATTCTGGGCGGCATGCCCCGCTTCCAGATGAACGTACCGAATACCGCGGTCGTTGTATTTTCTGGTCACCCTTTCATATACGGCCGTAACGACTATATCAACGGCGCCATTACGGACGCTCTCCTGCTTTAAGGCCGCGTTGTACAAATCCTTACGGAGGTCGCCATCAAGCACCTTTAGCAGCGAATGAGAGTCCGGCCGGTACTTATATACGCCATCAGCGACCCCTTCTACATCCCCGACCACCACGTAAAGCTCCAGCGGGTAAAGCGCGCCTGACGAAGGGGCGGTGCGCTTCCCGGAGGGGTCGGTAACGCCCTGAGCCGCCCATAAAAGTTGGCCGAGCTCCCCGAGTGTTAAAGCGCCCTTGCTATAGCTCCTCACCGACCTCCTCGCCAGGAGCGCCTGCTCCAGAGAAACGCCGCTGTCCGTGTTCGGGGCGGGGAGAGCGATAGTTTCACCGCTGGCGCTGGCGGACGGCGTATTTCCCGACTTACCACACCCGGCGGACAGGAAAAGAGACAATATGCACATCAACAGTATTACCTCCGTTAAACGATTCATGAGCACCTCCCGACCGGCTAATCCCAGCGCCGGAGCAACTCGGCAAACTCACCGGCGTCCGATACGCTCAGCATCACCGAGTAGTTTTCCGTGGTAGGTATATAGACCACGCTGGAGCGGTCGGTGACGAAGAGCAGGGCCTTCTCCTTGTTCTGCAACTTAAACCAGCCCGCGTTATAGCCGGGGAGTCCGGCACCGTTTACCCGCCATTTCGGCTTATAGGCGGTCTCAGTATTTAAATCGAGCACCCTGACCTCCTCAGTAACAATCGCTTCTTTTGGAGTGAAACGACTATAAAGACCCGTGCTGATGCGCAGTCCCTGCTCGCTCACGGTGAAAGTAGCGTGCCTCGCCTGGTAGCCCATCAACGCCATCAGGCCGATAACGCCGATAAGTATCAGTCCTATGGCCACACAGATAATCCAGATAAACGTAATAGCACCCGATGTCGCCGGAATGATGCCGAACGCTCTTTCCATTTTCACCGTGTCCCCTTTCTGTAACCGCTATTCCAGCACCGCCCGCACTTTAAAGCAATCGCCCTCACGCTGCGGGGCGTTAGCCAGAATATCCTCCGGCGGGAGGGAGGGCACTATCTCGTCCTGCCTCATAACGCTCTGGAGGGTCACCGACTGCGCCGTGGGCGGCACGCCCTCCGTATCCACGCGCTGCAACACCTCGAAGTGCTCAAGGAGATTAGAGAGCTGCTCGCTCATACGCGTGATTTCATCTTCGGTCAACGCCACCCTCGCCAGGCGCGCTATATGCAGCACCTCTTCGCGACTCAGTTTCATATCGGCCCCCTTAATATACGCAGCCAATTATAACACCTGCATTCAGTGCCGGGCAATTTTTAGGCTACGGGGAAAGTCGCATTCTTACCATAGAAACGATATAATGATAACGGTTGACACTATTCAAACCAACGGGAAAGGAGGTGAGATAAATGGGAGAAAGAGTGATGATATTTATCGACGGAAGCAACCTCTATCATTCGCTGAAAAACTATTTCAACCGGACTGACCTCGACATCGGCAGGTTCTGCCACAAGCTGTTGAACCGGCGGCAACTCATCAGAATATATTATTACAACGCCAAAGTGGGACAGAAGCAGGAACCCGAGCTGTATAAGCAACAGCAGGCTTTTTTTGACGGCGTCAACGCCATACCATACGTGGAGCTAAGGCTGGGCCGGCTGGTCTATACCAACCAGTGGCCAAACGTCCCACCTTACGAGAAAGGCACCGACGTCCAGCTCGCCACCGATATGATAACCCACAGCTATAAAGGTAATTATGATGTAGCTATACTGGTGGCCGGGGACAACGATTTTGCCGGGGCGGTCCAGGCGGTCAAGGACAACGGTAAGCACGTCGAGGTGACACTGTTCGGCAAGCAGGGCACCTCGCAGCAGCTCCGAGGGGTCGCCGACAGAGTAATAACGATTAACGCGCGGCTACTCAAGAACTGCTGGAAATAGCCAGCGGTATTCTGGCAGGGTCCGATGAAAGATAAAGGCAAAAGACCCCGGGAGATAAAGGGGCGGCCCGGCACGCGCACCCTCAAGGAAGACGGCACCATCATCAAGGACTGGGGCGGCAGGCTGCCGATAGCCCTTATCTACCCGAACTCCTATTTCCTGGGCATGTCCAACTTGGGCGTCCACGCCATCTACAAGCTGCTTAACGGCAACTTGAGGGTAGCCTGCGAGCGCGTTTTCCTGGACACCACGGAGAAAAATACTCCGGTAGCGCTCGAATCCGGGCGGCCGCTGACCGATTTCGCCATACTGGCTTTTTCTGTATCTTACGAGCTGGACTATTTCAACGTCGCCAACATCCTCAGAGCGTCGGGCATACCGCTTTTTTCAGCGGAACGCGACGAAAGCCACCCCCTGGTTATCGGCGGGGGGCCCTGCATTATCGCCAATCCCATGCCGCTGGCGCCTTTTTTCGACTGCCTCTGTATCGGGGAGGCAGAACCGATAGCGCCCGCGATGCTACCGGCTCTTTTCGCATACATTGGAGAATCGAGGGACGAGTTCCTCAGGGCACTGGCGGCCCTACCCGGCAGCTATGTCCCCGCTCATCCCCCGGAAAGGCCCGTCGTCCGTCAGTACGCGAAAAACCTGGACGATTTCCCGGTAACCTCGGTGGTGCTCACGCAGGACACCGAGCTCGGCGACCTTTTCCTCATCGAGGCGGAGAGGGGCTGCCCGAGGGGGTGCCGCTTCTGCATGGTCAACACCGCCTTCGCCCCCATGCGCTTCCGCGAGGCGGAAAGAGTACTAAAGCAGGCATGGGAGGGCCTGCACCGGCGGCGGCGAATCGGGCTGGTGGGACCGGCCATCACCGACCATCCCCATATAAACGATATCCTCTCGGGCCTGATAAAGCTGAACGCCGAAATTTCCATCAGTTCTCTAAGAATTGATACCATTTCGGACGAAATCCTGAACGCGCTGGAAAGGGGTAAAGCCCAGACCGTCACCATCGCGCCGGAAGCCGGCTCCCAGCGGCTCAGGGACATAATCAATAAAGGTACCTCCGAGGGAAAAATCCTTGAAGCGGCGGATAGAATCGCCATGCACCGCTTTACCCAGCTCAAGCTCTATTTCATGGTCGGCCTGCCCACCGAGACCGACGAAGACACCGAGAAAATCATCCGGCTGACCCTGGCGATAAAAGAACGCATCGAAAGAAGATCGAGCGGCATACGCATCACTCTAAACGCAACGCCTTTCGTGCCCAAAGCGGGCACGCCGTTCCAGTGGCTGCCTATGGCTTCAGAGGAAACGCTGAACCGCCGCCTGACCACTCTGAGGACGAGCCTGCCCCTGAAAGGCGTCAGGTTAAACGAGGAAAGCCCGGCATGGAGCGCTGTGCAGGGGGTCTTATCCAGGGGAGACGAGAGGGTGGCTAAAGCCATAGCAGGGATGGAGGAAATATCGCTGGCGGGCTGGCGGAACGCCGTGGAAACCGCCGGGCTGGACATCGACCATTACGTTAATCAGAAATGGGACACGGGGCAAAAGCTGCCGTGGGGGTTCATAGACTCAGGAATAAAGAACGAGAAACTGTGCGGGGAGCTGGAGAAGGCGCTCGAATAATTACCTCCCCAGCAGCTCCGTCACAACGTCGTTAATTTCTTTACCGTCGGCCTTGCCCTTGAGCCCGGGCATGAGCTGTTGCATCACTTTGCCTTTGTCGCCGGGGCCTTTAGCGCCCACTGCCGCGATGACCTCCCGCGCCGCCAAGACAATTTCGTCGCGGGTCATCTGCTTCGGCATATAGCCCTGGAGAACAGCCATCTCGGCTTCCTCTTTAGCCACGAGGTCGGCCCGGTTTCCCTTCTTGAAAGCGTCGATGCTCTCCTGGTGCCGCTTGACCTCTTTGGAGACAACGCCGAGAATATCGGCATCGGTAAGGGCGGACTGCTTGGCGATTTCGGCGTTGTTTACCGAGGATATGAGCATGCGGATGGTATCGCGCCTGACCGTCTCGCCGGCCTTCATCGCCTGCTTAAGGTCATCGGACAATCTTTTTTTGAGGACCGCTTCCTGCTCCATAGAATAACCTGCCCGCGTGACAACGGGCCCGATGAGACTGGTTAGCGGGCTCCCGCGCGCCGGAACATCCGGCTCGTCCGAGCGGAACCGCGCTTCTTGGCCGCTTTCTTCCGCTTACGCCTGACGCTGGGCTTTTCGTAGTGCTCACGGCGACGCAACTCCGCCAGAATGCCGTCCTGCTGTACCTTCCTGTTAAACCGCTTCAGCAAGCTGTCAAAATTTTCGTCCTGACCAGCTACAACTTCCGCCAAGTAGCATCACTCCCCTCTAATTTTGTGTGCCGCCGGTTGTCTATCGGCAATATTATAGGGTCAGACGTGCCGGTCTGGCCCCCGATGTACCTTAATCATTGTAAAGGGCGGGAAGCCAACTGTCAAGTGACATAATTCATAAGGTTTTTCAGGGCCTTTCATTTCTCCTCAATATCTCCACCGCCGCCACCAGCCCCGAAGCCGACGCCTGCACCAGGCCACGGCTTACGCCGGTGCCGTCGCCGACGGCGAACATGTTTTTTACCTCGGTCTCAAGGCAGGAGCTCAACTGGGGACGAAAAGAGTAAAACTTGACCTCGATGCCATACAGCAATGTGTCATCGGAAGCCACGCCCGGCGCCAGCTTATCCATGGCCATCAGCATCTCAATCAGGCCGGTCAGGTGGCGGAAGGGCAGCGCGAAGGAGAGGTCGCCGGGGGCGGCGCTTTTCAGCGTGGGCTTTACCCTTCCCTTTTCAATGCGCTCCGGCGTCGAGCGGCGCCCTTCCAGGAGGTCGCCAAAGCGCTGCACCAGCACTCCGCCACCGAGAAGGTTAGCCAGTCTGGCCAGATACTTACCGTAGGCGATGGGCTCGTGGAAAGGCTTCGTGAAATCCGTGCTCACCAGCAGGGCGAAATTAGTATTATCGCTCCTCTGCCCGGCGTAGCTGTGCCCGTTGACCGTCACTACAGGGTCGGTGCCGCCGGTAGATTCGGTAATGACCTGACCGGCCGGGCACATGCAGAACGTCCGAATGCGGTCGTGAAAGCTGAGGGAATTATATTCCAGCTTGACCTCATAAAGCACGTCGGTGAGGTCCTTCATAACGCGGTAAGGGACCTCCACTCTCACGCCCACGTCGATGGGATTATGGCGCATGGTCAGCCGCAGACGACCGGCCTCCCGTGAAAGCCAGTCAGCCCCTTCCCTGCCCGGAGCCAGGACGAGGTAGCGGCAGAAAAACTTATCGCCGTTCTCCGTTTCCACGCCCTTTACCTCACCGTTCTCCGCCAGCACCTTAGCCGCCATCACTCCCAGCTTCATTTTTATGCGTGGTTGCAGGTATTCCTGCATCGCCTTGAGGACCTGATAGCAGTTTTCCGTACCCATGTGGCGGACGGGGGTCGGTATTAGCCGCAGGCCGAACTGTCCGGCGCGCTCGCCTATTGCTTTAACGGCATCATCGCCGCTGTAGAGCGTTTTCGAGGCCCCGAACTTAAGGTACAGGTCGTCGACATAGTGAATCAGCTTGCCTGCGGGCTCTTCGCCGAGGTATTCGCCGAGATGGCCGCCGACCTCCGTAGAAAGCACCAGCTTGCCGTCGCTGAAAGCTCCCGCCCCGCCCAGGCCACAGACTAAGTTGCACGGCTGGCACTCGATGCAAGCGCTACCCGTGTCCCGTACCGGACAGCGCCGCCCGCTGATGTCCTTGCCTTTTTCCAGGAGAAGGACGTTCAAATTATCCGACTGCGCCAGCTCCAGCGCGGCAAAAATCCCGGCCGGGCCTCCGCCAACAATGATAACGTCATATTTGTTCGTCATTTTGCCCCTAAACACATGAAAAAGCCGAGACCGACCATCTCAGCTTTTCAAAATTATGGCGCCCTTTTCCCGCCATATTATAGCTGCGTACAGACTACGCGTCAAGAAAAGTTTACGAACGAATGCGGACTTTTGTAGCCAGAGCGAGACGAAGAGTCAAATATGGACATCAAGCCAGAAAAACGGGAGGTTCGAGGGTTGACATTTGCCATTTGGCAAAATATAATGAGGCCATGAGCAGTTATTCCAGCAGTGACCTGGGGAAAATTCTCAAGCAGCAGCGCATCTCCATCCCTCTCACCCTACAGGAACTCGCGGCGGAATCGGGCGTATCTTCATCCCATCTGGGGCGTATCGAGAGAAGCGAGCGCTTCCCATCGGCGAGAATCCTGAGGAAAATCGCCAAGCCCCTCGGCTTTGACGAAGACGAGCTTTTCACCCTGGCCGGGTTCCTTTCACCACAGACGTCCGGCGTCGCCGAAGAGAGCGCGCGCTACAACAGCCGCCAGCTCGACCCGTATGTCGCCAGGATGCTGTCCGAAGAAACTCCAGAGGTGCAGCGCTCCGTCATCGGCATCCTCAGCCTTTTGAAAAGCATCGCCAAGAGCATGTCGAAATAGCTACAATCGATTTCTTTTCGGGGATGGTATCCTGAAGGCAAGCCCTGGTTTTCAGGCATCCCAAACGGCTTGTGTAAATATTTGCCAATCCCTAAACAAAAGTGCTACATTAGTGATAATTGCTTAATGCTTGACAGGATGTACGCACCCCGATGGAAACCAAGGAAGAGGAATGGCTGAGGTTCGTTGACACCCTCAGCCATGAGCTTAAAACGCCCCTGACCTCGATTATCGCCGCCGCTGGGCTGCTGGCCGAGGAGCTAGAGGAGGGGCACGACGAGTCCCACCAGAAGCTGATACAGACCATTATCCATAACGCCAATACGCTCGAGACCAGGCTCGCCGAGCTCCTTGACATCGTTAAGACGGGCAGCGGAAAACTACAGCTCCAGTACGAGCCGGTAGACATGAAATCCCTAATCCTGGGGACTTGCCAGCAAATCAGCCCGATGTTGCGTAGCAAGAAACACAAGCTCAGTACTGACCTCCCCGATTCGCTGCCTATCGTACGCGGCGACGGACAGCGGCTGGAACAGGTGCTGCTTAACCTTTTGACCAACGCCGCCAAGTTCACGCCGGAGGGGGGCAACATAACGGTAAGGGCGAGGCTCGACGACGCCAGCGTTTTTATAGAGGTGCAGGACAACGGCATCGGCATCGCCAGGGAAGAGCAGTCCAGGCTGTTCAAGCCGTACAGTAGATTAAGCTCGGACAGGCAACGGCACCCCGGACTGGGACTCGGCCTGGCGCTGGCGAAGCAGGTGGTGGAACTGCACGGGGGAAAAATCTGGCTGAACAGCGAGCCGGGTAAGGGCAGCACGTTCTCGTTCTCTCTGCCACGCCATCCGGCGGTACGCGCGGCATAGCTTTAAAGGAGTTAATATGAAGGTTCTGGTCATCGAGGACGATCCCGGGATTATCGAGGTTGTTTCCCTGTGCTTTCAACTGCGCTGGAGCGGCACCACGGTGATATCCGCCTCCAACGGCCGGGACGGCGTTTCGCTGGTGGAGACCGAGAGCCCGGACGTCGTTATCCTCGATATCGGACTGCCGGACATGGATGGCTATCAGGTACTTAAAGAGATACGCCGCTTTTCCGACGTGCCCGTGCTCATGCTGACGGTCCGCGGGGAGGATACCGATGTCGCCAAGGGGCTCGAGCTCGGCGCTGACGACTACATCACCAAGCCGTTCAGCCACATCGAACTGATAGCCCGCGTCCAGGCGGTGCTGCGGCGCGCCCAGGGGCTAGCTGTGAGCGAAGAGGAGCGCCCCTTCACCTCCGGAAAGCTCTCGGTGGACTTCAGCCGGAACGAGGTAACGCTGGGCGGCCATCCGGTGAAACTCACCTCCACCGAAAGAAAACTGCTTTACTACCTGATCAGGAACGAGGGCCGGATACTCTCCCACGAGAGCCTGTTGGCCAAGGTGTGGGGGGACAGCTATGTCGACGCGCGGGACCTGCTGCGCGTGCACATCCAGCACCTGCGGCAGAAACTCGAAGACAACGCCGAGACGCCGAACATCATCGTAACCGAGCACGGCATCGGTTACAAATTTATCCGCCCCGCGGGTAACTGACACCGCGAATTCCGGGTATTTTTTAACGCCCGCACAGTCCTCAACTATCCTCTTTATTCATACCTATTCTTTATCAGAAGTTTACGACTTTTTTATGAAATATTAACTATCGTTAGACATATCTTTATACCGCTGTGGTAAAGTTAATCGGTAGAGATTTGACAGCGCTCACCGAGGTCAAAAATGGACAAAATAAAGGTATTCCTCTCTGACCCGCAGGTCTTTTTCAGAGAGGGAATCCACTTCGTTCTTTCCGGCGAGGAAGACTTCGACGTCATCGGCGAAACCACGAGCAACGACGAGGCTTTCACGCTCATCGAGGCCAACCCGCCGAATATAGCCGTCCTAAGCATGCAGGACAAAAAGACAAGCGGCCCGGACATCACCCGGCGCATCAAGCGGAGCCAGCCGGCGGTGGCCGTTATCCTGATGACGAATAAACGGGAAGACGAGAAAATCTTCGAAGCCATCAAAAGCGGCGTGAGCGCGTGGCTGACCAGAGACACCGAGCCGGAGGAGTTTCTCGATATCATCAGGGTGGTGTCCCAGGGCAGCCTGCCCATCATGGACGAGCTTATGACACCGGGCGTCGCCGCCATAGCCCTGGCGGAGTTCGAGGAGCTTAAAGCAGTGAGCGAGCGTATGGACAACCTGCTGGCAAAGCTAAACCAGAAAGAGGTCCAGGCTCTCGAAGGCTTTGCCGCCGGCAGTGCCATAGAGCAGGTGGCGCAAAAGCTGGGCACCACCGAGGACAACGTCCGGCGCCACATGAGACAGATATTGAACAAGCTCATCGCCAACGACCAGGCCCAGGCGGTAATCGAGGCCACCCAGAGAAGCCTGCCGCCCATAATCAGGCCGCTGAAAAGAGACGGCAAAACCTTAGAATATATCACCAAGGCAGAGTTCAACGAGTTCAAAGAGCAGCTAATGGAACGCCTGAAGTCGCTGCTTGGGGGACTCTCCTGAAAAAGGCGGCGGCCTCATGGTTTACGCAGTAGCCGGTCTCGCCATCCTGTTGATAATCCTTTTATGCCTGATTATTCACGGGCGTAATAGCGCGCTTGCCAACCAGGTGGAAGTCGCCGAAAAGCGAATGGAGGCCACGGAGAAGGCCCTGAACGACTTTACGGCGGCGATCGCGGAGTACGCTTATCATCTGTCCAGCCATACCGGCGCCATCCAGGGACTAGCCGAAGCATCCCAGGAGCTAAAGAAGAGCGCCGCTTTCCAGAACAACGTCGTTCTAAACCTTATCAAAAATACGGAAGACGCCCTGGTGCGGAAAGAAGCGCTGCTGTCAACCATGAAAACGGGCGAAAAGCCGGTGCAGAGGGACACTACACCCTCATGGGAAAGAACGGCCATTTCCTACCGGGCTTTACACCCGCCGGTAACGCCCGCCGCCGAACCTGAAGAACCCGCCTCCGAAGATAAAAGGACGGTATTCGAGACCGCCAACCTGATAGAGGCTATGGTGCTTCCTTACTACCGCGCCCTGTACAGACTGGAAAGAGAAAGTCCGGCCTCCCAGGACGAAAAATCGATTGACCGCGCCAAAAAGGCGGTCGATGCAATCATGTTACCGCTCTACCAGACTTTGTATAAGGCGGAACCGCCGGACAAAAGCGGTAGCAGCGATAAAGGCAGACCATAAGCCTAAATATATACCGCCACCACCACCGCTTCTTTGGGACTGTTCTCATCGAAGAAGAGAACGGCCACGCGCCTCCCGGTGACCATTTCCGCCGCCGGCAGGTTCCTGGCCACTGCCACGTCCTCCAGGTAGACCTTATAGCTGGTGGAGAGCCGCACCGTCGCCGTATAATTGACGGAGCTAAAGCTCCTGAGCTCCGCTTTCTTTATTTTCATGGCATATCCCCTTTCCACCGGTCTCTAGACCGCCCCAAGAATCAAGCACTGACGATATTCACCGCGGCGCGGGTAATACGTCAGGACGATGCCCAGCACCCTTTTCCTTATGGCATCAAGCCCGGCGTGGACGTCCGTAATTTCGATGACGTCATAGAGCTGCTGGCCGCAGTTCACCGGCACCAGAATGTTGCCCCCCTCCGCACCGATTTCCGCCCGCCTCAGATAAGCCTCGCCGCGCTGCAGGGCCTCGTCTATGGTGCCGATGTTTCTGTCATCGAGCTGTAGAAGGCGGTCGTTAAGAAGGTCGATTTCCTCCCATGCAAAGCTATCGGCGACGATCAGACCGGCACCGTCTCCTTCCACCTGCACCCGGTTCGTTTTCATCGCCCCGCGACGGTAGGCACCTTCGAAGATGGGATGCCCGGCGCCGTAGGTATAGACGGCTTGGTCGTCCGCCGACGGGTCTAAAAGATAAGCCGTGTTACCTTCAATAAACAGTACGTCCGGGACGAATGAAAGCAGCTTTAAAATCACCTCGCGCCCGCTGTCTTCCGCACTTACCGTGAAGTCCGGACAAAAACCGGTCACCGCCGCCGATTGCGATATTACCTCCAGCTTCAGGCCGACCCGGGCAAGGACAAAGCCGATAATATCTTTGACACTGGCTACGGCAGCGGTCCTGTTCCAGCGGAACTGGTGCCTGGCTTTCCACTCGCCGAGGGCCGCCCACCCGTCCACCGCCCTCAGCACCAGGCCGGCTTTGCCACCGGCGCTGACATGTTCATAAGACTCGAGCTGAAAGCTAAGACCGGCTGCAGACTCAGGGCCTTCGGGAGTGATATAACCGGGAGCGAACTCCAGCTGACAGCCGATATCAAGGACGGCCAGGGCGCCCTGTCCGGGCGAGGTATACCTGCCATCGTCGTTCCTCAACTCAACAGTCAGACTACCGGCTGTTTCTCCCGACTCAAAGCGGACGCCGATAACATCGCCGGATATATCCAGGCTTTGTGCCGCCAGCGAGGCCCGCCACACACCGGCGGGACTCGACAGCCAGGCGAAACTACTATCGTGCGCCATGGCGAGGCCGTACTCGGAGGAAAGATTGAACGGCGCGGGCTCGCGCCAGAGGCCGCCGGCGAAATCAACGCCGGGAACGGCATGCGAGCGGAACGGGCGGCTGTAAGCCTCGCTGCCGGTGAACTTCTCGACGAAAAAACAACGGCAGGCATCTGCCTTATCGAGGAAAGGCTGGCGGTACTCGAACGCGCCGCCGGACGGCGCCGACGCCAGTTCTTTCAGTTCCGACCAAGTTCCCGCGGGCACGGCGCCACCGTCTCCATAGGCCAGGCTCCACAGCTTGAAATTCCCGGCCGAATCTTTGCCCGTGACCAGCAGGCACCAGTCGCCGTCATAGACAGCGGCCACACCCGACAGATTGCCGGTGTTCTTATCCCAGGCCGTCTTGCTCTGCCACTGACCGCCGACATATTTTTTAACGTAGAGCGTGCTCGCATCGGCGAAAAACACAGCGAGGTCGCCGGAGGGCTTATAAGCCGCCGTAATGCCGTAAACGGAGCTGGTGGGAGAGTAATCCAGAGTCTCAGGACTGAGCCAGGTCGCGCCGTTGTTCGCGCTCTTGATGCGCTGTATCTCACGGTCAAGGTCTATCCAGATTATGGAGACCTCCGCCCCCAGCGCCGCCGCCGCAACGGCCAGGGCGTTGTACTGGCCGGTATAAGTCCACTGGGAGAAGTCGCTCCCCGGTCCGGGCGAAGTCACGCGCTGCCGGTAGAGCTTACGGGCATCAGTTGATGGCGTTATCCTGGCCCTGATGAGGGAGCCGTCGGAAGGGACAGCCAGCGCGTGATACCAGTCCGGCTCCGAGCCGGTATAAAGCCTGCCCCAGTCCAGCCTGACAACCCCCCCATTTTTATTGAAGGCCCTGAGCCTCACATGAGGCTGCGCGCTTGACTGCTTCTGTGCAGCCAGCAAAGTTGATGAAAGCTCTCGCATCTATTTACTCCCCCACATCAGTAAGAGCTATAGTCCCTGGACTGATTGACCACCGGATTATAGGGCTGGTAGAGCGAACTGACCCTTACCCGGTTCTTCCTCCCGAGCCTTTTCAGCTCCTGCCGGAAATATTTCAGCTTCTGGTTGCCCCACTCAAGGTATTCCCTGGACGTTGCCGCGCCCCCGACATTAACCCGGTTGACGGCATAGACCGCCCACTCCACGGCGGCGTAACCGCATGCCCCCGCAGCTACGATATCTTCGTACTTGGTAGGAATAGTGGAACCCTGCCCGTCCAGCGTATGCAGCGCGCCGTAATAGACATAGCAGTTAGAGCCGTCCGGCTCGCTGCCGCTGATGATGGTCAGGTTATCCCCCCAGACGGTGAACTGCTGGTAGTCCGGCGGGAAGGACGCCAGAGGATATTCCACGGCTTCCACCATGACCCGGCCCGTAAGCCCCGATATGTCCACTTCCCTGGAATCGGCAACGGTAGGCAGAGTGGCCCTAGCGGGGAGGGGCAACTCCTCGGAGAACTCCCGCACCGCCCTGTTAATGTGCCGCGCCAGCTCATCGTCTGTCCAGCGATAGTTCTGGCTATCCTGGTCGCGCAGGTCCTGCCTGACCAGCGCTATCATTTCCGTTAAGTTCATAGACTCACCCCCCTGGATGGAATTTTTACCTGCCCCGCCCTGCCGGGCAGCTTCATGTCCGTACCTGCTCTGGAGCTTTCTACGAGGGCTTTCAGAGTTTCCAGACCGGCGCCGGCGTCCCCGGCAAAGATGATTTTCAGTCCGACGAGCCAGCCGGAATCGGCGCCGAGCCCGCTCTCTACGGCAGCCAGTGCCGCCAAAAGGCCGGCTGCATCGTTGCCGGAGCCTGTTTCCGACGCCAGCTTCTCCACGAACGAGATGAGCAGGCCCTGCTCGGCGCCGCTGCCCGTTTCACCCCTGACGAGGGCCGCAAGTAAGGCCGATAACGCGTCCAGACCGCTCCCGGACTCGCCGAAGACCACAGCGCGACCGACAACGCTTTCCGTACCGGAGCCGCCTTCAGTATTCAATATGTCAGCAAGCTGGGCGGCCAGCGTTTCAATACCACCGCCGGAGTCGGCGGCGGACACAACCAACGACAGAGTACCCTGCTCGACAACGGCGGTGCCGCTTTCGTCCCCGAACAGACCGGCGAACAGAGAAAGAACATCAGCGCCGGTGCCGGCTTCGGCCGCGGACAAGGCGGCCGAAATAACCTGGAGCGCTTCCGCCCCGGCGCCGTTATCGCTTTTTACCAGTCCGGCCAGAAACGACAGCCTGGCGTCCGACCCCTGCCCGGTCTCCGAGCCGGCGGCGGCAGCCGATATGGCTGAACCATCGACACCGGAGCCGGTCTCCGAAGCGGTCTTGTCCGCCCCGCCGCCGCTCGAAGGAGTAATGGCTATCAGATTGCCGATATTGTAGGTCTGGCTTGACGGGGTTATATCGCCCTGACCGGTCGCCGACGTTTCAGGACGCAGCGCATAACCCATGCACTGAGAGCAGTCGGAACCAAGAGAAGTACCATGGTCGTAAGCCTCCGTCCATGTACCGGGATTGTCCGTGGCAACCAGATAGTTGCTAAACGTCACGTTGTTACGACTTACGCCGAACAGGAGTATCAGCGAGTTTGCCGCCGCCGGAGTTATAGAGGGCACAAGCACATGATAATAATACGAATTATACTGCCCGCTATGAGCTCCTATCGGGCTGTCCGGGTCGTGCCCCGTCCAGGCCGTGATAGCACCTATGTTGGCATTATCGCCGACGGTGAAGGTGAAGTCGCTTGCAGAAACATCATCCGAGTCGGCAATTTTCCAGAAAAGGCCCGACCTGAATCCGTGGTCGCTGACATCCTGCCTTATCTGTGTCCAGCCGTCAGGCGGTGTAATCACCAGACCGCCTTCGTGGCTGGTAATATGCGCCAGCATCAAATCGCCAACGGACAAACCGGAAGGCCTGGCTACCACACAGGTAGTGGAGTCCGCTCCCGGACTAACCCCGACCGATTTCAGTTCTACTGCCATAGTCATTCATCCTCAACGGGACAGAGTATCGACTCATCTAGCTTAAAGTAACGTTTACCTCAAGGGTCCAGGTGCCGCTGGCCTTAGTGCCCAGCGACTCCACCTTGCGGTTCAGACACTTGCCGCTGGTGGCCTGCTTGACCACCCACTCGTTCCAGGCGTAGTTGGCTTCGCTGTCGCCGAAGCTG
>CAYTZI010000015.1:0-22459 GCA_964442335.1 uncultured Dehalococcoidaceae bacterium | reverse complement strand
TACAGGGAAGATCCTCCGGGATAGCCAGTAATAAACAGGCACAGACAGGAAAGAACAGGCAACACGGGTCAGGAGCTTTTCATGGTTCAGGCCTGAACTTTGCTTCTCTGGTAGCTATTTACCTGACATACGAAATGCTTCCTGTAATTACTGAACCACAATGGAGGAAAAGTTTTGGAGTGAATCCCTGAAGCTGGAACTCTGTCCTTTTTCTTTAAAATAGCCATATTGTGAAATTGAATCGCGGCTATAGACCCTGTCTCCTGCTGAGGGGATTAGTACTGTTATGGTATACTGAAGACTAGGTTGAAGGTTCTACGTATTGTATAGTACCGCCCACTTTTGGGTACTCGTACTTATAGTGCTGAGCCGAGAGCAATTTATCTCAACTAATTAATCATATATACGTCGATTTAATATAAAAAAGCTAACAAATAGCTAACGGACGGAATGAAACAGGATAATACAAAACGATATTTCACGAACAAATCAGCCTATTCATAGAAAATAGAAAAACATCAAATTGAACGTAAGAACACCATTTAGTACATCGTCTTGCAGTCTCATAACCCGGAGGTCGTTGGTTTAAACCCAACCGCCGCTATCGACAGAACGTAATATTACTGCCGTATTTCAGCAGGTTTTTTTTCATCCTCACAGACGCACCTGAGATGGTATCCATTTCTTGACTCTCTTCCGGTAGGTGCTAATGAGTTCGTGCCGCGTCCTACCACGCCTAGCAGTCGCTGGGCTGTCCGGCTCACGACTGGTATACGCGCCTCCATACTTCTATCGCTTCGAGCAGTCTGTCCAAGTTCTGGCCTGGATACGCCGCAAACAAATGCTTTAATTATTCATTACTCTGCTAATACTTGACTTAAAATAAACCTATTCTTATAATGATTCTGAAAAGGAGGCAAGCGGCTTCCGCCTTTTATCTCGGCTACATGGGGTTCAGAAGGTCGGCAGTTCAAATCTGCCCGCCCCGACCACAGCTTCAGGAAAAACCACCCGCGACCTTCTAATACCTCGAAAAAGCCACGAATGGTTGAATCTGTTCACGACCACCTGATACAATGAAAACAAGAGCGGGTCCGCGAATGAATCATGGCTATTTCCACACGCCCGATTATCGTTAGTGCTGTGAAATGCACCAGGCTTTGGTTTTCCCGGCATATTCCGCCACTTCTTCGTCGGTCCTGAAATCCTGCTCCCCGCAGTTATCATAATGCGTCATTTCATCAGTATCTCTGACGATTTTCGGGTCGGGCGGACTGGCCGCGTACCCGACTACCATCATGTCGTAAATTGTCAATTCTTCAGGAATGCCGATTATCTCTTTAATGGCACGCTCAGCCTCCGGACGCGACGTAGCGGTATACCACTGCGAAGCCAGCCCCAGTGCCGTGGCCGCCAGGTGCATATATAAAAAGGCATTAGCCAGGCTGGAATAATAAAGATTATTCACCTCCGCTCTATTTTTAGGGGTGCCACCCGGCAGGCCGGCGCTGGCTCTCCAGTCGCACAAAAGCAAAATAAACACAGGCGCATCCTTGAAGCTCTTTCTGGGTAAGGACGCTTTGGACGGGTCTTTTATGGGCGGCCCGTGTTGTTCGAGGGCAGCCACTACTTTATTTTTTATTTCCTGGTTCTTGATAATAACGAATTCCCAAGGTTGCGTATGAAAAGCGGATGGAGCCCATCGCGCTACCTCGATTATCTTGTTAATGTACTCATCAGGCACCGGGTCCGACCTGAACTCGCGTATGGTGCGCCTTTTTTTAACCAGGTCTAAAAGACAATCATATTGATTTACATTACTCATCAAAGGTCTCCTTCCTTATTCAGCCCTAAATTATAGACATTTTAATAATTATATCTCACATGGAGATTTATCACAAAGGTTTGCGTACGCTTGACGGCCAGATACTCTGAGGGTAGTATAGTGAAGAAATACCTTTACACTCCAATCATTATAAGGAGAAACCGATGCAACAGGATTCCTTTGATTTCCTCAAGCGGCTTGTTGACACCCCCGGCCCTTCTGGCTACGAGCAGCGGGTCCAGCGTGTGTTCCGCGACCGTGTTGCCGCGTATGCTGCGGACGTCCGCACCGACGTGTTGGGCAACGTTTACGCTACTGTTAATCCGGGCGGGGCGCCCCGCATCATGCTTGCCGGACATGCCGATGAAATCGGGTTTCAGGTGCGCTATATCAGTGACGAAGGCATGTTGTACTTTGGTTCCATCGGCGGGCATGATGCCATCGTCACGGTCGGGCAGCGCGTTACGGTCCATACCGCGAACGGGCCGGTAACGGGAGTCCTCGGACGCACCGCTATACACCTGCTTGACGATGAAGAGCGAAAAAAGACGCCCAAGCTTGATGACCTCTGGATAGACATCGGCGCAAAGGATAAGGCAGAAGCCGAGTCCGTGGTAGCCATCGGGGACTGTGTGACGTATCAGCATGAGTTGCAGAGACTGCGCGGGGAGCTGTGTGTCGCGCGCAGTTTTGACGATAAGATGGGTGTGTTTGTCGTGGCCGAGGCGCTGCGGCTCCTGGCAGGAACGCCGTTGAAGGCGGCAGTTACCGGCGTTTCCACGGTACAGGAGGAAGTCGGGCTGCGCGGTGCGCGCACCAGTGCTTATGACATTAATCCTCAAATAGGTATCGCGACGGACGTCGGGCATGCGACCGACTACCCGGGCGGCGACAAGAAGAAAGTCGGCGACATAAAGCTCGGGAGCGGTCCCCAGATCGCGCGCGGCGCCAACATCAACCCGGTCGTTTTCGACCTGCTAGTGAAGACCGCGAAGGAGCTCGAAATCCCGTACCAGATTGAGGCTGCGCCGGGAGGCACGGGCACCGATGCCAACGTTATTCAGCTCAGCCGCGCCGGAGTTGCTGCCGGGCTTATTTCGGTGCCTCTGCGGTACATGCACACGCCGAACGAAATTATAAGCCTGAATGACATCGAGAGCGCCGCCCGGCTTATGGCTGGTTTCTGCCAGCGCGTTACGGCGGAAATCGACTGGACACCGGCGTAATTACGAACGGCTTACGTGTGTACAAATCAATATATTTTGAAGAGAGGATGGAATGGATACCGAAGATAAAATTTATCGCGACCTGCAAAAATTCCTGGATACGTTACCGGGGGGCTTCGCGGCGTCGGAATCCGGCTCAGACATCCGCCTGTTGAAATACCTCTTCACCCCGGAAGAAGCCAGAGTAGCCATGCATCTTACCATGAAACCGGAGCCGGTAAAACAGATCCACGAGCGTATTACAAAAAGCGGGTTCA
This sequence comes from uncultured Dehalococcoidaceae bacterium, assembly GCA_964442335.1. GTDB lineage: Bacteria > Chloroflexota > Dehalococcoidia > Dehalococcoidales > RBG-16-60-22 > JBFYTX01. The sequence goes on along the minus strand of CAYTZI010000015.1, from coordinate 19,151 downwards.
GTCTTTCTCTAGAAGAGCTTCAGAAAATTTTGGACCGGATGCTGTATAAAGGCATACTGAGGCCCTATTATGAAGGATACGATGAAACCCACTACAGGGCCACCGACCCCACCGCCGGAGGTATGTTCAGCGTCCAGCTGGACGATAAACTCACCAGGGAGTTTGTCGATTATTTAAATGAATACGCCCGTGAAGCATTCGGCAAGAGGACTGGAGGCGCAAAGACACTCAACCCTCTGCGTGTCGTTCCGGTAAGGAAAAGCGTTCCTCATCCCGAAAAATTTCCTGTCAATAGCTACGATGACGTGAGAAAGCTGGTTGAAAATGCTCCGGGGCCGTTTGCCGTGGCCAACTGCGTCTGCCGGCAGAAGGCAAGGCTCTTCGGAACAAAGTGCAGCAAGACAGAGCTTGAAGAGACATGTCTGATGGTTGGCCCGGACCATGCCCGGCGTTATGTCAATATGGGCATCGGCCGCTTTATCACCAGGGAAGAGGTCTTTGATATTTTAGAAACAGCCCAAGAAGACGGACTGGTTCTCCAGCCGGAAAATTCACAAAAACCGGAAGCCATCTGCATCTGTTGCGGGGACTGCTGTGCTTTACTTAAGCCGCTGAAAATGCACCCCCGGCCAGCGGAATTATTCCTGACCAATTACTACGTAGAAGTGAATCCTGAACTCTGTGATGGCTGCGGGGTGTGCGTTGAGAAATGCCAGATGGATGCCAGGACCCTGGTTGATGGTATCGCCGCTGTTAATCTTGACCGCTGCATCGGCTGCGGCAATTGCGTTGTCCTGTGTTCTTCAAACGCCAACACCCTGAGGAAAAAAGAGCAGGAGAACGTGCCGCCGGATGATAAAGAGGCCTATTATACGACCCTGTTATCCCATAAGCAGCGCTGATAATATCGATTAACGTATCAGGTTTAATAGACTGAACCTATCGTGTCTCCGACTACCGTGGTAGAATGGACTCACTAAAGTACTCCGGCAAGGAGAGGCTTATGGCAGCGGAAATGACTCATTGGGAACGTGTTCGGGCAGCCCTCAAGGGAGAAGACGTCGACCGCGTACCTGTGAGTATGTGGCGGCACTTCTACTCCAGGGAGACTGCGGCTGAGTCGCTGGCCGAAGCGATGCTGGGTTTTCAAAACCGGTTTGACTGGGATTTCATGAAGGTCAATCCCCGGGCGTCTTATCACGTTGAGGATTGGGGCGTCAGGACGAAGTACAATGGCGACGCCGAGCCCGAAGTCGTTGAGACGCCGGTTAAGGAACCCGATGACTGGTTAAAAATCAAAGCGCTGGACATCAACAAGGGCGTGCTGAAAGAACACCTGACCGCTCTGGAACTTATCGCCCGCGGACTGCAGGGTAAACTGCCTTTCATTATGACCGTTTTCACGCCCTTATCCATCGCCTCGAGGATGGTCGCTTCGGAGGAGGTGTTTTTAAGACACCTTCGAGAAAATACGTCCAGAGTCAACCAGGCGCTGGAGGTCATCACCGGGACGTTTATCAATTTTTCCAAAGCCTGCATGGAGAGAGGCGCCAGTGGCCTTTTCTATGCCACCACCAGCTGGGCAACCACCGACCGTCTCAGTGAAGAAGACTATCTTAAATATGCCAGACCTTATGACCTCAGGCTGCTTAACGCCCTGTCGCCGGCCGAGTTTCACGTGCTGCATGTCTGCCGGCAGAACAACCTGCTCCGTGCGGTGAAGGACTACCCCGTCCATGCCTCTAACTGGGACGCCAGAGGCGCCGGTAACCTGTCTTTAGCTGAAGGAAAACAGATTATCGGCGGACGGGCGGTTATCGGCGGGATTGAACATGACACGGGCCTTGTCGCATCCACTCCGGAACGATTAGCCGCTGAAGTTGATGGTATGCGCGTGGCATTGGGTAATAAAGGATGGATGGTTAGCCCGGGATGCACCTTTCCTCCGGAAACGCCGGAGGCCAACCTCCGGGCGATTCGTTACGCCGCAGGTTAGCCAATCAAAAAAAACAGATTGGCGATGCAGTGATTTTCTCCCTGGCGCGGCCTGTCTATACTTTGCGAAATAACGGGGCATCTCACCCTGGTCTCAACGCGTTGACTTAAAGTGCCCTTTTTTCTATAATCAATCCGGAGAGGAGGCGAGCTGCCTCCGCCTTTTTTCAGGGCCGGATAGGGCTCCGAAGTCGAAAATTTGAATCTGCCGCCCCGACCGTGCCTGTAAACACATTTTTAGGAGTTAGTAATGGCTGAAGGAAAATATGACAAGTATTTCTTAAAAGAACCCTGGGGTATAATCCACCCCGGCACTCCCCCTGACGCGCCGGTCTACATCGGCATAGGGCAGAAAGCCCCCGTGGAAGGCTGGGACGAGCCTCTCACACAGGTCCTGCGTCCCATTTATCATCCCTACAAGATGATACCTGAAGGGCACCGGCACCGCGTCGCGGAAATCCTCTATTTCATCGGCGGCGACCCGATGAACTTTAAAGAGTTTGGCGCCGAGGTCGAGTTTACGATAGGAGAAGGCGATGAGGCGGAAACGCACGTCATCACCTGTACCACATGGGTATACGTCCCTTCCAATGTCCTGCATTGCCCTCTGGACTTTAAAAGGGTGGACAAACCCATTATGTTCGGGCACATCATGTTCGCGCCCAGTTTCGATTCTACCATCATAGGAAGAAATTTCACGGACCCAAATGCAAAATAAAGCTTTAAAGAGCGAATACACAACGTAAGGAGGCTTAACGATGGCTAAAGAGATTATCCTCTATAACCTTGCCGACCATGTCACCGATGAAGAGTTCAAAGAGTACGTCACCAGCGAGAAGGGCCCGCTGATTGAAAGCCTGCCCTCGGTCAAAAAATACACCCTCGTCAAAATGACGCAGTCGCCCACCGGACAGATACCCTTTAAATATGTGGGCATCGTGGATATCACCAACATCGGCGAGTTCTTGCAGAAAGACGCCCAATCGCAGAAATACCAGGACTTCCGGGCCAAATTCGGGAAGATGGTATCCAGTATGCACGTCATGCTCGGTGAAGAAATTTATTGACCTTACCCGCACCGGACAAAATCAGTATGACCTGACCAGGGTCGGGAAGGGGCGAAGATGAACCTCGAACACCTTTTAACGGAAGAACAGCTCAACATTCGCGAAACGATGAGGGATTTTACCCGTAAAGAGCTTGTCCCCAGCGCCAGACAGATGGAAAACGACTATTCCCTCGTCGAAAAAATGCACCAGAAGCTCGTTGACATCGGCATACAGTCGGCCGGCTATCCCGCGGAGTACGGAGGCGGCGGCGGGCTTTCGCACATGGCCCAGTGCATCATCTGCGAGGAGCTTGCTAAAGGTGATGCCGGCATCAGCCAGGTAATTCTCATTAACGCCGGTATGATGGTCCAGCCAGCGGTCATGGCTAAAAACAAGACCGTCCTCGACAGGTTCTGCCCTCCCTTCTGCCAGGGCAAACTGGCTTACGCCTGCATATCCATGACCGACGAAGTCGGCGGCTGTGATACCGAAAACCCCTTGCTTCACGGCGCCGGCATCAAGACGACCGCCAGGCTTGAAGGGGACGAGTGGGTCATCAATGGGGCAAAGTCCTGGCCGACCAATGGGGGCATCGCGTCGCTCTACCTGACCGTATGTAACACCGACACTACCGCCGGCGATGAAGGCATTGCCCTGATCTACGTGCCGCCGGACGCTACAGGCCTGTCCTTCGGCAAGCCCGAGAAAAAGATGCTTTTCAAGACGGTTGTAAATTCCTCTATCTACTATGACAACGTCCGCGTGCCGAAGGAATACCGGGCAGCCGGACCCGGCATGGACGGCAATTTTTACAAAGCGGCTACGGCTGATGCCCAGTGGCATTCGGCCGTTATTGCCCTCGGCATTGCCGAAAGGGCTTTCGAAATAGTGCTTGACTATACCGGGACCCGCATGGGGGGCTTTAAGCCGGTACGCCAGCACAGTATAGCCGCCGGCATTATTGCCGATATGGCCATCGGCGTCGAGATGATGAAGGCCGGTGTCTATAACCTCTCCTGGATGTTCGACCACCACGAGCAGTACGGCATGCCCTTTGAGACCGGGTTCGTCGCCAGGGCAGCCGCCGTGCGCGTTTTCTGCGGGGATACCGCCGTTGAGATTATCAATAAAGGCGCCGAACTGCTTGGCTCTATCGCCATATCCGAGGATTTTCCCTATGAAAAGTGCCTGCGGGATATCAAGGAAACGCAGCTCTGGCTCGGCGGACAGCAAATAAGCCGCTACAGGGTCGCCTGCGGTCACTACGACCTGAAAAATTGGGCTTAAAAACAGGTACGGCGACTACGTTCCTTAATTTCGCATTGCGTATTATTACCATGTTCTCAAGCCTTTTTGCTTAAAGCATATGCGGAAATAAACAGCCAGATATTTTCATCTTGACAAATTTTTGCACATCATTATTATCGATATGCGCAGTTAATATTTGACTTTTTTTCTCGTTTCTGCTAATTTATAGTTAAAATGTTTTTTATTTGTGCTCCCTGGTCACAACGTTCAAATAATACAAACAATAGACACAAAGAGGAGGACCGCTAATGAGATGGGGCATGGTAATTAACCTGGCAAAATGTACCCGGTGCCACGCCTGCATCGCCGCCTGCCGTATCGAGCATTTCCTGCCCCTGGGCGTCAACTGGCCCCGCCTTATCGCCTGGGAGACCGACGTGCCCGGTCAGGAGCTATCGACAATCCCCGTCCGCTGCAACCAGTGTAAAGATGCCCCCTGCGTCGATGTATGCCCCGCCGAAGCCACCAAGAAACGGCCGGACGGCATCGTCTACGTCGATAACACTATCTGCGTCGGCTGCCGCTACTGCGTCATCGCTTGCCCTTACCAGAACCGCACCTTCTTCTCACGGGATAAAGACCCCGGCTACTTCCCCGGTCACGAAAGGACGCGCTTTGAGAAGGCCGGCCGCAAGCTCTACCCCCACGTTTCCGGGACGACCGAGAAGTGCGATTTCTGCATGGAGAGAATCGACGCCGGACTGGCCAAAGGACTCGTCCCGGGCAAAGACCGCGAGGCGACGCCGGCCTGCGTCAACACCTGCCAGGCCAGGGCCTTGACCTTCGGCGACCTCGACGACCCGAACAGCGAAATTTCTATTTTGATTAGAGAAAAAAATGCGTTCCAGCTTCACCCTGAGTACGGCACGGACCCCGCGATATATTACATCGATGGCAAATTAGGCAACGCGCCGTCCAATATCGCCCCGCGGGAGGAGCAGACCGCCTCCCACATGCAGCACCTCAGCACGATGGAAGCGAAAGCTAAACAAATTTTCGGGAAAGAGTAAGGAGAGTCAACAATGTCCTCGATGGCGACACGTCAATGGATGAACACCCACGAGTGGATGGTCAAACCGATGCACCAGAGAGAGTGGATAGAGAGGCGCGGCATCATGATATGGATTGCCGAGACCTTCACGAGTCTGGGCTCGGGACTGTACCTCGTATCTCTCTTCATCAACAGCTGGTGGGGACTGCTCGTGGGCTGGCTGATAATAATGTTCCTGAAACTGCCGCTCCATATAGCCTACTTCGGTAAGCCCTGGCGGTTCTACCGGACGATGCCGCCCTTTTCCAATGCCTGGAAGACCTCCTGGTTTGCCCGTGGCATCCTTTTCTCCGTCTTTTTCGGTACTTTCGCCTTTATCCAGATCGTGTTCGGCCAGCCCGACCTCGCTAACCTGATGGGGCATTCCATCGCCGACCCGTTTTACTATTTCTTCGGCGTGCTGGCCGGCATCTTTGCCATAGGAGTAGGCATCTACGGCGGTTTCATCATGAACTTCGTTAAAGGGATTCCCTTCTGGAACCAGGGCCTGCTGCCTGCCGTTATCATGCTGGCGGGGGTCGCGGACGGCTTCGGCCTGGTCATGGCGGTCGGCCTTGCCGGCGGCGATGCCAGCGTGGCATGGGCTGAGACCGGCAGCCGCTACCTGCTGATGATAAACATGTTGTTGATAGTTACCTATTTGATGAGCGCCGGATACTCTTCATCGGTCGCCAAGATTTCCATCAGGGAGCTCATCAGAGGACCGGCCTCCTTCATGTTCTGGGGCGGCACGATTGTCCTTGGCCTGGCTGTTCCGGCGGTGGTTTCAATCGTCAGCCTTTTCAGCGGCGGAGAAGTTTCTACCGTCCTCCTGATTACAGCCGTAACTTCCCATACCATCGGGGCTTTCGCCTTAAAGTACTGCCTGTTGAAAGAGGGGATTTACCGGCCTTTACTGCCGAGATTCGCCGCGTATTAAGCGGAATTTGTATCATTTAACCTGGAGCAAGAGATGACTGAAAAGAAAATCATAAAAACGACATGCAAGAGCTGTCACGGGGGCTGCGGCGTGCTGGTCGAGGTGACCGACGGCGTAATAACCCATATCGAAGGGAACCCGGACTCCACCACCCGCGGCACGATGTGCGCCAAGGGCCTTTCCAGCATCCAGCATATCGATAATCCCTACCGCATAAAGCATCCCTACAAAAGGGCGGGAGAAAAGGGCGAAGGCAAGTGGAAACAGATAAGCTGGGACGAGGCGCTGGATACGATTGCCGCAAAAATTAAAGAAGCCTCCGAAAAATACGGCCCCCATACCGTGGCCACTTCGCAGGGCACCGGCCGCGGCTATAACCGCTATACACATCGCTTCTCCCGCTCCATGAGCTCCGCCAACGTCATCACCCCGGGCTATATCTGTCACAGCCCGCGCATCGGCCTGTACGGCCTGATAACCGGCTACGGCCGCCTTTACTGTGATTACCACGGTTGGGGCGGGGTCTTCCCGAAAACGCAGATTTCCTGGGCAAAGCAGCTCGAAATCAGCAGCGCCGACTCCGAGATGTGCTACTGGTACATAAAATCGCTGGACTACTGCAAGAACCTGATAATTGTCGACCCCCGGGCTACCGCCTATACCTCGCGGGCCACGCTCTGGCTGCAGCCCCGCCCCGGCACGGACGCCGCTCTCGCCCTGGGCATGATCAATGTCATTATGCAGGAAGGCCTCTGGGATAAAGAGTTCGTCGAGAACTGGACCTACGGCTTCGAGGAGCTGAAAACGCGGGCGGCAGAGTACCCGGTGGAGAAAGTATCCGAGATTACCTGGGTGCCGAAGGAAAAGATAATCCAGGCCGCCCGGCTTTACGCCATAGATACTCCCGGCGTTATCCAGATAGGCAGCTCACTCGAAAGGCAGGCTAACTGCGGCCAGACTTTAAGGGCTATCATCAACCTGATGGCTATTTGCGGCAACATCGAGCGGCCCGGCGGGATGGTAAGCTGGGTGCTGCCGGAGACCGGTCTGATTGAGGACGTCTTTAACGAAATCCCCCTTACCGACGAAATGAAGTCGCACATCGTGGGCGGCGACAAGTTCAAGATGGGGGCCGCGCGTACCTGCAACCCCGACACTATCGTGCGGGACCTCAATAGAGGTGAAAAACCCGTCCGAGTCTGGATAAGCGTGGGCGGCCAGCAGATCGTCCACATGGCCAACACGAACGAGGTCGTCGAGGCCCTGAAAAAGGTGGATTTCCTGGTGCAACTCGACCAGTTCTGGGGTCCGATGGCGGAAATGTCGGATATCGTCCTGCCCGCCGCGCACTGGCTGGAAATCGACGATATTTACGATATGCACCCGCGCTTCATGATTGAAGCCCACAACAAATGCGTCGACCCTCCCGGCGAAGCGCAGTCCGACGCCTGGATTTTCAACGAGATAGGGCGACGCGTGATCCCGCAGTACTGGTTTAAAGACGTCGAGACCCTGCTGGACCACGAGCTCAGGAAAGCGCCGCTTACCTGGAAGCAGTTCAGTGACAAGGTTGTTTCCGGCTGCTTCGGTCCCGACCAGGTCTACTACAAATACAAGACCGATTACTGGCGCAAGGGAGGCGGTTTCCCCACCCCCACCGGCAAGCTCGAGCTTTACTCCACCGTGCTGGAAAATCTGGGCTACGACCCCCTGCCGTATTTCGAGGAGCCTGGCGAGAGTCCTTATTCCACCCCGGAGCTGGCTAAGGAGTACCCGCTGGTGCTGACCACCGGATTTCGCTCGCCGTTCTATTTCCTGGCGCAGTACCGGAATATCCCCTGGCTGCGTACTTTTATGGAATACCCCACCACGCAGATAAACCCGGAAACGGCTAAAAAGCTGGGGATAGAAGACGGCGATTTCGTCTGGATAGAATCGCCGCGGGGCAGGATTATCCAGAAAGCCAGGCTGTTCCCGGGCATCGACCCCAGAGTGGTCGCCGCCACCGCCAACTGGTTCTATCCGGAAGCGCCGGCCCAGGGTTTCCGCGGCGTCTTTATCTCCAATCCCAACGTACTGACAGATAATAACCACCAGGACCCCATGTACGGCTCGCCGGACCTGACCTGTCTGATATGCAAGGTCTATAAGTGTAAACCCGAGGAGCTGGACGACCCGAAGTATAACGGGATTTTCACCAAGGAACATGGTGGTAAGCCGTGGGCATGGTAAATCATAATACCATCTTCGATAGCACGAAGATGGAAAATATAGGGGCGAAAAAAAAGAGCGCCCCGCCGCGTTATTACTTTCCGCTTATCATCGCCGTTCTTCTGGCCGAGGTCGTCATCCTTGGCTTTGTCCTTTTCGATATTTTCCCCCTCAGCGGTCCTTTCGAAGTCTATCCTTACGCGCAATATGCCCCATATGTAGGTGAAAGCGCTGTCACGGCTCTATCGGTGACCATCACCAGGTGGTTCTTCTTCCTGCTGACCGCGGGCGTCCTCATCCCCACCACCCTCATCATTATCATGGAGGTCACCCGCCGCGTCATCATCGCCCGGGGGGGCGAAGTCAATGCCTGGGACGACGAGTTTTCCTGGCTGGACAAGCTCGATAAGGCGCCCCCCGTTCCCGCCGATGCCGCAGCGCGCGTCCAGGATAACTACATCAGACGCTTCGATGTCCATCAGCGTGCCCAGCACTACCTCCTGATGGGCTCGTTCATCGTCCTGGCGGTGACCGGCTTTCTGCGGGGCTTCCCGGACTGGCCTACATTTGCATGGTTCACGAGAGTCTTCGGTGGCCCCGAGGTATTGCGCCTCGTCCACGATATCGCCGCCTTCGTCATGATTGCGGACGGCATTTATCACCTGGGCTATATCGGCTACGGGTATTTCGTCAAACACAGGTCTCCATCAGCAATGTTCCCCCGGCTGAAAGACCTGAAAGACATGATTCATACCTTCCTGTGGATATTCGGCCTGCATAAGCACGAGCCGGAGTACGACCATTTCCAGTACGGTCAGAAGATAGACTACTGGGCGATTTTCTGGGGCATGCCGGTGATGGTTATCACGGGCATCATCATGATGTTCCCGGTATTTTTCAGTCAGTGGTTCGCAGGCCAGTGGTTCGGGGTTGTCGCCACCGCCCACCGCGACGAAGCGGTCCTGGCCGTCGGCTTTATTGCCATCGTTCATATGTATTATGGCCACCTTCAGACCACCGCGTTCCCTCTGAATACTGTCATGTTCACCGGCAAAATGCTAAAATCGAAATACAAGCAATGGTTCGGCCGGGAATACAAGCAGCTGACGGGTGAAAAGGAATAGACAATGGCCAGCGTGATGCAGCGATGGATGGGGCAAGGCAATATCGTCAAGGAAAATTATAACGTCGGCGAGCGCCTTGCGGGTGCTCTGGATATAACCCGTCCTGTCCTCTCCACGATGGGCGCGCTGGGCGTATCGGCAGCAGCCGCTCTCGCCTACGGGGGTTTCCCGGCTTGGGATAAATGCCTTGTCGGCTTTATAGCGGCCTTGCTGGCTTTGGCCGGCATACATGCTTTTAACGACTTCGCCGATAAACGCCGTGACGTGGTCTGCTGGCCGGGTCGCCCGATACCCAGCAAAAGGCTGACGGCGAAGCAGGGTCTCCTACTGGCGGCAGGGTCTTTCGCCGTCTCTCTGGCTATCGTCTGGTTCTTCTTCAACCCGGTCTGCTTTACCGTATCGGCGGTAGCTATCGGTCTGGGCTGCCTCTATTCGGGGTACCTGAGGGACAGAGTAGGCTATCTTGTCCTCCCCCCTATCGAAGCCATGCTCTGGCTGTGCGGCTGGACCGCTTTCGCACCGGACACGCTGCTGACCTCCTGGGCGCCCTGGATTTTATGGTCGTTTTCATTGACCTGGCAGGCGGGGCACATCATGATATATTCCCCCCTCCACCCCATCCAGCACGTCAAGGGAGCTAAACTCACGCAGGTCCCCGCTTTCATAAAGAGGACGTCTCCCCAGGCGGCGACCGTCCTCGGTATGATATTTCTATGCCTTTCTGTGGCGGTAAGCATCTACCTGGGCTTCTATTTCAACCTGGGGACGCTCTACCTTGTCCCTACTATACTGATGGCCATAGCCGCCCTTGTAATCAGCTTTATTTATATGAGGGAGCCCGAGAACTTCGCCAAAGGCATCAGGGCTTTTTCCTTCGTCACCTATTTCATGCTGGTCGCCCGCGTGTTCATGCTGCTCAGCATCTTCCTGTTCTTTTAGGAGTATATTTTGGCTCAACCCGGACCCGTAAAACGGGTAAAATCACTCTTTAATCCGCCTTCTCTATTGCTCAAGCAGGCTTTTTCGGTGTCGTACCATGCCTGGTTGACCGGCTGGACCGGACTCCCGGGGTGGATGCTCAAAGGGAAAAAAGTCCTCGATACCGCCGCCGGCGCCGTGGCCATCGGCTGCACCGGCTACCCTTATCATGTTGTCTGGGAAGTTACGACCCGCTGCAATCTGGACTGCATTCACTGCTACGCCAGCTCCCTGGATTCGGCCCGGGCGGAGCTATCCACCGCCGAAGGCAAGCGCCTCCTGGAACAGATAGCAAAGGTCGATAAAATCCGCATGATTGTCATCACCGGCGGAGAGCCCCTCCTCAGAAATGACATCTTCGAGCTGGTGGAATACGCCGGGAAACTGGGCTTCCGCATTGTTTTCAGCACCAACGGCACACTGCTAACGCCGGAAATGGCAAAAGACCTGGCCAGATTGGGGGTCGTCAACTTTTCCATCAGCCTGGACGGCTCTGCCCCGGAATGCCACGAATCAATCCGCGGTAAACCCGGCTGCTTTCAGGGCGCTCTTGACGGCATCAAGGCGGCCGCAGGGACCGGCGTCTGCCTCCAGGTGAACTTTACCGCGATGAAGCAAAACCTCACCGAGTTGCCCGGCGTCATCGACCTCGCCGAATCGGTGAAGGCGGACATCGTCATGGTCTTTCAGGCCGTCCCGCCCCGCCGGGACAGAGGGGCGCTTGAACTGGATGTGGCAGAGCAATTACAGCTTATCAGGACAATCGCGGAAAAGCAGAGAAAAACAAAGTCCCTGCTAATACCGGTCTGCGCTCCCCAGTACTGGGCATGGCTGGTCGAACAAAAGAGGGTCGCCTTCGGTAAGACCATTCAGGAGAAAGCCCTTGCCGGCTGCGGAGCGGGTAACGGGTTCAGCTACATCCGCTTCGACGGCGAGGTCTGGCCCTGCAATTTCATTCCGCTCTCGGCGGGGAACGTGCGGCAGCAGTCGTTCGACGATATATGGGCAAATTCGCCTCTGCTGCGGCAGTTCCGCGACCGTCCCCGACTTCTGAAAGGTCCCTGCGGCGCATGTAATTACCAGAGCATCTGCGGCGGGTGCCGCGGCCGGGCTTTTGCCCACGCGGAAGACCCCCTCGAATCCGATCCCGCCTGCCCCTTGAGTCATCAAAGCCGCTGATTTATAGTATTAGTGCTGTATTGCTAATACCGGCAAGGGCTGTTATCCGGAGTACAATGAAATTCATTACGGGCGAGCGTATCCCCCTCGGCGAAGAGTCTTTCGTGGACGCCGGGGACGCCCGGTTTTACGATGAGCACGCGCGGCGCTTCATGGGGCCCGTCTACCGCGGTCTCGCCGCGCAGGCCGCCCGGCTGAAAACCCCGGGGAAACGCGTCCTCGACGTCGGCGCCGGCAGCGGCCTGCTCTCGATTGAGCTGGCCAGAGCTTGTCCTGATTTACAGGTCACCGGCGTCGATATCTCGGAGGCAATGCTTAGTCTGGCAGGGCAGAACGCCGGCCGGTCCGGCTTTGGGGAAAGAATCGATTTCCGGCAGGCCCGTGCGGAGTCGCTGCCCTTCACCGACGGCTGTTTCGACCTCGTAGCCAGCAATACTTCCCTGCACCTCTGGAAAGACCCGCGCCGGGTGTTCGGTGAAATCGCCAGGGTGACCGCGCCGGGCGGCCGCTTCCTGCTGTGGGACAATCTCCGGCTGGCGGTGTTCCGCCCGATTTTTTACCTGGCCGGCATGGCCATGGGAATGAACGCGGCGCAGCGCCGACTCTGGATACGGGCCATCCGCTCTTCCTACACTATCGGCGAAGCCCGCGCACTCGTAAAAAATTCACCTCTCGAAGGAGCCCGCGTATTCATTATCCCCCGGTTTGTCATGCTTGGCATCGCATGGACAAAAGCGGACGCTTAACTTGACACGGTTTGCGGGGGTAGTGTAAATTCTATTTCGACATACTTACGCTAAAAATAAAGGAGGAACGCATGTCGCCAGTTTTAAAGGACAAGGTAGCTATAATCACCGGGGCGAGCCGCGGGCTCGGAAAAGCCTTCGCCTTGAAGTTCGCGGAGGAGGGAGCCAAGCTCTTTTTAACCACCACCAGCCTGGAAAGAGCCAAGGGCACCGTCGATGAATGTAAGGCCAAAGGCGCGGATGTGGGTATCGTGCAGGCGGATATCTCTGTGGCAGCGGATTGCCAGAAAATAGCCGACGAAGCGGTGAAAAAGTTCGGCAAAGTGGATATCCTTCTCAACAACGCCGCCATCTGGTACGGCATCAACATCACACCCTGGGACGGATGGAAGGTTGAAGATTGGGAGCGCATATTGCGTGTAAATGTCATCGGCACGTGGCAGGTCTGTAAGGCTGTCACGCCGGTAATGGTAAAAGCCGGAAGAGGCAAGATAGTCAATATCGCCTCTAACGTGGCCCAGGTGCCGGCGGCGATGTTGTTCCTGCCTTATGCCTGCAGCAAAGGCGCGGTTTATACGTTCACCCATGCCCTGGCCAGGGCCCTCGGCCCTTCCGGCATTAACGTAAACGCCATTGCCCCCGGGTATACCGCTTCCGAGGCCAGTTTGAACCAGGTTGGCAGCGACCAGACGTTTGAGTTCGCCACCAGCGAGCAGACGATGAAGCGGCGCGGGCAGCCGGAAGACATGGTCGGCGCGGCGGTATTCCTGGCTTCGGCAGCAGCCGATTTCATTACCGGCCAGATATACTATATCGACGGCGGAACCGTAATGCTGTAAAAACACGAAATCCGAATATAGAAGCATGAAAAAAGACTTTAGCTATCTTTTATTTAGTTTCGTATTTCGTGCTTCGGACTTGGGGAAAAAGGAAGGGAGGGGTTTAACGCCCCTCCCTTTTTTATTACCGCTCGTAAAATCGTTACTAATACACGCCGTATTCCTTGGTGGTATCAATCATGGCTTTAACATTGGCCGGCGGAATATTTTCAATAACCGCTCCGCTCATCATGATGTAGCCACCGCCCTTAGCACACTCATCGATTAGCTTTTTCACGGCTTTTTTAACGTCATCCGGCGTGCCTACCGCCAGAGTGGCGATGGGCATGTTCCCGCCGATGGCGGACACATCACCGAGGGCTTTCTTAACTTTCGCCATGTCCGTGGTATCGAAGCCCCAGTAGACTTTCCCCTTTGGAGAGTCTTTGATTACATCTAAACGCGTGTTATAGCTCCCCTCCGCCCAGGGGAACGGTATGCAGCCTTCGGCAATCAGCCCTTCGAACACGGCCTTGAGCGTCGGCCAGTAGAATTTCTTGTACTGCTGGTCGCTCATGAAGCCGTCCGCGCCCTTATGCAAAGGAATGAATACGACGGGGCAGTTGTTCAGCCTGGCCATGGAGACACCCATTTTGACCGCGATGGGGACGAACTGTTCGCAAGCGCGGATGAGTTTGTTCGGCTGGCGGTACATGTCCATGATAATGCCCCTGGTGCCCCTCAGCGTATCGCCGATGGTATCGAAGGGCGCTTTCGTCCCGCCCCCGAAGAATGTGGGATAACCCAGCGAGGTCATTTTCGCACCGTATGCCCCCACCGTACCTACCCACTTTAGAGCCTCGTTGCCCGCTTCCATCATGGCTTTCAGGGCTTCCTGCACCGGGGGTAGTCCGAAGGGCACAAAAGCCGCGCCGGTAAAACCGCCGTACATCTCCGTCATGTTCGTGAACGGTGTCAGCATCTTCAGTCCGTCGAGGGCGCCCATGACGCGAGGGAGCCAGCCGGTCATGAAGTAGTTGGTCGGGTCGGCAATCAGATCATCGTATTCATCCGCTTTCATATACTCGGCCTCTTTTGCCTGATATGAAGCCTCTTTAGGCACGCCGTGGCCCGGCCAGGCATAAAGCTTGTAATCGAGGATATCGTGGGCCCTGCCTGGGGGCGCATTCGTAACGCTGGCATGGGCGTCGGGCTGGAAGTCCACCATATATTTAACGAAGGAACTCATCAATTTATCATAGTCGTACATTACATCGTACGGCGTATAGCCGGAATAATAAGCCGCGAAGAACCCGAACATCGGGAAAACCGGCACCCTGTCCGGTTTCTTCATATGCAAGGCGTCCACTATGCGCTGTACTCTCTCTTTATAGGCTTTTTCCGCTGCGGGGCTTTCAAAATTCGGGTCCGGAGGGTTAAGCCATTTATCGACCAGTTCCGCATGTTTTTCATCCGGGGTCATCTGTTCCCACTGTTTTGCCATTTCAGCATTTACCTCCTTTTAATATACGCGGGGAATTTTTTAAGCACGAACTCGTCGTACTGATTTGTATTTCACACAATATTAACCATATTGCGCGGAAAAGTTCAAGGTTGAGTATACCACATATCGTCAAATATAGCTAAAAGCAACA
Source organism: uncultured Dehalococcoidaceae bacterium (assembly GCA_964442335.1). Classification (GTDB taxonomy): domain Bacteria; phylum Chloroflexota; class Dehalococcoidia; order Dehalococcoidales; family RBG-16-60-22; genus JBFYTX01. Next base: position 4,118 of record CAYTZI010000015.1, on the reverse strand, counting down.
ATTGCATTACAAAATTCTCTATGATATTATAGAGAACGCTCATACCTGTTTACAGAATTCCATCAAGGGAGAACCGTGGCGCCCTCAAAACTTGACCTTCATAGCTTAATCGTCTTTTACTACGTCGCCAGCGAGGAGAGCATCACCGCCGCCGCCGAGAAGCTTTTCCTGACCCAGCCCACCATCACTTATCATATCCGTTCGCTTGAAAGAGGCGTCGGGCTCAAGCTGCTCGACGTTAAAAAGCAGAAGGTCGTTCTGACGCCGGCCGGTTCGGGCCTGTTGCGCTATGTTGAAGACATCTATCAGAAAATGATAAATGCCGAGAAATTCCTGGAAAATTTTAAAGAGACGAGCCTGCGCATCGGCATATGCACTACTTTCAGCAGCTGCGCGACTTCCGCTACATGCGCCTTCGAGAAGCTTTCTCCGGGCGTCAGGCTGGTTATCAAAAGCTGCTCTTCTTTCGAGGTCGCCGAGGATGTCCTGAACTATCAGGTGGACCTGGGTATCGTCGTCAAAGCAGAATATAATAACGCCAGACTGAAGTCCGTCCCCGTCTCCCCCCGGGAGAAACTGGTGCTCGTGGCTGCCGCGTCCAGCCCTATCGCCCGCAAACAGCGGCTCGACTTCGTTAATCTGTGCGGATACCCGCTGATACTGGGACCGGAAACATCCGCCACACGCCGCATTATCCTTTCCAGGATCGCGGCCGGGGGCTGCCATGTGCCCGCCCCCGTCATCGTGGAAGTAAACAGCCCCGAATGGGGAATTCGCCTCGTGGAAAGCGGGGAGGGCGTGGGATTATACCATATCAAGACGGTGGAGAAAGCCATCGTCGAGGAGCGCCTGAAGGTGCTGCCGCTATCGAACGAAATCTGGGTGGGGGCGGACGCCCTGATTCGTAAAGACGCCCCCGAAAACCCGATGGCGGAGAAGTTTATATCCCTGGCGAAAGAGGCGTTTGGAACCGTCCGCGAGAAAGCGCCCGCGCGCGCCGCCGGTAGATAATACCGGGCTGGTCATCCTCATGCCAGGCAGGCTAATGCCTCCCGGATATCCTCCGCAACCATTCTCCGCTTGGATTTTTCTATGACCCCAGGACCATTTGGGACATATCATTTCCACCCGACACCGGAACTATGGGCTCCAGAAATCCAACAACCGATTCCGGATTATCGTTGTCCTTGAATCTCTGGTCGTACACTTCTATCCCGTAATGCATGCCGTCCAGCAGGGCTGGTTTATATTTGCCCGCATTATCTTCCAGCCATTTGCTCATAACGTCATTGCTGCTTTCGTAGCCCCTGGCGGGATAGATTTCAAACTCGGCATAAGTTGCGGCAGGTACAAAGAAAACCTTGTACTCCCTGGGGACATCGGCGTCTTTAACCTCCGCGCCCACGTGGATTTTACCCGGTCCTTCAGCCGGGTACATACGGACTTCGTAACCCACCTCCCCCACCTGGTTTTTTAGCGGATTTACTTTTTCCAGCTTCATAAACACTTCCCAGACCTTGGCGGTCTCGTCCCCGCTGCCCGCCACCCCGGCGATTATGAAGGCTGCTTTCTTGATTATCCTTGGTTTCATATTTCCACCCCCTTGTGTCAGTAATCCAATATTACTGCACTAATGCGACAACAGAGTGTCATATTCAGGGCGATTATTGATAATATTTCAGCGCTCTTTGCATTCTTTCCCGGACTATCTCGCGGACATAAGGCGGTTCCAGCACTTCCACGTAGCTTCCAAACGACATGATATAGCCGTAAACCCATTCGTCCTCCGGGAAAGTAACGGTAACGTCATAGGTGCCGTCCGAGTTGCGGACGATGCGCTGCTCGTCGTAGTCGTCGTACACCCTATAAAGGTCCTGGGGTTGAAACCGCAGTTTCAGAGTCACGTATTGTTGAGACACTGCCGCCGCGGGCTCTTCATCCTTTATCTTTTCTATCGGTTTTCGCACGAAGCGTTCATCTGTTACAATCAGATTCCTGACTCTGGAGATACGGAAGGTGCGAAAATCGCGACGGGTAGTGCAGTAGCCCCACACGTACCATGCCTGCCCCTTGAACGAAAGCAATGCCGGTTCTACTTTGCGATGGCTCAGGATGCCGTCCGCGTTAATGTAATCAAAGGTGACCGCCCTGCATTCGAGGATTGCCCTTTTAATATCCAGGAACTTGTTTTCTTCGTTTGGCCCGCTTCCCCACGGCGAAAACTCCACCTGTACCCAGTTGGCGGAGGCGGCTTTTTTAAAGACCGCCCCGATTTTTTCCAGGATGGTGTCGATTTCCGGGTATTTGGTGGATTGCAATGTCTTGAGGGCCAGCAGCAGGCTGTCGCGTTCATGCTCGGTCAAAAAGGCTTTATTGATGGCGTAGTTTTCCAGAAGCGATATGCCCCCGCCGCCCCCCTTATTGGTAAAAACGGGAACGCCCGCCGAAGACAGCTCGTCGATGTCCCTGTATATCGTCCTGGTGGATACGCCGAACCTTCCGGCCAGCTCTGCCGCGGTGACCGCACCCTTGTTGAGCAGTATCAAGGTAATCTCAAGGAGCCTGTTTATCTTCACGGTCACCTGATAAAACTTTAGGCCTTCGTCGGGTCTTGCAGCTTGCCCGGCCCAAAAGCGGTAAAGTCCAGGTCGTAAAACTGCCGGCACGCGGAGAAATAGCCGAGGTGGCTGCCTCCCATTACCAGCTTGGCTATCGGAATGTCACGGTAATATTTCTCATAGTGGTTCTCGCGGACATATCCATAGGACCCCATGATTTCCATGCCCCTCAGAATCAGCTCCGGCGCCGTACGCGTGATATAGGCGTGCACGGCATGTCCTTTGGCCCACATGGTCCGTGTGTTCCACATGCCGTAAATATCCATGCGGTCATACTCATGAGCTAGCTCCAGGAAGGCGGCCCTGCCCACCGTGATAAATGATGCCATCTCGCCGATAATCATGGCGGCGTCCAGGTGGTGGGCAATCGGCTTCCCCCCCGCCACCCTCTGGGTCGTGTAATCGAGGAGCACGTCAAAGGCGCCCTGTAGAATGCCGATGGTATGGCCAGAATTAAGAGGCATGGGCGCGGACAGGGTCGTTTCATATATAGACCAGGCTACAGGTCCCTGGAATCCCCATTCGCGCGGTACCCTGACGTTATCGAAATAGGTAGAGGTGTTCCTGTCGGCCTGCATACCGCACTTCACCTCGAACTTGCCGTGGGATACTCCCGGCCAGGGCTCGGGTACGTAAATAAGGGCGAAAGAGTCTTTCCCCAGCCGCGGGTCTATGTTGCAGATGACGCAGTTGAGGTCCGCCACGCCCGCATTCGACGCCCAGAACTTGTTGCCGTTGATGACCCATTCATCACCTTCGAGCTTAGCCCTGGTGCCTACGGTCTTACCTTCATTGGTAATATTCTCGATATCGCAGGCGGACTCGGCTTCGCTCATGTTGAAGCAGGCGGCTTTATGCTCGCTGCCTACGAACATGGGGGCAAACTTATCGAGCACGGCTTTCCCCCACGCCTTGGCTTCGGGCGTGGGCGCCATCAGGTAGGCTAATGTGGCCGGCGTCCAGCCCCAGTCGGTAACGGCGCCGTGCATGCTGATGCCGTAATCGCCGCGGGCTATCTGTTCCTGCTTGAGAGCGCCTGCCACGATGGAAAGCAACTCGTTGCCGCCGTAGTCTTTAGGTATCATGTTCTTCTGGCAGCCGAGGTCCACCTGTAATTTTTTCAAAATCGGGTTAATGATTTCCTGATGTGTCACATCATCATCGATTTTGTCACGGACCGGAATAATTTCTTTATCGACAAAATCAGACAACACCTTTTGCATCATGCGCGATTCTTCATCGACAAAACATTCCGGGTATTGCAGCTTGTACCATTGACTGGTTTGGTCTAGCAATTTCTGCCTCCTTTAGTTATTCCGTGTTGACCTGCCACATAATATACCGTCAGCCGTCCGCCGTCAAATCATGAGAAAAACGCTGAAAAAGAGAAAACAAATATAAGGCTTGATTTTGGATAACCAATTCCTTACAATTTATATGCTACTGTTCAAGGGCGGTTAGCTCAGCTGGTTAGAGCGTCAGTATCACACACTGAAGGTC
>CAYTZI010000014.1:0-22752 GCA_964442335.1 uncultured Dehalococcoidaceae bacterium | reverse complement strand
GAGGACGATATCATGCGGCGGTTCGGCGGCGACCGCCTCAAGGCGGTGATGGGGTGGGTGGGCATGGACGAGGACACGCCCCTCGAAAACCGGATGATTACCGGAGTCATTACCGACGTCCAGAAGCGCGTCGAGGGCTATCACTTTGATATCCGCAAACACCTGGTGGAGTATGACGACGTCGTTAACAAGCACCGCGAGCTTATCTATGAGGAGAGACGTAAAATCCTCTCCGGCGCCGACCTTAAGTCGAATATCCTGTCCATGGTCACGGACGAGCTGAAGAACGTCGTCGCCAATTACGACCAGGGGCAGTACGGCGAGGAAAGGGATCTGAAAAAGCTGCTGGCGGACGTTAATATTATCATGCCGGTGACATCAATCCTTAGAGAAAAAGACCTGGAAAGCATGTCCTCGCGTGATATCGAAAAGAAGCTTGAAGAAATCGCCGTCACGCTCTACGACCAGCGTGAAAAGGACATGGGACCTGATAAAATGAGGCTGGTGGAGAGGCTGGTGATGCTCCAGATAATCGACCGGCTCTGGATAGAGCACCTGACGGCGATGGAGCACATGAGGCTCCAGGCGGGATGGCAAACACTGAGGCAAGTACGCTCGGTGGACGCCTACAAGAGCACCGGCTACCAGCAGTTCCAGACGCTCCTGGAGACCATCCGCCACGACGTCGTCTACACGATTTATCACGTAGCCATAGTCCAGAAGGAAGCCAAGCAGGCGCAGTCGCCGATGGTCAAGGCGGGGGTGGGCTCCCAGGGTGATAAGAGACCTAAAGCCGCCGCGGCGGTGGCGGGCAAAAAAGTCGGCCGCAACGACCCCTGCCCCTGCGGGAGCGGGAAAAAATACAAGCACTGCTGCGGGAGATAGCCGTGACCAACGCAGAAATATCCGCTATCTTTACGGACATCGCCGCTATGCTGAAGCTTAAGAAAGATAATATCTTTAAAATCCGTGCCTATGAGAAAGTGGCGCGTTCTATAGCGGAGCTCAAGGAGCCGGTGGAAAAGCTCGCCGCCGAAGGCCGCCTTAAAGAAGTCCCCGGCGCCGGGGAAGCCATAGTCAAAAAGCTTCAGGAGCTTGCCGCGACCGGAAAGCTCGCGTTCTACGAAAGACTTAAAGTGGAGTTCCCGAACCGCGCTCCGCTCTCGGGTGCGGCATGAAGAAGGCCGGCAAACGCGCTGCCCCGGAGTCCTCCCTCTCCGCCGATAGTGAGGCCCTCGCTTACCTCAAACAGGCGCTCGCCTCGGGAAAGCACTGGTACCTGGCGCTGCTCGGCGCGATGGGACTGTGGACCAGCGCCGAAGAGGTCTATGAAGGCCGCGCCTACCGTTATCTCATTGACGGGGAAGCTTTCGACTGGCTTCTGCTGGCGGAGCGGCTCTGTCAGGAGGTGGACAGCCTCCTCCCCGGGGACGAAAGGGACTCGCTTCTCTTCCGCGGCATCCCGCCCCTGGAGCTCCGCGCCGAAGAGGTTGCCGGGCTTATCGGCGAAAAGAAGTACCGGCAGTACCTCAACTTTTTCTACGGCGTCACCGTCGAGGAAGCCCTGCTTTTAACGGTGCAGGACGAAATAGATAAAGAGAGGCGGGTGGGCGGCCTGCGCGCCCGTAAAGATTCCGCCGATGAGGCTTTCCGCCGGATTTACGGGGCCGACAGGGAACCCCTTTTCGAACGCTTTCGGCAGGAAAAAGGACATACCCGGGCGGATTCCGCTACCCTCGCTGACCTGAGTAATTTCACCTACTGGCTGTTCAAGTACCGTTTGCGGGGGTCTGAAAAAGCGCGTGTCGCCAGCGACACCCGTAAAGCCCTGGAATATCTCAAGCGTCAGTGGCGCAGCAGGGGCGTTTGCAAAGTGCTTGCCGCTGATTTCAACGCGAAATCAGTGGACTGAAGGGCCCGGCCGGTTGCGCCGGTTCCCCGCTAATCGTTAATTGTTCCTTCGGGAGCGCGGACGGTCAGCACCGGCACCGGCGAGTGGCGCAGTACTTTATCGGTGATGCTCCCGAAAGCCAGCCGGCGCAGGCCCGACCTCCCGTGTGTGGACATAGCTATAAGGTCGGCCTTGCTCTCTTCGATCGCTTTCAGTATCTCGTCGGCGGCGTTGCCCGTCCTTACCATGGTGCTGACCGAGACGCGTCTGCTTTTCAGGGACTCGCCGGTCTTTTCGAGGTACGTGGCTACTCTTTCCTTGATACGCTGGAGTTCCTCCTCGGTATACGATACCGGGGCGCTGGCCTCCCCCACCACCACCCAGTGTCTCAGCAGCGTTATCACCCCGATGAGTATCACCTCGACCTTTGTCCCCGGGGCCAGCTTGTCCACCAGTTGTTCGATGACCGGTAAAGCCGCCTCGCCCACCTTGGACCCGTCCAGTGGCACCATCACCCTCGAGAACATGGTCGCACCTCCTGCTATCCGGAACTCTGCTTTTTGAGCTTCTCCAGTTTTTCACTGAGAGTATAGAGCCTTTGCCGCTCCTTTTCAATCACCGCCGCCGGGGCTTTGGTGAGGAAGGCATTGTCCTTGAGCCTGGCTTCGAGACGTTCCACCTCGGCGCGGGCCTGTTCGAGCTCTTTGGCGATTCTCTTTTGCTCCGCCTCGACATCGAACATGCTGGCCATGGGAATGACGACCGTCGCCTGCGCCAGCGTTAGCACCAGCGTATTTTCGTCGGCTTTCTCGCCGGCGTGTCCCTCGATAACTCTGACGGGATTGGCCCTTGCCAGCGCTTTTATGGCCGCGGCGTAGCCGGAGAGCGCCGGCAGGCCGGTGTATACTTTTGCCTCGATCCAGCGCGTGCTTTCCACCTTGTACTGGGCGCGGACGTTGCGTATCGAGCGTATTATCTCCGTTACGTTCTCGATTTCCTTCTCGGCTTCCGCATCGTATAGTTTTTCATCTGCCTGCGGGTACGCGGCGACCATTATGGAGTCGCCTTTTATCGGTTTCCAGGCCTCTTTCAGGTGCTGCCATAGCTCTTCGGTGATAAACGGCATGTAGGGATGGATAAGGCGCAGCGAGGTTTCGAGCACCTCCGCGAGCACCGGCAGCTGTGAGCTGTCCCCCGCCTGGAGACTTATCTTGGCGAGCTCGATATACCAGTCGCAGTACTCCCCCCACAAAAAGTCGTGAATCTGCCGCTGCGCCTCGCCGAACTGGAAATCCTCCATCAGACCGGTAACGGCGGCGACGGTGCGGTTGAGCCGGGAGAGTATCCAGCGGTCTTCCGTGGTCAGCCTGCCCGTTTCCGCCCCCGTGGAGTCGCCGCTTTCCATGCTCCTGATGACGAACCTGGTGGCGTTCCAGAGCTTGTTGGCGAAGTTGCGGCCGGCCTCCAACTTTTCTTCGGACAGCCGGGAGTCGTTTCCGGGCGAAATACCCGTCATCAGCGCGAAGCGTAAAGCATCCGTGCCGTACTGCTGCATCACGTCAAGGGGGTCGACCACGTTGCCCCGCGTTTTGCTCATCTTGATGCCCTTTTCGTCGCGTATCAGTCCGTGGAGATAGACGGTGCGGAACGGTATTTTACCGGTATTCTCGATGCCCAGCATTATCATCCTGGCCACCCAGAAAAAGAGGATTTCGTAGCCGGGGTTCATCACCGAAGTGGGATAAAAATAGCGGAGGTCTTCGGTATCTTCCGGCCAGCCGAGGGTGGAATGCGGCCAGAGCCCGGAGCTGAACCATGTGTCGAGGGTGTCTTCGTCCTGCTTGATGTCCGCGGAGCCGCACGCGGCGCAGGCGGTCGGCGTGTCTACCGCGACGGTCAACTCGCCGCACTTGCCGCAGTACCATATCGGGATGCGGTGCCCCCACCAGAGCTGCCGGCTGATGCACCAGTCGCGTATATTCTCCATCCAGTTGAGATATACCTTGGTGAAACGCTCCGGCAGGATGACGATACTCCCGTCTTTGACCGCTTCAATGGCCGGCTTTGCCAGCGGGCCGACCTTTACGAACCACTGGCGGCTGGCTATCGGCTCGACGACGGTATGGCAGCGCTGGCAGTGGCCGACCGCGTGCGTGTAGGGCTCTATTTTAACGAGGAGTCCCGCTTTCTCGAGGTCGGCGACGATGGCCTTGCGGCACTCGTAGCGGTCCATACCCTTGTAGGGCCCGGCGTTCTCGTTCATGGTGACGTCATTGTTGAGAATATTGATAAGGGGCAGTCCGTGGCGCTGCGCTACTTCAAAGTCGACCGGGTCGTGGGCGGGTGTTATCTTTACCGCCCCCGTCCCGAACTCCGTGCTGACCGCTTCGTCGGCGATTATGGGTATCTCGCGTCCGAGCACCGGTAAAACGGCTTTTTTACCAGTCATCCCCTTGAACCGACTATCTTCGGGATTTACCGCCACCGCCGTGTCCCCCAGTATCGTTTCGGGTCGGGTGGTGGCCACGGTAATGTACTTTCCCTCTTCACCGGCGATGGGGTATCTCACGTACCACAGGTGCCCGTTGATGTCCTGATGTTCCACTTCGAGGTCGGACAGGGCGGTGCCGCAGCGCGGGCACCAGTTGATTATCCGCTCCCCGCGGTAGATGAGCCCCCTGTCATAGAGTCGTTTGAAGGTGGTGCGGACCGCCCGGCCGGAGACCTCGTCCATGGTAAAGCGGAGCCGCGTCCAATCGCAGGATATACCCAGTTTCATGAACTGCTGGGTGATGGTCTGACGGCAGTCTTCAGCCCACCGGTGCATTACCTCCAGGAATTTCTCTCTGCCCAGCTTATGCCGGTCTGTGCCTTTTTTTGCCAGCTCTCTCTCCACCACTACGTGGGCGGCGATGCTGGCGTGGTCCAGTCCCGGCAGCCAGAGGGTCGGCTCTCCCTTCATGCGGTGCCAGCGTGTCATGGCGTCCTGCTGCGCCATTTCCATGGCGTGGCCGAGGTGCAGCCCTCCGGTGACGTTGGGCGGCGGCATGATGATGGTGAAGGGCTTTTTCTGCCAGTCGATTTCGGGCGTGAAGTAGCCCTTCTCCATCCAGAACTTATACCAATTTTCTTCTGCCCTGCCCGGCTCGTAAGCCCCGGGCATTTCCGTTTGCGGGGAGTCTGTCATGAGTCCTCTTTCTAGCGCAGCTATTCTTGAGACGGGAACCTGACCACGGTATCGGTAATCGTTGACGCCACGTAGCCCAGTATAAAACCGCCGGCGGGCCAGAGAAGCAATAGCGCGTAGGCAAAATCGCCGGGTTGTACCTCTATATCGCCCCAGAATGCTATAAGCTTGCCGATGCCGAAGGCCAGCAGCCTGATAACGTAATAGGCAGCGACGCTGAGGCCGCCCCAGAGCCACCGCCGCCTTTCCGTCCCGCGCCATACCAGGAACGAGGCCAGCGCCAGCGCCGAGCCCAGCAGGGGCACCAGCACTGCCAGATACCACAGGTCGCCCCACCCCGGGTAGTCGGCGAAACCGAGGGTAAGCATGTTCACCACGAAGCCGGCGTCGTTGGCGTTTATCGGGCTCCAGCCCATCTCGGCGATGTTAAAGATAAAGAGCGCTATCGCGCCTATCAGATAGGCGATGAAGCTGGTGACTAAAGAGTATTTTATTATCTTAGCCATAATAATACCGTGTCATTCCCGCACCCTTTTGTCATTCCCGCGAAAGCGGGAATCCAGTAACCTCACCCCCTCGTTCCCCCTCAGGGTGAACCCCTCTACTTTTCCTCTTTTTATGTCATTGCGAGTCCATCCCGACGCAATCGGGAGGCGAAGCAATCTCAACCTGTTATTAACCTCACCCCCTGTGTCCCCCTCTCCGCGTGCGGAGAGGGGGAGGTTAAGGGGAGAGGGGCTAGCGCCCCTCTGGGTGGGACTGCTCCCTTATTTAGTTTCCCCCTTTCATAAAGGGGGATTCAAGGGGGATTTTCGCCCCCTCACTCCGCTCCTCTCGGGCATTCTTCTTATATAATTCTACGACCTTCATAATGTCTCTCGTATGTAATCTATCGTGGTCGATTATCCTTCTCAAAACTTTTCTGGCAGTCCACAAATTACACACCGGACTGGGATATTTACGCGGCTGAAAAATTCCCTTCATTTTTCGTTTTGGAAAGTTTTTTAGATATTTAACAACAACACCCCGACTGTACTTCAATAGTTCGGTTATGTTTTCCGGTGTTTTCTCCGGCCAGGGTGCGTTAAGACGGGTGAGATACCAGAGCTCGGCACGAGCTACATGAATCAAGCAGTCCCTTATTGGTCGAAGCTTTACCGGTGGTTGCCAGTCCAGGAGCTTATCGCTTATAGGTTTAGTGACCGCCAGCAAATCATCCCGGGAGTACGAAATTAAGCGAAGTGTTCTATCTATATCTTCTTTCGTTATGGGGGCTACTTCACTCCAGAATAAGGGTTCGGGCGTACCGGCCTCCGAAGGGTCGTAGTCAACCCGGAACATCTCCGCAGTTTCTATTTCTAAATTCGCGCTGGTATCCGGGACGTTTTCTCCGTGGCTTTTCATCCAGTCGAACCATTCTATAACATTGCTTTTTATCTGCCGCAGTGCGTCTGTTTTATTTTTACCGTAAACCCAGCAGCCGGGATAATCCGGGGCGAAAGCACCGGTTGCTTTAGTTCCCACTTCCAGACAGACGGAGACTCTGGAAATCATTGAAGCATCCCCTTGACCCTTTCCAGCACCCTGTCCGCCACTTCTCTTTTGCTCATCAGCGGCAGCTCTTCCGTCCTGCCTTTTTTATCTATAATAACGACCCTGTTCGTGTCCACGTCAAAGCCGCTGCCCGGTTCGGTGACATCGTTAGCCACCACCATGTCCAGCCCCTTGGCCGTGAGCTTCTTTTTGGCGTTGGCGATAAGGTCCTCGCTCTCCGCGGCGAAGCCCACCCTGATAAAGCCGCCCTTTACCTCGCTGATAATGTCCGGCGTCCTGACCAGCTTCAGGGTCATGCCCCGCCTCGACTCCTTTTTTATCTTGCCTCTCGCTGGTGTCTTTGGCATATAGTCCGCCACTGCCGCCGCCATGAGCAGGACGTCCGCGTTCTTTACCGCCCCCGCCACCGCCTTTTTCATCTCCGCCGCCGTCCGTACCTTTACTATCTTCATCCCGCCGGGCTCCGGCAGGGACGCGTTGGCGCTGACTAGCGTTACCTCCGCCCCCCTGTCTTTGGCCGCCTCGGCCAGGGCGTAGCCCATCTTCCCCGACGACCTGTTGCCGATGTGCCTTACGGGGTCTATCGGCTCCCTTGTGCCCCCGGCTGTCACGACTATCCGTTTGCCTTCCAGGTCCTTCTTCTGCCCCAGCGCCTTCTCGATTTCCGAGATAATCTTCGCCGTTTCGGGCAGGCGGCCCTTACCCATCTTCCCGGAAGCCAGCCGGCCGTACTCCGGCTCGATGATTTTAAAGCCGCGGTCCCTCAGTTTTTCTAAGTTCTCCTGCGTGACGGGATTTTTGTACATGACGTCGTTCATGGCGGGCGCGATAACGACCGGCGCTTTGGTGGCCAGCACTACGCAGCCGAGCATGTTATCGGCGATGCCCGCCGCCAGCTTCGATATCGTGTTGGCGGTGGCCGGAGCGATGATAACGGCGTCGGCGGCTTCCGCCAGGGCGATGTGCTCTTCGCTCCACTCGGACGCCGTCTCGAACATATCGGTGACCACGGGCCGGTGCGTTAAGTTGCGTATCGTTAAGGGGGTAATCATCTTCGTGGCGGCCTCGGTCATGACCGTTTCCACCCTGGCGCCCGCCTGCGTCAGCTTGCTGGCGAGGTCGGCCGCTTTATAGGCCGCGATGCCCCCGGTAATGCCCAGTACTATCGTTTTGTCCTTCAACATGCCCGTCCCCTTATAAGCTTTTATCACTGCCGCCGGTTCAGCGCGTGGATGACCTTTATGCCGATGAGCCCCAGGTTGGGGTTGATTTTATCTATCAGCTTCGTTTCTCTGGCGATTATATTCGCGTAGCCGCCGGTGGCTACCACCGTGGCTTTTTCTCCCAGCTCTTCCTGTATCCGCGATACGATTCCGTCGATGAGGCCCGCGTAGCCGAAGATTATGCCGGACTGCATGGCGGCGACGGTGTTGGGGCCGATGGCTTTCCTGGGACGCACCAGCTCGACGCGCGGGAGGGCGGCCGTGCGGGCGTAAAGGGCGTCGGCGGCGATGGCCAGTCCCGGCGCTACCGCCCCGCCCAGGTAGTCGCCCTCTTTGGATATCGTGTCGAAAGCGGTGGCCGTTCCCATCGCCACGACGATTATCGGCGGTTTGTAGAGACTGAGCGCCCCGGCGGCGTTGGACATGCGGTCGCCGCCGAGCTCGCGCGGGTTATCGTAGCGTATGCGCACCCCGGTCTTGATGCCGGGCCCTATCGTCAGGGGCGTGACGTTGAAATACTTTTTAAAGAGCTCGTTGAAGGTGGTCGTTAGCGGCGGAACGACACAGCTTATCGCGCCCTCGGTGATGGAGGATGTATCTATTCCGCTATATTTCAGCAGGCTGAGTATGTAGACTGCGTATTCGTCGGGCATCTGGTTGACGTGTGTCGCCAGGCGGTAGGTGACAAGCAGCTTGTCCCCGTCGAAGACGCCGAGCGTGATATTGGTATTGCCGATGTCTATCGCCAGCAGCATTTTTTCCCTCCTCAGCCCCGGTCTTTCAGTCCTTTTATCGCCAGCGGCAGCTCCGGCAGCAGGTCGGAGGCAATCGTGCCGGCGTCGCCCAGCTTTTCTCTGACCATCTCCCCCGCCCGGCCGTGCAGATAGACCCCCAGCGAAGCCGCGTCGAAGGGCGTCAGCCCCTGCGCCGCCAGCCCGGCGATAACGCCTGCCAGGACATCGCCCGTCCCCGCCGATGCCAGCCCCGGATTGGCGAAAGGGCTGACCCGGCAGCGACCGTCCGTCGTGGCGATGACGGTATGCGCCCCCTTGAGCACGATTGTCTGGTGCCACTCGGCGGCGTACCGGCGCGTTATCCCGAGGCGGTCCGCCTGTATTTCGTCGATGGATAGGCCGCACAGGCGGGACATTTCGCCGGGGTGGGGCGTGAGTATGGCGTCGTCGGTGAGCCACTGCCACCACTCCGGTATCCTGAGAAGTATATTGAGGGCGTCCGCGTCGAGCACCGGCAGCGGCAGCTCTTTTTCCAGAATCAGCGAGCTGAAAAGCTCGACCGTCGCCGGGTCCTGTCCGAGTCCGCAGCCGATGAGGAGCACGTCGTACCGGCTGCACTGCGCGGTGATGATATCGTCCGCTTCCACGGATATATAGCCTGGCCGCGCTTCCGGGAGCGGCAGGTAGGTGACCTCGGTGAGTTTGGCGGCGAGGATGGGCTGGAGGCTGCTCGCCGTCGCCAGCGTTACCAGTCCCGCCCCCGACCTCAGCGCCCCGCTGCATGCCAGGTAGGCGGCGCCGATATAGTTGATGGAGCCGGCGGTCACCAGCACCCGCCCGAACGTGCCTTTGTTGGCGTTGAGCGGCCTCTCCGGAAGCGTGGTTTTAGCCCAACGGTCGGTGATGAGCTCGGTCGTTATGTCCTCCGCGAGCGCTTCCGGTATGCCGATATCCGCTATTATCAGCTTACCCACCTTAGCCGCCCCGGGAAAGCTGAACAGTCCGAGCTTGGGGAAAGCCATCGTGACCGTGATGTCGGCGCGGGGACAGGCGGGGTCTATGGCCCCGGTGTCGGCGTCCATGCCGGACGGTAAATCTACCGCGATTATTTTGATTCCCCGCTCTTTCTGCGCCAGGGACGCTTTTTCCAGCGCGTGTTTAAAGACGCCCTCCAGCGGCCTCAGTTTTCCCGTGCCCAGCAGGGCGTCGATAACGCAGGAGGCGGATGCCAGCAGCCCGTCGAGCTTTTTAAGGTCTTTATCCCGCCCGGCTTCAACGCATTCTATGTTCCTTTCCTGCGCCAGCTTGAGATTGGGGTCGTCAGGCGGCCTTTTGGAGCAGATGTAGATAGCGGCTTTGTATCCCCAATCGTGAAGATAGCGGGCGGCCACGAGACCGTCCCCCCCGTTGTTCCCCCCGCCCGCAAGGCAGATAATCTTACGGTCTTTAGAATCGCCCAGGGCCGCCATGGCCGCTTCCGCTACCGCTTTACCCGCGTTCTCCATGAGCGTGCTGGCGGGCGTGCCGCTGCGGATGCACTCCCCGTCCAGCTGCCTCATCTGCTCCGCCGTGACTATTTTCATAGCTTGAGTGTAGCAATAATCGGCATTACGGTCAAGGGAGGTGCTTTTATACTCTATTGACATAAAGCACGCAGCGGCGGTTAAACCTGACGTTGGTAAGCTTTATCTTCGAGGTCACTTGCAATATAACGCCCCGCTTGGTAGACTGAAGCATCTGAAATTCGGAGGTCTGCCCATGGAAGTCAGGGTCAATCACCACCCGGGTCTGCTTTCCACCAGAGTATTTTTCAGCGACGAAAGCGGTTTCGCCGTCGCTTCCGTAATCGTCATGGGAGAGAAGGACGCCGCCCTTATAGACACGCAGTGGAGTCTTTCGAACGGCCACCGCGTCGCCGCGGAGGTTCTGGAGACCGGCAAGCGTCTGGAGACCATCTATATCACCCACGCCCACCCGGACCACTATTTCGGGCTGGGGCCTATCGTCGAGGCGTTTCCCGGGGCGAAAGTCATCGCCCTGCCGGAGGTCGCCAGCACCATCAACAAGCAGATGTTCGGTAAAATCGACCACTGGAGGAACATTATCGGGCCGACCAACGTGCCTACCAGGGCGGTTAACATAGAGCCGATGTCGAAGGACTACTTCGAGCTTGAAGGCCACCGCATCGAGATTCTGCCGAAAATCATGGGCGACCTCAAGTACAATACGGTCGTCTGGATTCCCTCCATAAAGACCCTGTACGGCAGCGATGTCCTCTTCAACCAGGCGCACCCGTTTACCTGCGAGATTACCGCCGAAGAGCGCAAGCAGTGGATTAAAGACATCGAGCGACTGGAGAAAATGGGGGCGGAGGTGGTCATTCCGGGCCACGAGAAGCCGGGGATGCCTTTCGATGGTTCGTGTTTCAGCTTTACGAAAGACTACCTTATCGCCACGGAAGAAGAGCTGGCGAAAACGAAGACCACCGGGGAGTTCTTTTACGCCATGGCCATGCGCTATCCGGATGCCAATCTGCTCTTCCTGAGCAACGAGATGAACTCGGCGGTGTTCAAGGGCGGGCGCGACTGGAACTGGCGGGACGAATAAGTTAAAACCTGTTCCTGTGTATCACATCTGCAAGCTTTCTCTTGGGCACGTGCCTGGTCCCTTTATCATCCACGTATATATTCGACGAGTCTTCAGCGATGTCCGCCACCGGGCTTTCGTCCGGGTAGCCCATGGCGATAACCAGCGCGATATCATATGTATCCGGTATCTCCAGCAGCAGCTTGATATCCTCCTCGTTGAACATCAGGATGGGGCAGCAGCCGAGCCCCTGCTCGTAGGCGGTCAGGATGATGTTCTCCGCCGCCATGCCCACATCTATCAACGTTACTTTCCGCCGGTTGACGTCGCCTTCTCTTTCTTTGTTTATCAAGATGATGGTATAGGCTTTAGCGGCCTGGTCGGGCCGCGGGCCTCCCTTGTCCGGCGGCAGTTTCGCCGAGCCGCCGATGTTCTCGAATATCCCGGGCAGCACTTTTGAGTCGTTGATAACGATATAGTCACAGACCTGCTGGTTGCGACCGCTCGGCGCCAGGCGCGCCGCGTCGATGCACTTTTCCAGCGCTTCATAAGGTACGGGTTTATTCTTAAAACGCCTTACCGACCGCCTTTTCAAGGCGGCTTCATGGATGTTCATGTTACCTCCCGGATTTTTAACTTTTTATAGCTTTTCCAGCCTGCGTATCATCGCTTCCCAGTGCGTGCCGCGCCAGTAAATACGATGGCAGCTGGGGCACTCCATGTACTGCGTCTGCGTCCGGTAAACGTAGGGCGGCACGCGCCCGGCGACTTCCTCGCGGCTCCGGTTTTCCAGCGGCGCGTTGCACTCCAGGCACAGCGTAAAGGGCCTGGCCCGTCCCTTGAGGTCGAACGCGGCCGTGAGCTGCCGCATCTGCTTTTCTGGCTCCTCGCTTTCTATCAATACCGCCCGGACCCGCCCGCTGCTTACGGCCTTTCGCCGCATGATGCCCGTATCGCGGGTCAGGATGGTCCGGTCTTCGGCCAGGGCCTGCTTTACCATCGCCGAATCGTCCTCGCCGCTGAAGAACACGCTGTCGTACCCCATCATCCTGAGCCGCCTGGCCAGCTTGCCCACGTTATGGTCGACGATGAACTTTAGCTCCCCGATAGCACGCCTCCGCGTTATGCGCGCCGGAACACGGATTTCCATGATACTTTTCTATCCCCGTACCGTGAAGGGATTATACCTGGTCTGGTAGTCGTAGGCGTCCACGCCCTCCCGGTGTTTTAGCCAGTTGACGATGGCATAGGTTGCCGGCGTGCAGACGATTTCGATGCCGACTTTGAATACCCAGTGCTGCCAGATCATTGTCGGAACGGTAGCGCCCGTCCCGGTATAGGCCAGCGTAATGAAGATAGCCGTGTCCAGGCCCTGCCCGATGACGGTCGAGCCTATCGTCCGGGTCCACAACCAGCGCCCCCTGGTGAAGATTTTCATCCTTGAAAGGACGAAGGAGTTGGCGAACTCCCCCACGAGGTAGCCGCAGAAGGAGGCCCCCAGCAGGCGGGGCGTGAAGCCCAGTATGCTTTCGTAGGCCGCCTGCCCCTCCCAGAAACCGGCGGAAGGAAGCATCTGTCCCACCCAGGCGAAGAACACGAAGACCAGGTTGCAGGCGAAGCCCAGCCAGATGACCCTCCGCGCCGTGCGGTAGCCGTATACCTCGGTGAGAACGTCGCCGAAAACATAGCTCACCGGGAAGACGAAAATCGCCGCCGGCAGTATAAATTCCACTACTCTGAAGTCCAGGCTGATTACTTTGACGGCGATGATGTTGGCGGTGATAAGGCAGGTAATGAACAGAGCGATAACGATGACCAGTCGGTACGAGATGTTCATTTTCTAAATCCAGCGGCGGCGGCGGAAGAAAATGAGCATCACGCTGGCGATAACGGCCATAATAAGCAGCAGCACGATGAAAGTATCCCAGCTGCCTCTTTGTAGCCCGCCGGGCAGGGGGATATTCATGCCGTAGAGGCTGGAGACAATCAGGAAGGGCAGCACGATGGTGGAAAAGATGGTCAGCAGGCGGGTCACCCGGTTGATGTGATAGGTCGCCAGGGTGTAGTCGGTATCCTTGAAGACCTCGATTATTTCCCTGCATTCATCGAGCGTGTCGCATATCTTGTTGATATGGTCCATGAGGTCGTTATAGTAGGCGGTCACGTCCACTTTGCTGAAGCGTTTCAGCTTGTTTTCCATCTCGATAAAAATGGCGCGGGTGGGGAACATGATTCTGCGCTGGGTGATTATATCGCGCCGTAAAATGCTGATTTCCTTGGTGGTTTCCACCTCCTCGTCGAAGACGCCGTCCTCGACGTCTTCCAGCAGGCTCATGATTTTATCGAGGACGGGGAAATAGGAGTCGATAGCGCGGTCGAGGATACGGTAAAGCAGGAAGCCCGACCCGCCGTTGAAATACTCCTCGCGGGACTCGGGGTTGGTCTGGCAATCGCGGAAAAGGGCGACCAGCGTCTTCAGCTCGCCGGTGTGAAGGGTAACGAGATAGTTTTCACCGATAAACGCCGACCACTGTCTTTTGGCGCTTACCCGCGTCTCTTTATCATAGAGCGGGTAGTGGAACACGAAAAAGAGATAGCCCGGATATACGTCCAGCTTGGGTATCTGCTTGCGGCTGAGGCAGTCGTCCAGCGCCAGGGGGTGAAAATTATAGTTTTCCTCCAGCCACTCCGTTTCCCGCTCCGTCGGTGAAACAATATTGACCCATGTCAGGCCGCCATGGGTAACCGTCTCGATGTTCAGCAGCTCCGTGGGCGGCGACTCTTCCTTGGCGTCCTTTTTCTTTTCAATACCCCTGTGCCAGCCCAGTATTCTCGACATGGCTGACCTCTCACCTGATTGATACTATATTTTAGCACAATTACATCGTGTAAGAAATAGACGGGACGCCCGTTGTTGACAAATGTGTAAAAATGATGTAAATTGAATGACCTTTTTCATATATGAATAATAGTTAAGGGGTTGGTATGTGGTGATGAGGGTATCGCTAATGCCGGGCTATGGCGGTGGCGATACCCTTTTATATTTTGTACCTGAGAAAATGAAAAGGGAGGTGATAAAAAACAATAAAGCTAAAGGGGAAAATCGGTTATTGAAGGTAAAAATCAAACAAGGAGGCGAGTAATGAAGTTACTGTGCATCAGCAAGGTTAAAGACTCTTTACTGACGATGCCGCCGGCGGCCATGAGGCAGATCCTGGAAATGAGCGCGGCCGCCATGGAGCAGCAGAAAAAACAGGGAAAGATCCTGGAGTATTACTACTCACCCGCCGGATATCAAGTAGTCATCCTCGACTATAAGGATGCCGATGAATGGGCTAAAGACCAGCTCTCGATTCCGGTGCTTACTTATGTTGATAATGAAATCTATCCGTTGACCGACGGCTTCACCATGCTGAAAGGCATGATAGAAGCCATCAAAATGTCGGAGAAGATGATGCCCGGCGCGCCCCGATAGCTCTATATGTAAAAGGAAAAGGGGCGGCGGCCTTCCCGACCACCCCCTTCCGTATTATCCACCGTAAATACCTATTTTCTTTCCAGAATCATCGCCATGCCCTGGCCGCCGCCGATGCAGAGGGTCGCCAGGCCGAGCCCTAGGTCGCGCCGCTTCATCTCGTACATGAGCGTTACCAGAATCCTGGCGCCGGTACAGCCGATAGGGTGCCCCAGCGATATCCCGCCGCCGTGCAGGTTCGTTTTACTCATATCTATGCCCAGCTCGCGGATGCAGCCGATGGACTGCGAGGCGAAGGCTTCATTAAGCTCGATGTAATCGATATCGTCCAGTGTGAGCCCTGCCAGCTTGAGGACTTTCTTGGTGGCGGGGACGACGCCCAGTCCCATATAGGCGGGGTCGACGCCGCCGGCGGCGTAGGCGCGGATGGTCGCCATGGGCGTCAGCCCGAGCTCTTTGGCTTTATCGGCGGACATCACCACCAGGGCGGCGCCCGCGTCGGTTATCGCCGAGGCGTTGCCGGCGGTCACGGCGCCATCGGCTTTGAACACCGTGGGCAGCTTCCCGAGGAGCTCCATGGAGGTCTCCCTGGGGTGCTCGTCGGTATCGAACATCCTGGTCTCGCGCTTCACCCTAATTTCCACCGGTACTATCTCTTCTTTAAATGTGCCGTTTTTGTTCGCCGCGAGGGCGCGGTTGTTGCTTTCCAGGGCGAACTCGTCCTGCTCCTGCCGCGTGATGCCGTACTTCACGGCGATGTTCTCCGAGGTGACGCCCATGTGGTAGTTGTAGAATATCTCCCACAGGCCGTCATGCACCATGCCGTCGACCATCTCCGCGTTGAACATCCTGGCCCCCCAGCGCATCTTGGGAACATAGTAGGGGGCGGCGCTCATGTTTTCAATACCCCCCGCCACGATTACCCCGGCATCGCCGGCCTTTATCGACTGCGCGGCGAGCGCCACCGCTTTCATGCCCGAGGCGCAGATTTTGTTTACCGTGCAGGCGTTTACCTCTTTGGGAACGCCCGCCCCGATAGCGGCCTGCCGGGCCGGGTTCTGCCCCTGTCCCGCCTGGAGCACGTTCCCCATGATTACCTCGTCTATCAATGCTTCCTGGAGAGAGTCATCCCAAGGGGCGTTCTTCTTTTCCAGCTCTATCAGGCCCTCGTCCTTGAGGGATTCGGGTGCGTAGCTGTCGTCCCCCTTCGGTTTCAGCCCGGCCCTGATTAACGCTTCCCGGATGACGGTGCTGCCCAGTTTTACCGCCGGCACGTCCTGGAGGGCGCCCCCGTAGTTGCCTATCGCCGTCCTCACCCCGCTGACGATAACGACTTCGCTCATAGTCCTCCTTTAAATCTTGTACAATTAACGACTGGCAATCAGCGATTAGCCGGGGAGAAGGGATTGGTGCCGGAGCTAACCGCTGATGGCTAAAATGTAAAAAGTCCCGCGCCGCCGCTGACCTCGATGGCTTCGCCGGTAACGTAGCTGGATTCCTCGGAGGCCAGGAAAATGAGGACGTTGCTCAGCTCCTGGGTAGTGCCGGGCCGCCGCATCGCCACGCGTTTGACGATGCGCTCCTGGAACTCCGGGGCCACCTTGTGGAAAGCCCCGCCGTCGATTACCCCCAGGATAAGGGCGTTGCACGTCACGCCTTTCCGGGCGGCTTCCAGGGCCACCGTCTTGGTCAGCCCGATAAGCCCCGACTTGGTGGCTGCGTAGCTGCACTGTCCGGCGCCGCCCATGGTGCCGGCAATCGATGAAATGTTGATGATGCGGCCCCACCTGCGCTCCATCATGCTCGGCAGGACGCACCTGATGGTGTTGAAAGAACCCGTAAGGTTGACGCTCATGTCCCTGGCCCAGTCCTGTAATTTCGTCCTGGCAAGAGTAACCGCCCGTACGATTCCGGTGGCGGCGTTGTTGATCAGGATTTCGATGGGCCCCAGTTCTTTTTCTATCTGCGACACGCCGGCCTGCACTTCTTCCATCACCGAGATATCCATCTTAACGGCCAGGGCTTTTCTTCCCATGGCCATTATTTCCGCGGCTACCTGTTTAGCTTTTCCCATGTGACTGTAGCCTATAACGGCTACATTGCAGCCGGCTCTTGCCAGGGATAGACAATGGTTGATGCCGAGTCCGTGCGACCCGCCAGTGACCATGGCTACTTTGCCTTCGATGCTCATTAGCAGTCTCCTTTTTCCGGACTACTTTACAAAAAAATCTTCAGGCGGTGGGACTGGCTACACTTATACTTACTAATGTAAATTCTACCAGATGGTAGGTTGGTCGTCAAAACATTTGACAAAACGCAGATTTTTCTTTTAAAATAATTGTACTAATATAATCAGTACATCCATTTCGTATAAATACACATTTTATTGGTTAAGGAGGTAGTATGTTTTCAAGAGTAAAACGCAGCGGTATGGCGGTCTACATCCTAGCAATAGTCGCCATGATGGTGGTACTTACTACGGCGCTCCCGGGCTGCGGCGGGGAGCCTGCAGCTACGCCCGGGACATCCATCACGCCGACGGCAGGGGAAGAGTACCCGTTGGCCAAGCCGAAGACGAGGTTCAAGATAGCCACGACTACCAGCCTTTATGATACCGGCCTCTGGTCTTACCTTGAGCCATTGTTCGAAAAAGAGGCCAATGTCGAGCTGGATATTGTCTATGCGGGTACCGGTGCCGCGCTGAACCACGGCAGAAACGGTAATGTCGATGCCGTTATCGTCCACGACCCTGACCAGGAAAAACCGTTTATCGAAGAAGGCTATGGTATTGACCGGAGAAGCTTTGCCTATAACTTCTTTCTTATCGCCGGTCCCTCGGACGACCCGGTGGGAATTAAAGAAATGGAGCCCGCCGACGCTTTTAAGGCAATTGCCGAAGCCGGCATGAAAGACCCGGATTCCGTTAAGTTCGTTTCCAGGGGCGATGGTTCCGGTACTCATGGCGCCGAGCAGAGGCTGTGGGCAAAAGCAGGGTACGACTACGCCGCGGATATCCAGAATTCCGGCCTGTGGTACGTGGAGGCGGGGCAGGGCATGGGGCCGACCCTGATGATGGCCAACCAGATGAATGCTTACGTTCTTTGCGACGGCTCCACGTTTACGTCATACAAAGGGCAGATAAGCCTGGTTCCCCTGGTGAACAAACCGTCTGAAGCCACCCTGAACATCTATAACGTCATGGCAATCAATCCGGAAAAAATTAAGTCCGCCAAACTGGAGATAGCCAAGACCTTTATCAACTGGCTTATCTCCGATGAGGTGCAGAAGCTCATCGGGGAGTACGGTACAAAAGAGTTCGGCGGGCCGCTGTTTCATCCGATAAGCGACGGCAACTGTACTTATCCGGCCTGCCCGAATCTGGTTGACAATATGAAACCGGTCGAATAATATAGACCCTGCCTGTAGTTTGAATCTATCTGGGAGGGAGCCCTTCATTCCGGCAACCTCCCAGGTGTGTTTAGAGGGTAGCAGTTTGGACGAATTTTTTCAGGGTTTTTCCAAGGCTTTTGAGCTCATCGTAGCACTGGACCCGGAAGTGCTGGATATTACCGGCAGGACGCTTATGATTGCGTTTTCTTCCTGCCTCATCGCAACGGCATTTTGCCTGCCGCTGGGGACCCTTATCCATTTTAAAAAGTTCGCGGGCAAGAGACTGCTCATCAGCACCATCCAGACTTTCTACAGTATACCTACGGTGGTCGTCGGTTTATTCATTTTCGTGTTCTTCTCAAAGACAGGCCCTTTTGGCGTTTTCGACCTGATGTTTACGCCCACCATCATGATTATCGGGCAGGCCATCCTGGTCTCGCCGATAGTTCTGGGACTTACCATATCCGCTTTGAGCGGCGTCGACCGCACCATAAGCGATACCGCGCGGGCGCTGGGCGCCAACGGCTGGCAGAACGCCTGGCTGGTCGTGCGCGAGGCGAGGTTCGCCGTGATGGCGGCGGTAATTCTGGGGTTCGGGCGGGCTATTTCGGAGGTGGGACTGGCTCTGATGGTCGGCGGTAATATCAGGGGGTTTACGCGGGTGCTTACCACGGCCATCGCTCTCGAAACGTCCAAAGGGGATGTCGGCCTGGCTATCGCGCTGGGAATTATCCTCATGGTCATTGCTCTTATAGTGAATCTGGTCATGAACAGGATACAGCAGAGGCGCTGATGTCTTTCATTGAAGCTAAAGGTATATTTCAGAAGCGGGACGGGCGGGATATTCTGAGGAATGTCAATATCGGCGTCGACCGCGGCGAAATCCTCGCTTTAATCGGACCTACCGGAGCGGGTAAGACGACACTGCTGCGCATTGTCGACATGCTGGACAGGCCTTCGGCCGGTCGCCTGATATTTAACAGCGCTGACGTGACGGATTCCGAGAAAAACAAGCTGGCCGCCCGGCGGCGCATGGCGTTTGTCCTCCAGAAGCCGGTGGTTTTCAATACCAGCGTTTACGATAACGTGGCCTGCGGCCTGAAGTGGCACGGCGTAGGCAGGCAGCATACCAGAGAAAGAGTGGACGAAATCTTGGAAATGGTGGCACTCGCCGATTATCGTAGGCGTAATGCCCGGACGCTTTCCGGCGGGGAGGTCCAGAGGGTGGCTATCGGTCGGGCGCTGGTGACCAGGCCGGAGGTGCTCCTGCTCGATGAACCCACCGCCAATCTCGACCCCGTCTCAGCCTCAAAAATAGAAGAAATCGTCTGGAAAATCATCAAGAGGGACGCCATTACCGTTATTATGGCTACTCACGATATGTCGCAGGGGCAGCGCCTGGCCGACCGTGTCAGCGTGCTGGTCAACGGCGAGATTGTCCAGTCCGGTAATGCCAGGGAGGTCTTTACAACGCCGCACAGCCGCGAGGTGGCTGAGTTCGTCGGTATGGAGAACATCATTGATGGCGAGATTTTCGCGTGTGAGCAAGAGCTGGCGATTATCCGGGTCGATGGCGGGGTGGTGGAGGCTGTTACCGATTGCGGCGTCGGCGAGAAGGTGCTGGTCGGTATCCGGCCGGAAGATGTGACTATCTCGTTATCAAAGCTGCCCTCCAGTGCGCGTAATTGCCTGGCCGGGACTATAAGCTCTATGGTTTTTGATGGGCCGCTCTGCCGCGTGGGGATAGACAGTGGCTTTCCATTAGTAACGCTGGTCACCCGGAAATCCGCCGAGGAGATGGGGCTGAGAAACGGTCTTCAGGTGTATGTTTCCTTTAAGGCGGTGAGCATTCACGTTATCCGGCAGCATTGACAGCATTTCGGGATTGATGTTATTCTTTCAATGCCGGTAGCGTAGCTCAGTGGTAGAGCAGGGGACTCATAAGCCCTTGGTCGGCGGTTCGAATCCACCCGCTACCACCATTTTTTGAGCCTGTTTTGCGCACTTGCTGAGTCCCCCTAAAAATTTACTTAACTTTTTACTTAATTGTTACCCTCTAATTTCCTGCCTCAAGATTTTATAATGGAAAGAGATATTCCATTTACATGCTTCTATTGTCGCAGTACGACAGGGCTCTTGCTATAGCCCTCGGCCACTTTGCGGAAATGGAACCCGGAAACGGACAGACCTATTGACAAAGCGAAGTGGCGCGGACGCCTCAGGAGAGTCAAAATCAGTAGTCTCCAGAAATATCGCCGACCTCTATCGGTGACACCCAGAAACCAGATAGTCTTGATGAAACTGGTGATATGAGAGAACCGCAGCTGTGATATCCGGGCCGTCTGGCGGGGTTTATATTCCTTGAGGAAGGCGACCATGCGCTCGTAGTAATGCCGCGGCGAGTAGATGGTATCCAGAACTTGTTGATAACCGGTCACGAGAGTTTCGTATTTCATTTTAGGGATAAAGTTGATGGAAAAGTCCGTGTTATCGCCGGACATATCCTTGAGCAGCCGGTTCTCCTTCTTAAGTCGCTGGTAGAGCTTGGTGCCTTTGGGGGCGTTGAGCAGGCCGACCATAGCCGTGACGATGCCGGTTTTCTGGATGAAATTAATCTGCTTGCGGAAGATAGAAGCAGGGTCGCTATCGAATCCGATAATAAAGCCCCCCTGCACCTCAAAGCCGTAGTTCTGGATGCGCTTCACCGAGGCCGCCAGGTCGCGGTTCTGGTTCTGGAGCTTGTGACACTCCAACAGACTGTCTTCATTCGGTGTTTCAATGCCTATAAAGACTCGGTTAAAACCCGCTTCGGTCATGAGCTCCATCAGTTCATCATCATCGGCCAAGTCGATGGACGCCTCGGTGAAGAAGGTAAAGGGGTACTTCCTTTTTTTCGACCATTCAATCATCGTCGGCAGGATCTCCGCCTTCAACTTCTTTTTATTGCCGATGAAATTGTCATCGACGATGAATAAGCTGCCTCGCCAGCCGTGGCTATATATTGCTTCAAGTTCGTCCACCATCTGCTGACTA
Organism: uncultured Dehalococcoidaceae bacterium; assembly: GCA_964442335.1. GTDB lineage: Bacteria > Chloroflexota > Dehalococcoidia > Dehalococcoidales > RBG-16-60-22 > JBFYTX01. Next base: position 1,679 of record CAYTZI010000014.1, on the reverse strand, counting down.
CCCTTTGTCCTGGGCTTATGGCCGTTGAGAACGATAATATCGCAAAATTCGCAGTCGAAGGGACAACCTCTGGAATACTGCAGGCTCATCGCAGAGTAATTTTTCATGTTAATGAGTGACCATTGAGGAACGGGGGTCTTGCTTATGTCCGGCCGCTCGTTAGACGCATAGACATGCTGCGGGTGACCTTCGGCAAGGTCGGCCAGAAAACGGGAGAGAGTTACCTCGGCCTCGCCCAGCACGAAGTGGTCAACTCCCTCGAACTCTTCGTGGCCGGTAGTGAAAAGCGGACCGCCGGCGACCACCCGGGTGCCGAGCTTGTTACACCAGGCGATTACTTCCTTGGCCGAATCCGCCTGCACTACCATCGCGCTGATAAAAACAAAATCCGCCCAGGTAATATCCCCTTCACTCAGTGTGTTTACGTTGAGGTCTACCAATCGTTTTTCCCATTCCGCAGGAAGCATGGCGGCCACCGTCAGCAACCCCAGAGGCGGGAAGTTGGCCTTCTTGGAGATGAATTTCAAAGCGTGCCGGAAACTCCAGAAAGTATCGGGGTAACGCGGGTAGACCAAAAGTATTTTCATATCGTTCATTTCTCCGTTTTATTTATGTAATTTATTAATCAGCTTTAAAGCTTCTACGGCCTTGTCGTAGTCAACTTTTGTATCAAAACAGACGCTGTCTTCGGCATGCTGGGTATCCTTGGGAAAACAGTTCGTCCCACGCTTCTTTCTACCGGCCAGGGCTTTGGCTCTGGCTGCTTCTACCCAGATTTTCCTCGTGGCTACCCAGAAATAGTCCTTCTCTTCTTTGTGAATCCAGGCGAAAACGCCCATCTCGTTAGGAATACTGGAATCGGATTTACAGAGGTTAAAAGTACGCTCATTCGCCTTCGAGTAATGGCAGCCGATGTTTCGGGCAAATTTTTTTATGAATTCCTCGTCTTGCTCGAGGAATTCCATGGTCCTTCTTGGTTTTTTATTAATCATCAATGACCCCCTCCCCGTTTCAGACTGTCCGCCTTAAATATACGCCGGCTGGATATTACCAGGCCGCTGATATTTCGTAATTCTATTTACGAATTACTACTTAATGGCAGGGCCCCCACGAACAGCCAGCCTCTTTGTACCAGATTGCCACCGGCCCCAAAGCTGTTTTACTGCAATCGTAAAACCGGGTGGACTTGTTCTGAGGATTTAATGGATGTCCCCCTCTTTGAATATTTTAGTTAGAGCTCGGGTCATCCAATACTTGATGGGAATACCAGGGGATTTCAAGAAGGTCGTATTAACCTAAACTGGAACTATATGTTAACTATACATTAAAAAATATCTAAATGCAAATGGGTGAGTCTAATTTGAACATAGTCCCGTTTCTGAGCCATGTCAATAACTGAAAGGCCTTTTATAGAGACCGTAATTGCTAAATTATCTCTATTATGGTATACTTATAACAGTTCTAGTTTAGGTTATAACAAGCTTCTCTGAAGCTGCTTACACAGAATCTTCTCAAGCGTTGGATGACCCGAGCTCTAACTAAATAATAAAGAGAGGAGGTCATCCAATGAGTTTTCAGGATAAGTCCATCCAGTGCTCCGATTGCGGCACCACGTTTACCTTTAGCGCTGAGGAACAGGAACTGTTCCAGTCGAGAGGTTACACCAACGAGCCCAAGCG
>CAYTZI010000013.1:0-22916 GCA_964442335.1 uncultured Dehalococcoidaceae bacterium | reverse complement strand
TGACCGGCCGCTGGACGATGTCCTACATGCTGTGGGAGCCGCTTTTCAGCGATGAAGTGCTGCTGCCCCAGCTCCTGGCGGAAAAAGGCATCCACACCGCCGCCATAGTCGATACGCCGTTCTATATCCGCAACGGCATGAACTATGATTTAGGCTTCCGCCACTTCACGGAAATACCCGGCCAGATTAACCAGCAGTGGCACGTCGACCCGGAAACCGGTAAGGGCAGCGTCCTCCACAGTATTTACGGCGGCGACGTGAAAGCCGACTGGCGTTACGAGGCCGACTATATCTCGCCGCAGACCTTCCAGAAGGCCATGAACTGGCTGGAACGCCACTACAAGGAAGACTTCTTCCTGTATGTCGACACCTGGGACCCGCACGAGCCCTGGGAGCCGCCGCAGTACTACCGGGACATGTACTGGCCCGGCCACGACGGCAAAGAGGCGATGCCGGTCTACGGCTACTGGCCGCAAATACCCGGCATCACCGAGGAAATGGTCAAGAAAGCCCACGCCTCCTACTGCGGCGAGGTCACCATGGTGGACACCTGGTTCGGGTACTTCATGAAAAAGGTGGAAAACCTGGGACTGATGCAGAATACCGTCGTCATCTTCACCAGCGACCACGGTTACTACTTCGGCGAGCACGGCGGCATTCTGGGCAAGATGGTCTTCGCCCGGGACGAGAACGGCAAGATGAAGGGCAACGGAATATGGTCGCACTCACCGTTCTACGAGGAAGTCACCAGCACCCCGCTGCTTATCTACATGCCCGGCAATAATCCGGGCAGCTATAAAGGCATCACCTCCGCCGTGGACCTGATGCCCACGGTGCTGGAAGTCATGGGCTGCGAGATTCATCCCCGCGTGCAGGGGAAATCGATCCTGCCGGCGGTCAAAGACCAGTCCGTCCCCGGCCGCCCCTACACCGTGAGCGCCCATCCGTTCATCAACGCCGGCGAATGGATGAAGTCGGTCGACGGCGTCAACCGCCTGACGGAGAAGGACTCCACGGCCACGGTGACCACCGGCGAGTGGGCGCTGCTCTACAACACCGAGCCGGGCATGTCCGAGCTTTATAACCTCAAGAACGACCCCAGGCAGGAGAAGAACCTGATCCAGGAGCAGCCGGAAAAGGCGCGGGAGCTGCACGGGCTGCTGGTGGAGTACATGCGGGAGACAAAGCTGGCGGAGCACCTGCTGAAGCCGCGGCTGGAGCTGAGGTTTTAGAAGAAGGGTGTTTTTTACCTCACCCCCTTAAGTTCCCCCTCTCCGTGCACGGAGAGGGGGTTAGAGGGAGAGGTTTAAAAAGGGGAAAAACAATAGAGGGGGCGTTTAAGCCCCCTCTATAAATATTCCTGATAGGATTGATTAGTTTTTCTTAGCAGCCTCACGCCGGATGGTCTCGATTTTCTTGTCCGACCGCGTATCTCTGCCGTTCCTGTTCCTTATCGTGCCGGGCGGCAGGCCGAGCTCTTTTTCCAGGTTGCCTACCAGCATGTCGCTGCGGACTTTTCGTATAATCACCCCTCACCGCCTGGATTCCGTATCAAGTACGGAATGACAGTATTTACACCTCCCTGAACTCACCTTCCACCGTGCCCTCGTCGCCGCCGGGTCCGCCCTCACCGCCTTCGCCTCCGGGAGGCGGGGGAGGCGGCGGCTGCTCTCCGCCGGGCGGGGGCTGCTGCTGGCGGTAAATCGCCTCACCGATGCGCTGCATGGTCTGGTTGAGGTCCTGCGTGGCGCGCTTGATGGCCTCCGTATCCGTACCTTTAAGGGCTTCCTTTACAGCAGCTATTTTAGCCTCGACCTCACTGTTGAGGTCGGCGGGAATCTTGTCCTTATTATCGCGCAGGGTCTTCTCCGCCGTGTAAGCCATCGTGTCCGCCAAGTTCCTGGTCTCTATTTCCTCGCGGCGTTTGGTGTCCTCGGAGGCGTGCATCTCCGCCTCCTTCTGCATCTTTTCGACCTCTTCCTTGGAGAGACCGCTGGAGGCGGTGATGGTTATCTTCTGCTCCTTGCCGGTGCCCTTGTCCTGCGCCCGCACGTTGAGGATGCCGTTGGCGTCGATATCGAAGGTGACCTCAATCTGCGGGACGCCGCGCGGAGCCGGCAGGATGCCGTCGAGCATGAACCGCCCGAGGGTGCGGTTATCAGCGGCCATGGGGCGCTCACCCTGGAGGACGTGGATTTCCACGCTCGGCTGGTTGTCCGCCGCCGTGGAGAAAATCTGGCTCTTGGCGGTGGGTATGGTGGTGTTGCGGGGGATGAGAGGGGTGGCCACCGCGCCCAGCGTCTCGATGCCCAGCGTCAGCGGTGTGACGTCGAGGAGCAGTACGTCTTTGACCTCACCCTTGAGCACGCCGGCCTGGATGGCGGCGCCGACGGCCACCACCTCGTCCGGGTTGACGCTCTTGTTGGGCTCCTTGCCGAAGAACTCCTGGACCTTCTTCTGAACGAGCGGCATGCGGGTCTGGCCGCCGACCAGAATCACCTCGTCAATCTGCGCGGCGGTCTTGCCGCTGTCCGCCAGGGCCTGCTTGCACGGGCCGATGGTCTTTTCCGCCAGGTCCATGACGAGCTGCTCAAGTTTCGCTCGCGTGAGGGTAATATTCATATGCTTGGGCCCGGAGGCGTCGGCGGTGATAAAGGGCAGATTGACCTCGGTCTGCTGTACGGAGGAAAGCTCGATTTTGGCCTTTTCCGCCGCCTCCTTGAGCCGCTGAAGCGCCGTCTTATCATTGGAGAGGTCGATGCCCTGGTCCTTCTTGAACTCGGCGACGAGCCAGTCCATGATACGCTGGTCGAAATCGTCGCCGCCCAGGTGGGTATCGCCGTTGGTGGACTTTACCTGGAAGGTCCCTTCGCCGAGCTCGAGGATGGAGATATCGAAAGTGCCGCCGCCGAGGTCGTAAACGGCGACCGTCTCTTCGCTCTTCTTATCGAGGCCGTAAGCCAGCGACGCGGCGGTGGGCTCGTTGATGATGCGTAATACGTTCAGACCGGCGATGGCCCCGGCGTCTTTGGTAGCCTGGCGCTGGGCGTCGTTAAAGTAGGCCGGCACGGTGACGACGGCGTCGGTCACCTTTTCGCCCAGGTAGGCCTCGGCGTCCGACTTAAGCTTCTGTAAAATCATCGCCGAGATTTCCGGCGGGCTGTATTCCTTGCCGCCCATGACCACCTTAACCTCGTTGTTGGCGGCTTTGGTGACTTTATAGGTCTTGCGCTTGGCGTCTTCCTCCACCGGCAGCTCGCGGCCGGCCGGCTCGCCCCACTTCCTCCCCATGAAGCGCTTGATGCTGTATATCGTGTTTTCCGGGTTGGTGATGGCCTGCCGCCTGGCTATCTGGCCCACCAGGCGCTCGCCGTTCTTGTTTATCGCCACCACCGAGGGGATCAGGCGGCTGCCCTCGGAGCTGGTGATGACAACCGGCTCGCCCGCCTCCAGCACGGCGACCTCGCTGAAAGTGGTACCCAGGTCGATTCCTACCGCTTTAGCCATTTTCTTCTGCCTCCTTCGTGTCTGCTTCCTTGCCTTTGCCCACGACTACCTTGGCGGGCCGTAAAAGTTTATCGTTTAGCATATATCCTTTTTGTATTTCTCCGATTACTATGCCCTCCTCGCCTTCTTCCTGGCGGAGGGCTTCGTGATAATTGGGGTCGAACTCCATCCCCAGGGCCAGCACGGGCTTGACGCCCTGCCCTTCGAGGACGGTCTTAAATTTACGCTCGACGAGCCTTACCCCCTGAACCCAGTCGCTATCGGCGTGCTCGGGCGGAACGTGGTCGAGCGCCCGCTCGAGGTCGTCGAGGACGGGCAGGACAGCGCGCGCGAAGTTGGCGCTGGCGAAGCTGTTGAACTCCTGCCTTTCCGCCTCGGTGCGCCGCTTGTAGTTGATGAAGTCCGCCTGCGCCCGCTGCCACCTGGCGAGGTATTCCTCCGCCTTTTCCCTTTCCGCGTCGAGCGCCTCCGGGCTTACCACCTCTTCCGCGGCCGGCCCGTTTTCCGCTCCCTCGCCGGTTTCTTCTTCGTCTCTAGTTTCTTCAGGGTCTGAAGGCATCATTGTACCGGCTGCTCCCCGTAGATTTCCCGTCCGTAGAGTCCGGCCAGCAGCTGGGTCAGCACCGAGGACAGGTAATAAACCGTGGGTATGGTGAGGTTATAGGGCATACGGGTGGGGCCGACCACGGCGATGGTGCCGGCGGCTTCTTCAGGGAGGCCGTAGCGGCAGATGACCACCGAGCAGTTCTGTATGGCCTCGTTCTGGTTCTCCTTGCCGATAATGACATGGACCCCGTGCTGGCTGAGGCTTACGGGAACGATTACTTTCAGCAGGCCGCGCGTTTCCACGAGCTCCATCAGCGACCGCATGCGGTCGCTCTGGGCGAACTCCGGTTTTTCGAGCATGAAGTGCCACCCTTCAAGGTAGGGCTCGCGGTTTTCCTCTTTGTCTTCCGCCTGCATGATTTCTATCATATAAGCCGTGGCCTGCTTTTCCAGCGGCGTTGGCTCCGAGCCGGCGGCGGCAATCTGCGCCGAGGTCATACCGTCGTAGGTAAAATTCAGCATACGGCTGACGACGGCGAGGTTCGCCTGGGTAACCGGCTCCGTGAAAGTTACGAGCTTCTGCTTGACCTTGGCGCCGTCGAGGACGATGACCGCCAGGGCCTGGTTTTCGTGCACGGCGATGAACTCCACGTGCTTCAGCTTGCAGTCGGTGGACTTGGGCAGGGAGACGACGGCCACGTTCTGCACGAGGCGGGCGAGCAGGGTGGCGGTGAGGCTGACCCACTCCTCGACCTCTTTTTCCGCCTGGTGGAAGGTATGGCTGATGAGGTGCTGCTCTTCCAGCGGGAGCAAAATAGACTCGATGGACTCCACGTAATGGCGGTAGCCCGTGTCCGAGGGTATACAGCCGGCGGACGTGTGGGGGCGGATGAGATAGCCTTCTTTTTCGAGGAAAGCCATCTCGTTGCGGATGGTGGCGGGGCTAACGCCGATGCGGGCGTTATCGGCGATGTCCTGGGAGGGGACCGCGACCGCGCTTTCGATATACTGCCGGACGATATAGTTCAGTATTTTGCTGCTTCTGGCAGACAGCATTTGAGCCTCCATTAGCACTCTCCTGTCCCGACTGCTAACACTAATAAATGTATCATTTATATACGTGTTTTGTCAAGAGAGAAAACTCACAGGAATCAGCTTAAAAATTAAATCTCAAAGGTTAAAAATGGGGCGTACGGGGAGGGAAAAGGCCGGTAAGAAGACGACGGCGCGAGGGCGGCCGGGGTGGTAATCCTTCGACAGGCTCAGGATGAGCGGGAGGAAGAATTATAAGAAGACAATGTTGCACGAGACTGCCCTCACCCCATCTTGCTGCGCCGGGCAACCCGTACCCTCTCCCTCAGGGGGAGAGGGGAAAAGACCGGTAAGAAGCTGATGGGTAGGAATCCTTCGACAGGCTCAGGATGAGCGGGAGGAAGTACGGTAAGAAACCGATGGCGCAAGGGCGGCCAGGGTGGGATAAGATAAGATGGAATAAAAAGTAAAGTCAGCGAGCGGGGAAAAGGAGGGGATTAACCCCCTTACCCTCATTTTTGAGTTTTGATTTTTGAGATTTGAGTTCTCTTTTCCTTGACCCTCAAAGCTGAATACGATAGAATAAGAACGTGGATATCACCTGGTTGGGCCTGTCCTGCTTCCGCATACGTGGCAGCCAGGCCGTTATAATCACCGACCCCTTTCCGCCCGGCAACGGCTATACGCTGGGCAAGCAGACCGCCGATATCGTTACCGTGAGCCACCAGCATCTTTCGCACTCGTACGTTGATGGGGTAACCGGCGAGCACCGGCTGGTCAAGGGCCCCGGCGAGTATGAAATCAGCGGGGTCCTGATACTGGGCATCGCTGCTTACCACGACTCCGTTAAGGGGCAATCGCGGGGGAAAAACACGATTTACCTCATGGAAGTAGACGGCATAAACGTGTGTCATCTGGGGGACATCGGCCACGTGCTGAGCGACGGACAGATAGAGGAAATCGGCAACGTGGATATCCTGCTGGTACCGGTGGGGGGCGTCAACACGATAAACGCCGCCATGGCCGCCGAGGTTATCCGCAAGCTCGAGCCTAAAGTGGTCATCCCGATGCACTACACGACGGAAAAGACCGACCGCGACCTGGAGCCGGTGGAGAACTTTCTCAAAGAAATGGGCCAGGGGCAGATAGAGCCCCGGCCCAAGCTCACCATCAGCAAGTCCAACCTGCCCATCAGCACTCAGGTGGTGGTGCTGACGGCGTAACGCCCCGCCCCACCCCGCGCCATAGAAATTTCAAATACCAAGATACAAGATACAAACATATTCCTGTGAGAAAAGACCGGTAAGAGGCTGATGGGTAGGAATCCTTCGACAGGCTCAGGATGAGCGGGGAGAAGAACGATAAGAAGCTGATGGCGCGAAAGACTGCCCTCACCCCATCTTGCTGTAACGAGCAATCTGTACCCTCTCCCACGAGGGGAGAGGGGTAAAGACCGGTAAGAGGCTGATGCTGCGAGGGCGGCCAGGGTGGGATAAGAATAAGAAAGAATAGAAACTGATACGGCGAGGGATATCCCGGCCCCTCTTAAACTCCCCTGTTGTTTATAAAGTCCGCCAGCAGCCTGTTAAAAACGTCGCGGTGCTGCTTGTTGGGCGCGTGGCCGAAGCCCGGGAGCACCACGAGCTTTGCCACCGGTATGAGCTCCGCCGCCCGCCGGGCGATTTTTACCGAGAGGTAAGGGTCGTACCGCTTCCAGACGATGAGGGTGGGCACTTTAAGGCCGCGCAGGACATCCGCGGCCACTTTATTATAGTCTTCGCCATCTTTGATCAGGAACTTAGGGAAAGGCTGGCGCTTACCCCGCAGCCGGCGCAGCCCGGAGAACACGGAGAACAGGGTGTTGCCCAGCCAGCTGATTTTCGCCAGGCCGGAGGAGTCCGCGAGGACGAGCCCGCTAATCCTGTCCTGGTCTTTCAGCGCCACGTCCAGGCAGACCCTGCCCCCGAAGGAGTGTCCCACCAGTGTGGGCTTTTCCATCCCGAGGGCATCGATGAAGCCCAGAACGAAATCGGAGAAATCGCCGAGGTAATAGCCCCTCTCGTCCCTGTCGCTCTGGCCGAACCCGATAAGGTCCGGCGCATACAGAGCGAACTGCGACGCGAGCGACTCCATCGTGGGAAGCCAGTCGCGGCAATCAGATGCGCCGCCGTGCAGCAGCACCACCGGCCGGCCGGAGCCGGCTTTAAGGTAGTGCACGCGGCGGCCGTCCACATCAAGCCACAAGTCTTCGATAATATTTTCAGCCAACGCGGGAAGCCTCTCTGACGTAGCCGATGAACTCCTCGTTGAGACGGGAGACGATACGCTCTTTGCGGTATATGCAGAAGAAATCGCGCATCAGGCGCACGTCGCGGACACCGACCTGCCTTACCCCCGCCTGCCGCCTGACAGCGAGGTCGGAGACGAAGGCGATGCCGGCGCCGTCGGCGACCGCCAGCACCACGGCGTGCGTGCTCCCGAGGACAAGCTGCGGCGTCCATTTCCTGACGTCCAGGCCCGACTTGGCGAGCCGCTCCTCGATATTACGCTGCGTGCCGGAAGTAGCCTCGCGGAAGATGAACGACTCGCCTTCGAGCTCTTCCGGCGCAACCTCGCCTCTGGCGGCGAAGGAGTGATTGGCCGGAACGATGAGCACGATTTCATCGTCGGCAAATTTAAAAGAGTCGAGGTCCTGCCCTTCCGGGGGGATGCCGCAGAAGCCGACCTCGTAGGTGCCGGCGCGGACGCCGGAGATGACCCTGACGGAGTCCGAGATATCCACCTGTATCCTGACGGCGGCGTGCTGCTGCTTGAACCTGGCCAGCAGGGGAGGCAGCAGGTATTCCCCCGGTATGGTGCTCGAGCCGATAAGGAGGTCGCCGGCGACGTCTTCGCGCATCCTATCGAGCTCGCGCTGCAGGTGCTCGCGCTCGATATCGACCGTCTCCGCGAAGAGGAGGAGGCGCCTGCCGGCGGCGGTGGGGATAATCGCCTTCTGGGAGCGGTCGATGAGTTTGATACCGAGCTCCTGCTCCAGCTTTTGAATCTGGAAAGTCACCGCCGGCTGGGTTATACCGAGCTTTTTGGCCACCTCGGAAAAGCTGCCCAGCCTGACCACTTCCTGGAAGGTATAAAGATGCTCGATGTTCACGATATTAACTCAAAACTTCATTTTAAAATAAATAAAACTTATCTTGCATAAAAAATATTCTTATGCTATAATCCTGAACGACTGCCTCCTGACTATTCTATGTTATTGCCGTTAATTCATCAAGCAGGAAGGCTAAATATGGCGTCAAAAACAATTCTGGTACAGTCCGATGTTCTCGGCAGGGGAAACGACGAGTTGGGCATGACGCTCATGTCCAATTTCCTGCGGCTACTCGCCGAGAGCAAAGAGAAGCCGGCCCTACTGGTATTCCTGAACACGGGAGTGCGCCTGGTGTGCGAGGGCTCGTGGGCGCTGGGGCATTTGAAAGACCTGGAAAAGCAGGGCGTGGGAATCCTTGCCTGCGGTACCTGCCTCGACTACTTTGAGCTTGCGGACAAGGTGAAGGCGGGCAAGCCGACAGACATGGCGAAGATGATAGAGGCGATGATGAGCACGGAAATGGTGTGTCTTTAAATCCCAAACACCAAGATACAATAACCAAAAATCATTGATTAATTTTGGTTATTGGTGTTTGGTAATTGGTTATTTCTTTATACCATAGTAAAATAATTCGCGAGAGGATATCATGCCCGATAAAAAAAGGCTCCGCCTCACAGAGACGGTCCGCGGCTCGGGTTGAGCCTGCAAGGTAGGTCCGGGCGACCTCGCTAAAGTCCTGGACGGCCTGCCATTCCAGTCGCACCCCGATATAATAGCGGGGATGGAACGGGGGGAGGACGCCGGCGTCTTCAAACTCACCGGGGACATAGCGCTGGTGCAGACGCTGGACTTCTTTACGCCCATCGTCGACGACGCTTACGACTTCGGGAGGATAGCCGCCGCCAACGCTTTAAGCGACGTCTACGCCATGGGCGGCCGGCCCCTTACCGCGCTGAACATCGTCTGCTTCCCGCAGGGGGCGATGGACTTCTCCATCCTGCGCCGGGTGCTGGAAGGCGGGCTCGATATGGCGCACGAGGCGGAGGTAATCCTGCTGGGGGGCCATACCGTGGACGACCCCGAGCTCAAGTACGGGCTGTCGGTGACGGGAGTGGTGCATCCGGATAAAGTCGTCCACAACAACACCGCGCGCGCCGGCGATAAGCTCGTCCTGACCAAGCCCATCGGCACGGGTATTATCAGCACGGCGATAAAGCGGGGCGCGGCGAGTCCGGCAGCCGTGCAGAGCATCGTGAAGTCAATGACGACTCTGAACCGAGTTGCCTCTGAGCTGATGGCGGAGGCGGGGGCCAGCGCCTGCAAGGACGTTACCGGCTTCGGGCTGCTCGGGCACGCCGCGGAAATGGTCGAAAACACGGAGGTCGGCTTCACCATCAATGCATCCTCGGTTCCCCTGTTCCCCGAGACTAAAGAGTACTATAACATGGGGATGGTGGCGGGGGGGCTGGGGCGCAACCGGGAGTTCCGCGGGCACATGGTGGACTTCGCCCCGGGTGTTCCCGAGCACCTGAGGGACATCCTCTTCGACCCCCAGACATCCGGCGGGCTGCTGATTGCCGTACCCGAGGCGAAAGCCGCAGGTTTGATGGAAAGACTCCACGCGAAGGGCATTATCGAAGCCGCGATAATCGGCGAGGTGACGGCGGAGCACAGAGGCAGGATAAGGGTGGTCAGCAATAAAGGGTAGTCGACTCTCACCCCATCGATATATTGACATTTCCCTCCGAAAATGTGATATTTTACCCGAATATCATTTGAGGAGGCAGTCCACTATGAACCGTCAGCAGTTCCTGGAATACTCCGACCATTTCAACAAGAAACGGTGGGACAAAGTCGTCAGCTACTTCCGTCCGGATGTCACCCTGGAGTATCCCGACAACTTCACAGGCCCGCAGATACCCGGCAGAACGCTCCACGGTCCGCAGGAGTTCATCGCCAACTACGAAGCGCTTACCGCCAACGTGCGCGAAGTCCTGAATGTGGGAGCTTTTATTTCCCGGGGCAGGCAGTTCTGCGTCGAGCTCATTACCGAGTTCCATGTTTTCCGGGACCCTCCATCCGGTTCATCGGCCAACCAGTGGAAGAAGGGCGATACCCATGTCCTGAACCAGATTGTCCTTTACGACCTGGACGAAAAAGGTAAGTTCAAGCGTATTCGCATCTTCCATCACCGCCACCTTGACCCCTCGACCTTGAAACTTAAATAGACTATAGACCACCAGTTTGACAGGCGGTCGGTGCAAGCGCAGCAAATCCAGTTATCCCGTACTAACAGGGGAAAACGAACCCAGTATTTAGTAATCGGCGGTTAGTCACCCTCATCGTCCCGCCGTTTGATTCCGGGTCATGAGCTATTGACACCCCGCCCGCCACGATTTAATATAGCTGGTGCGATGAAGAAGATACTCAAGATAGCCCTGGTCGTTATCGTCGTCATAGGCGTCGTTTTCGTGGGGATATCGGCGTACCTCGGCTACACCATGACCCGGGTGGAAAGGGAACCGGTCACGGGGAGTCCCACCGAGAACGACCTCGCCTACGAGGACGTGACTTTCCCCAGCGAGCATAAGGACCTGACGCTGCACGGCTGGTTCATACCCGCTTACGGCAGCGACCGGGTGATAATTATAGTACACGGCAACGGCTACCACCGGAACCCCCCGGGGAGCGGCTTCCTGGATATCGCCGAGAGCCTGGTCGAGAACGATTTCAACGTCCTGATGTTCGACCTGCACGGCTTCGGGGAGTCCGAGGGCAGTACCGTGTCCGGCGGGTATTTTGAGAAAGATGATTTAAAGGGGGCGGTGGCGTACGTCAGCGGGCGGGGCTTCAGGAAAATCGGGGTGCTGGGCTTTTCCATGGGCGCCGTGGCCTCGCTGATGGCGGCCGCCGAGGACAGCAGAATCGACGCGGTGGTGTCCGACAGCGCCTACGCCGACCTGAACGACATCATAGAGCCGGAGTTTGCCAAGAGGACCAAAGCCCCCGGGTTCTTCCTGCACCCCATTCTTTTCATGATAAAGCTGATGTTCGGGGTGGACTTCACGGCGGTGCGCCCGGTAGACAGCGTAGCAAAAATAGCCCCCCGCCCGATTTTCTTTATCCACGGGGAGAAGGATGACGTAATTCCGGTAGAGCACACCGAGCGGCTTTTTGAGGCATCGGATAACCCGGCTAATGAACTCTGGATAGTCGCGGGCGGCCACACCAGCGCCTACCACGACCATCCGGAGCAGTTTCTTGGCATGGTTATTTCGTTCTTCGACGGGGCGCTGAAGTAGGTACATCTATATTATCGCGTGATTCACGCCGAAAGGAACCCACCGTCCACCGCGACCAGCGCCCCGTGCACGTAACTGGCAAGGTCGCTCGCCAGAAACAGGGCCACCCGGGCGACTTCGTCCGGCTGCCCCGCACGGTTCATCGGCAGCCTCTCCTTGAAGTCGTATCCCGTACGGATGAGACTGAACATCAAGCGGGCGACGTTCTTCGCCACTTTCCTGGTGCCCGGGGTATTGATACCGCCGGGTATGAGGGCGTTGATGCGGAAGCCATGCTTGCCATATTCCTTGGCCAGCGCCCGCGTCAGCCCGATAACCCCCGTCTTGCTGATATCGTAAGCCACCATGCCTTCGGCGAAGGGAAGGATAGCCTCGATGGAGCCCATATTGATGATGACCCCACCCTTTTGAAGTCGGCTCTTGACCATGTGGCGGCACATGCGCACCGCCGATTGCAGGTTAATGTCCAGCACCTTTTTCAGAAAAGTTTCATCAGTCTGGAGAAAACTCCTGAAAGGGTAGACACCGGCGTTATTGACGAGGATGTCCGGCTCTTTGCCTTTTAGCTCTTCCCACAGGGCGTCGATGGCTTCTTCGGAGGAGACATCTACTTCGCGGGAATTGACTTCACGCCCGAAATGATCCAGTTCTTTTTTAAGTGCTAAGCAGCCGGAGACGTTGATATCTACCAGTTCGAGGTCCGCACCGGCCTCAGCGAAGCGGTAGGCGATCGCCCGGCCGATACCGGCCGCCGCCCCGGTGATTAAAGCGCGTTTACCCTTTAGCGAAATAAGCTCCGCCAGCGGCGCGGGGGCTTTTTGCCGCGTTTTGGTTGTCACTGTGGTAATACCTTAGTTTAATTATACCACCATTGAAAACAAGGCGGAGAAAAAGAGGAGAGGACCGGCCTCTCCCCGTAATTTCTTTTTCTAACTCCCCGATGCCTCTCCAAACACCTCCAGAACGCGTAGAATAAAAATCTGGGCGGGTCAGCTCTGTTATTCGATATTTCCCTTTAGCTGGGCCAAAATCCTGTTTAAAAGCTCCTGGTCGTCTTTAACGCCGCGCACGTCCAGGTCCGTCCGGCGGAAGGCGCGCACCATCGCCTCGATGAGGCGGGTCTTGCTGAGCTTCCTGCCGCCGCTGAACTTGGCGGTGGAAGCCAGATTTTCGAGGTAGGCGTCCTCTTCCCGGTTGAGGAAGACAGAAAGCTTAATCACCGACGATTTGGCGGGGGGCGGGGCGGGCGGACGCGCTTCCCGCTCTTTAGCGATATCCGGGGGGCGATCGCCGCCGGTGAAGCGGTCCAGCGCTTTAGAGTTGGGATAGGCGAGGTCCTCGGTTATTTTAACTCTTTTCATGCAGCACCTCTTTCACGAATGAACGGTAGGCTTCGGCCCCCTCTGAGGAGGGGGCATAGGTCAGAATGGACTGGCCGGCGGCGGGGGCTTCCTTAAAGCGGACGCTGAGCGGGATGGTGGTCTCGAACACCCGGATGCGGTCGCCGAAAGCCCGCCGCGTCACCTCGATGACCTCCCGGCTGTGCAGGGTACGGGAGCTGGTCATGGTGAAAAGAATCCCCAGAATCTCCAGGGAGGGATTAATTTTTTCCTGGACGCGGATGATGATGGACAGCAGAAGCGCCAGTCCCTTCATGGCGAGGAAGTCCGACTGGAGGGGGATAAGGACGCTATCCGCGGCGCACAGGGCGTTGATGGTGAGCAGGCCGAGGCTGGGCAGGCAGTCCACGAGAACGTAGTCGTACTCCTGCCGGGCATCGTGGAGCATCTCTTTCAGGATAAGCTCGCGGGTGAACGCGTTAACGAGGTCGAGGTGCGCCTGGGAAAGCTCGATGTTGGCCGGAACGAGGTCGATGAGCGGATTATCGGTCCTGATAATGACGTCGCGCAGGGTGTAACGGCCATTGTTCCTGATGGCGCTGGTGAGGACGTCGTAGCCGGTAAGCTTGAGACTATCCGGATTAAAGCCGAAGCTCACCGTCAGGCTCGCCTGCGGGTCCCAATCGATAAGGAGCACGCGCTTGCCGTGCTCGCTGAGGCTCTGGGCGAGCGCCGCCGCGGTGGTCGTCTTGCCGACCCCGCCCTTCTGGTTGGCGATGCAGATAACGGGCATACGAGGGGAATTATAGCGCAGTTGCGCATATGCGTCAAAAAGCGACGGGGGCATTTTATTTACGCATGGTTGATTTTTAAAGATCACCCCCTTTATCCCCCTCTCAAACGGTCTTATCATAAGGAGTACGTTTCATTCTTTGTTTGAGAGGGGGAGGAAATAAAAGAGGGGCTTAGCCCCTCTTAAACGCCCTGTAATTTGAAGGGAGTAGCCCCCTCTCTCTTTTACTCCCCTCTCCAGCCAGAAAAGACTTACGGTGCGCACGGAAAAACAGGCTGGAGAGGGGATACAGGGGTGAGGTTAGCACTAACAACTAAAAAAACCACTAGAGGCTAGCATTTTGCTAATTAAGAGCACTCTTATCTTTAAAAATTAAGATTATTAAGATTTTCCGGAATTTTTTTAAAAATATTCATCAAAGTATTGACAAAATCAACATAGATGATTATAATATATTAAGAAAATCAAGGATGGACTTATAAAAGTTAAGGTTTGAGGAGGCAAGGCAATGGCAAGAGAATGGCTGGAACTGACCAAGATGACCCAGGGCAAGGCCGTGACCGTCGAGCGCGTACGCCTGGTCGAGAGCGATATCGCCATAGAAGGCAACTTCTCGCTGCCGCCCCTCGCCAACCTTTCCGCCGAGGACCAGGTCTTCGTCATGGCTTTCGTCCGCTGCTCCGGCTCCATCAAGGACATGGAGCAGATGTTCGGCATCAGCTACCCCACCGTTAAAAACCGCATTAATAAAATCGCCAAGCAGCTCGAGTTCGTGGAAATCGTCAAGGTCTCCCCGGAGCAGGAGGTTATCGACGAGCTCGAGCGCGGCGAAATCACCGCCGAGGAGGCGATAAGGAGGCTGGAGAAATGAACTACCCGCCGATGTTGATGCACGTCAAAGTAAAGAACCGGAAGACCGACTTCGGCCTGTGGCTGCCGCTGTTCCTGCTCTTCCCGCTGGCGCTGGTGGTGCTGCTCGTCCTTTCCCCGCTGATACTGGTCGGCATACTGGTGCTACTGGCGCTGGGGCAGGGCAGGTGGGTGGCGTGGGGACTGCGCTGCCTGTGGATGGCGATAGTGTCGTCCTGGGCACTGAAGGGCCTGGAGGTCGACGTGCAGGGTCGAGATGAAGTAGTACAGATATCCATCGTATAAATGGAGAAAGGGAGGAAGACGAAATGTCCGAAAGCAAGAGGAAAATAATCGAGATGCTGGCGCAGGGGAAGATAAGCGCTGACGACGCCTACCGCCTGCTCTGCGCGGTGGATGCAGGGGAAGTGCAGGAGGGCAGGGAGCGCGAGGACACGGGGAAGAAGAGCGCGGAGGTGAAAGGAAAGCCGAAATACCTGCGGGTCACCGTGACGCCCGGAGAAGGTCACGCCGACCCCGAGAACGCCGACCGCGTCAACGTACGCATACCGATGTCGCTGGTGCGCGCCGGGATAAAGCTGACTTCCCTGATACCGCCGGAAGCGCTGGACAAGGCGAACAGCGCCCTGAAAGAAAAGGGCATCAACTTCGACGTGCGGAACATCAAGCAGGATGACATCGAAGAGCTTATCGAGGCGCTGGGGGACATGCAGGTGGACGTGGAGAGCGCCAGGGGGGACAACGTTAAAGTGTTCGTAGAATAGCGGCGGCGCGTTCGAAGGGCACTGAAATCAAAAAGGAGGAATAAAATGGGCTATTTCAGAATACTGGCGGCTATACCCGGGTTTTTCCTGAGCTCCTTCTTCGTGATGCTGCTGTGGGGAGCCATCGCGCCCGATTTCGGCATCGCGGCCATCACCTACGTGAAATCGATGCTGATAACGATAACCCTGTGGCTGGCGGTAGCACCGCTGGCCGCCGCCGGAATGAAACGGCGGTAAAATTACCTTTCTCCTCTTGACCCCCTCTCCGCCCGCCCTGAGCTTGTCGAAGGGATGCGGGGAGGGGATTTTTTATAGAAAGGGGGGTTCTACGCCAGCACGCTGCCACCGTTAACGACGATGAACTGCCCGGTGATGAAGTCCGAGTCCGGGGAAGCCAGGAACACCGCCGTCCCGGGGAGGTCGGCGGGCTCTTCGCGGCGCTTGAGGCACTGGGCGTCTATCGTAGCTTCGAAGGCGTCGGCACTGCTGGCCTGGCCCAGGCTGGCCTCGGTCGCCGTGAAGCCCGGCCCGATGCTGTTTACGTTGATGCCGGAAGGACCTAAAGCCCTTGCCAGGCACTGCGTCAGAGTGTATACCGCCGACTTCGAGCAGGCGTAAGCCAGCAGATAGTGGGCGCTGGTCACTCTAAAGACATCCGAGGCGATATTAATGATTTTGCCCTTCCCCACCTTGACCATGAGCGGCGCGACGGCTTTGCAGCACAGGTAGGTCCCCCGCACGTTAATCTCGAACATGTGGTCCCAGTCCTCGACCGTCCAGGCGTCCCACGGGCGCCGCTCGACGCCGTAGTACAGCGCGGCGTTGTTAAGGAGGATATCCACGCGACCGTAAAGTCGGATTACCTCGTCGGCCATTTTCTGCACAGACTTTTCGTCGGAGATATCGGTGAGCGTGGCGACGGCCTCGCCGCCTTCAGCCTTTATCTCGTCGGCGGTAGCCTGCGCGCGCTCGAGGCTGATATCGGGCAGGAGCAGCTTCGCCCCCTCGGCGGCGAACCTCAGCGCGAAGGCTTTCCCCAGGCCCCGCCCCGCCCCGGTAATGATGGCGACCCTGTCTTTAAGCACGGGAGACATAGCAACCTCCAATTGGAAAGACTAGCCCTGATTTTACATCCACGCCTTTTCAGCGTCAATAAGTAAAGCCGAAGCGGTGGTTTGACATTCTAAAAGCGGTCAGTGTAAGCTCTATCTAGTGTAGACTGGGCAATAAATTTTTAACCAAGGAGGAAATAGCATGGCATACGGTTTCGTGGGGAAGATGCTGTGGGTAGACCTTTCTAAAAAGCAGACCAGGGAGGAGCCGCTTGACGAAAAGACAATGCGGAAGTACCTGGGGGGGTACGGGCTGGGCGCCAGGGTGTTGTTCGACAGGCAGAAGCCAGGAGTCGACCCGCACGGACCGGAAGCGATTTTCGGTTTTGTGACGGGAGTTCTGACCGGCACCGACGCGCTGGGGGGCTCAAGATACGTGGCGGTGGGGAAATCGCCGCTGACGGGGGGCTGGGGCGACTCCAACTCCGGCGGAGCCTTCGGTCCCAACCTGAAATTCGCCGGTTACGACGCGGTCTTTTTCACCGGGATTTCTCCCGAGCCGGTATACCTGCTCATCGATAACGGCAAGGCGGAAATAAAGGACGCCGCTCATCTCTGGGGCAAGGACACCTTCGAGGTACAGGACATCATCAGGGAGGCCCACGGCAAGGACACGGAGATCGCCTGCATCGGTGAATCGGGCGAGAAGAAGGCGCTGATAGCCGCCATCATGAACAATAAAGGACGGGCGGCCGCGCGTTCCGGCCTGGCGTCCGTCATGGGCTCCAAGAAGCTCAAGGCCGTGGCGGTGAGGGGCAACATGAAAATACAGGTGCCGGACGCGCAAAAGTCCGCCGAGATGAGAAAGAAGCACCTGGCGAACATGGGGCCGCGGGTAGCTTTCATGAGAGACTTCGGCACGGCGGGGCTGTTCGCGATGTCCTGCCAGGGCGACGACGCCCCGTGCAAGAACTGGGGTGGCGTGGCGGTGGTGGACTTCCCGCAGTTCGAGAAGCTGAGCGGCCAGAAGGTGATGGAGAAAAGGGCGCGGGGGTGGGGCTGCTGGCACTGCCCGGTGGCCTGCGGCGGCATCATGAAGCCAAACGAGGAAGGAGAGTACACCTACGGCCCGGAGGCCCACAAGCCGGAATACGAGACGCTGGCGATGCTCGGGAGCAACCTGCTGAACGACGACCTGGACTCGGTAATCAAGCTCAACGATATCTGTAACCGGTACGGACTGGATACGATATCGGCCGGGGCGTCCGTGGCCTTCGCCATCGAGTGCTATGAGAACGGCATCCTGAACAAGAAGGATACCGACGGGCTGGAAATGACCTGGGGCAATACGGCGGCCATCGTGGCGATGACGGAGAAAATCGGGAAGCGCGAGGGCTTCGGAGATGTCCTGGCGGACGGCGTCAAGAAAGCCGCGGGGAGAATCGGGAGGGGCTCCGAGAAGTACGCGATGCAAATCGGTGGTGAGGAAATCCCGGCGCATGACACCCGGGGCGGCATCATGTTCACCATCGGGTACGGGACTTCGCCGACGCCGGCGCGGCACACCCAGGGGGGCGAGGGTCCTTTCCCGCCCGATGCCATGCCCGAGTTCGACCGCATGTCTCTCAAGGGGCGCGGCGAGCCGCACAAGATAGGCAGCGCCCTGACGCAGGTATACAACGCGTCCGGGGTCTGCATGATAGTCATCGGGGACGCGTACGGCCAGATTGCCGACCTCGTCGAGGCGTTACAGGTCATCCCGGGATGGGACGTCACCAAGGAAGAGCTTGTCAACACGGGGATACGCGTGGAGACGATGCGGCAGGCCTTTAACATCCGCGAGGGGATAAAGATGCCGTGGAAGTTCCCGGACCGGATGATGGGCATACCGCCGAAGGAAGTGGGCCCCCGGAAGGGGATAACGGTTGACACTCACGAGCACTTCGACGAGTACCTCCAGGCGATAGGCTGGGACCCCGAGACCTGCAAGCCGAGCAAGCAGGCGCTTATCGACCTCGGCATGGAGGACGTGGCGAAGGTGCTGTGGCCGTGATTAGCTTATAACGATTAGCTATTAGCTTATAGCTGTTAGCTTATAGCAATTAGCGATTAGCTGTTAGCAGTTAGACGAGGCCCCCGGAAACGGGGGCTTCGGGGTTTATTGGGGGGGGGATGAGGGGAATGCCAAATATTATCCTCTATATTTATTTTCATTATGCCACTTGATGTATTCCTGTAATGGACGGTTCGCTGGATTTAGGGGTACCCGTAGTTCTGTACCTTGAAGGCGATAATAGTCTCTACCGTTTTCATATTCTTCTTTTATTCTACGACTAACTTCAAATTTCATGGATGGAGTAACTGTAACATAGCCCTCATCAAAAAGGGCGTGTAAATCACGTCTCAGCAAGATGCCATTGCTGACAACATGTAGCCCAGATTCTGAATATGGCTTAATGTGCGCGGCATCAAGTGCGGGAAGAGTCCTTTCATTTGTTACCGCACATCGACGTTCATAAGCATCTGTTACTAAGACACGAAATGACCCTTGTCCGAGCCTTGGGAAAATTGTTACTGGTTTACCGTATCTTGCTCGTTCCTCTCGTACCCCGGATACAATTGATTCTTTGTAATCAATGGAAGCAAGAAGCGTATTTATATGTAATTGTTTCCATATTGAACGTCCAGGCTCTGCTGAAAGGTCATACGCTTTCCCTTGAACAATACTAGCTTTCCAGTCAATAGTGATCCATTGTCTTTCTGGAAGAAAGAATGGTTGTTCAAGCAGGATACAACCTATAGTGTAATCAATTAGTGGATTATCTATTTGGCGTCTAAGTCTTCCAACACGTCGACGCATTTCTATTAGGCTCTTGGCACCGTTTTTCTCTTTAAAGGTTTCCCATGCTAAACTTATAGGAAGAAGAGTTGAATAGGCAAATATTCCACCACCAGCAATTTTATTATAAGGATAATGTAACTTAAACAAAAAAATATCGCCTGGCTCTAAGATCTTAAAAATTCTGTTACCGCCGGGTTGCCAGAAGTTTACTTCTTCAAGTTTGGGCAGACCTCTTAGCAAATCAAACCAATCGTAATCGGTTACGCCGACATATGCTTTCATATCATTTGTTTATCAACCGATTTTATTATTGTTATCATATCACATTTGACGAAAAACAAAGATTCGAGTCTGAGTTAGAGTTTTTAAGAGGGGCAAAGCCCCTCTTTTTTTATTCCCCCTTCCCTTAATCCCAAGGGAAGGGGGTCAGGGGGATAGGTCACACCTGAAAGAGTATTGTAAACCTCGTTTCTCTAGGTATATAATGGATTAATTTTTACATTTTTCCCTTCGGAGAAAGCGGGGGCAAGGCCATGACTGAGGAATTCCTGGTCGTTGAAGACCTCCATAAAAGCTTCGGCGACTTCAAAGCCGTCAACGGGGTATCCTTATCCATCAACAAAGGTGAAATATTCGGGCTGCTCGGGCCCAACGGCGCCGGCAAGACAACCACCATCAGAATGCTCTCCACCGTCCTCGAGGCCGACAATGGCGAAATCACCATCGGCGGGCACTCCGTGAAGAAAGAACCCGACAACGTCCGCGCCATCATCGGCGTCTGCCCGCAGGAACTCGCCCTTTACGAAGACCTCTCCGCCATCGACAATATGATATTCTTCGGGCGGATGTCAGGGCTCAACGGCAAAGAAGCCCGCGAGCAGGCCATGACCAACCTCGAGCTCATGGGACTAGAGGAGAGGGCCAAAGGAAAAGTAGCCAAGTTCTCCGGAGGCATGAAACGCCGCATCAACCTCGCCATCGCCCTCATGGGGAAACCGCAGATGCTGTTCCTCGACGAACCGACGGTCGGCATCGACCCGCAGTCCCGGTACAACATCTATGAAAACATAAACGGGCTCCAGGAAAGGGGCATGACCATTCTCTACACCACGCACTACATGGAAGAGGCCGACCGCCTCTGCGACCGCATCGCCGTCATGGACGGCGGCAAGATAATCGCCAACGACACGGCCTACAACCTGAAATCGCAAATAGGGTCGCCGGAGCAGGTGACGCTGGAAGACGTCTTTCTAAAGCTGACGGGGCGCAGCCTGCGCGACTGAGCAAGATATGAAAAGAGCCTTACTGATAACACTCAATGAGGTGCGTCTGTACCTGCAGGACAAGGGCGACCTCGCTTTCAGCCTGCTCCTGCCGGTAGTCACCTTCGCCCTGATATACGGCGCCTTCGGAGGCTCGACGCTGTTTACAGCCACGGCGTCCATCGTCAACGAAGACAACGGCGCCTACTCCACCCTGCTTATCGAGCGCCTCGATGACATCAACGGCATAAAAGTCGAGCTGCTGACGGCTTCCGAGGCCGACGCCAAGCTCGAAAGGTCCGACCTCCTCCTGGTACTCTTTATCCCGCCCGGGTTCTCGGAGGCGCTGGCGGAAGGCCGGCCGGCGGAAGCCATATTTAAACAAAGGGGCAACGGCGGGCAGGAAGGGCAGATACTAGCCAGCATCATCAGAAGCGTCGCCGAAGATATGAACATCGACTTCCGCGTCAGCAGCCAGGTGAAAAGCTTCCTGGAAGGGACGGGCATACCGGAGGGTGAAATAGATTCGGTCGTGGCGGGCACGCTCGGGGCGGAACGCGATAACCCTACATTGAGCGTAAAAGAGGAGGTGGTGGGGGGCACCGGCGACCTCATAAACCAGTACCTGCCGGGCATCGTCACCATGTACGTCCTCTTCGCGCTGACGGTAAGCTCGCAGGTTATCGTCGAGGAGCGGCGCAAAGGGACGCTGGAGAGACTGCTCACCACGCGGCTCACGGCGGGAGAGCTGTTCTTCGGCAAATACCTGGCTTCGGTGGCCCGCGGCTTCGTGCAGACGGTGGTCCTTTTCTCGCTGGCTTACGCGGTCTTTCAGATGTTCACGCCCGCCAGTTTCGTGGAATCGCTGTTTATCGTGTTAATCTTTACCGCCGCCGCGGCGGCGTTGGGCATGATTATAGCATCGGTATCGCGGACGCCGGACGCGGCGACCTGGATAGGGGTGGTCTTCACGATGGTCATGGTCATGCTGGGGGGCACGTTCTTCGAGATACCGGAGGGGTCGGTGCTCGGTACGATGAGCAAGATATCCATCAACACCTACGCCAATAATGCCCTCAGGACGGTGATTGCCGAGGGAGGCAATCTGGGCGATACCGTCATGGCCCTGGTGATATTCGCCGGGGTGGCGGTGGCGGGACTCATCATCAGCCGGCTCCTGTTCAAAGCGGTGCCGGGGGGTAAATAGGAAACGATGAAAAGCTTAAGGCACATCTGGTTCATCGCCATGAAGGACCTGAAGATTTTCACCAGGGACCGCGCCTCGGTGTTCTTTTTCATCGTTTTCCCGTTCCTCTTCATCATCATGTTCAGCGTTCTGCTGAAGGGGGCCGGCGGCGAGGACACCCGGCTGGAACTGCACCTGCTCACCCGCGAGGGGGCCGGCGGAATAAGCCAGCAGGTAATAGCCGCCATGGTGACGCAGAACGAGACCCTCCTGGAGCCGGGGCAGCCGGTGATTATCCGGGACAAGGACTACGACGCCGACCGGCAGGCGGTCGAAGACGGCGAGCTCGCCGGGTTTGTGGCTTTCCCGGCCGATTTCACGCAGGCCCTGATGGAAGGGAAAAAGGCAAGCCTGGAGGTCTTCGCCGACGCCGGCAACATCAATATCAGGACCGCCCTCAACGGCATCGCCGGAGCCATAGCGTCGGAGATTAACGCCAGCGTGGCGGTCATTAAATCCAGCGTGGCGCTGCTGGTGCAGAACGGGCTCCTTCAACCGACGGAGATAGAAGGATACGTGCAGGAGAAGCTGGCGGAAATAATGTCCACCGGGGGGCAGGGGGCGGGGGCTTCGCTGATAACCTTCCTTCCGGAGAAGGTGGGGGAAGTGGAGGCGGAAAACCCGTCCAACTACGTCATACCGGGCTACCTGGTGATGTTTGTCTTCTTCGCGGCGGCGCTGGGGTCGGAGGCAATCGTGCGCGAGCGGCAGAACCATACGCTGGAAAGGCTGCTGTCAACGTCGGTAAAAAAGTATTCCGTGCTGGGGGGCATCTTTACCGGCTCCGCCATCAAGGGGCTGGTGCAGATAGCGATATTCTGGGTGGTGGGCATCCTGGCGTTCAAAGTGGACCTGGGGTTATCGCCGGCGGGGGTTATCATTCTGTCTTTGCTGATGGTGCTGCTATCGTCCGCCTTCGCCGTGATGCTGGCCACGTTCGCGCGGACGCCGCGCAGCGCGAGTTCCATGGCGGTCGTTACGTCGCTGGTGCTGGCGCCGCTGGGAGGCTGCTGGTGGCCGCTGTTCCTGTACCCGGACTGGCTCCAGAATATCGCCAAGATTTCACCGCACGCGTGGGCAACCATTGGGTTCAACAAGCTGATGCTGTACGGGGCGGACTTCGGGGCGGCGGTGCCGGAGATGCTGGCGCTGGCGGGGTTTATGGTAATCTTCGGGGTTATCGCCGTCTGGCGGTTCCGCACGAGCGCCGTGTAAAGAGGAAAGAAAGAGGGGATAACCTCTCCCTCTTGTTCTCCCTCTCCGTTGACA
>CAYTZI010000012.1:0-25036 GCA_964442335.1 uncultured Dehalococcoidaceae bacterium | reverse complement strand
GTCGTCATATATTGAACACATCACCACCCCGACAACTGACTGTTTCATACCATTCACCTGTCCCATTCGTTATTTAATATCAGCTATATCCCTGCGGTAATAAGCGCCTTCAAACTTTACTCTGCCGATGTTGTTATATACTTTTTTACGGGCCTCGGCAAGGTCGTTGCCTTTAGCCACCACGGTCAGCACCCGCCCGCCGCCGGTAAGGACCTGCCCCTTTTCCCCCGACTTCGTCCCGGCGTGGAAGACCAGGATATCATTATCCAGCTCATCCAGTCCGCTAACGGGGAAGCCGGTCTTATAGCTGCCCGGGTACCCGCCGGACGCCATGACCACGCCCACGCAGGCACTATTATCGAACTCTATCTTGATTTTGTCCAGCCTGTTGTCCAGTACCGCCAGCATGATATCGACGAGGTCGGTCTTTAGTCTGGGCAGGACTACCTGCGTCTCGGGGTCGCCGAGGCGCGCGTTGAACTCGATTACTTTAGGCGCGTTTCCGGTAATCATCAGGCCTCCGTAGAGAGCGCCTTTATAGGCGCGGCCTTCGTCCGCCAGTGCCAGGACGACCGGCTCCATGATGGTCTTGATGATGATGCCGCCGAGGAGGTCGTTATAGAACTCCGGTGGGCTGTAGCTGCCCATGCCGCCCGTGTTGGGCCCCCGGTTGCCGTCGTAGATGCGCTTATAATCGCAGGCGGGTACGGTAGGCGCTACGTTCCTACCATCGGTGAAGACGAAGTAGCTCATCTCCCTCCCGACCAGGTGCTCTTCCACGACCACCCTCTTCCCTGCCTCCCCGAACTTTCCGGCGCTCATCATTTCGTCCAGAGTTTCTTCGGCGGCCTGCACCGATTCTGCAATAATCACCCCTTTTCCCTCCGCCAGACCGTCGGCTTTAAGGACGATAGGGGGTTTTTGACTCTTGACATAATTTCTGGCTTCGTTTATATCGGAGAAAGTCCGGCTGGCGGCGCAGGGAATGCCGTGCCGCTGCATCAGGTCTTTGGCGAAGACCTTGCTCGATTCTATTTCGGCGGCTTTCTGCGCCGGCCCGAAGATGGCTTTCCCGTTTTTATTGAAAAGGTCGACAATACCATTAGCCAGGGGTTGCTCCGGCCCGACCACGGTGAGGTCGATATGGTTCTCTTGAGCAAACTTTAGCAGCCCTTCGCTGTCCTCGGCTTTTACGTCTACGTTATAGGCTATCCCGGCTGTTCCGGCATTGCCCGGCGCCGCGTAGACCTCTTTGGCGTGAGGACTCTGCGCGATTTTCCAGGCCAGCGTGTGTTCCCGCGCGCCTTTGCCAATGACGAGGGTTTTGATTTAATTCACCCCCTTAAGACGTTCCCGCTGAAGCGTTTGGCTTATTTCTCATGCCCAATATAATGGTCCCAATGGCCCCGACCAGGAAGCCCAGCGGACAGACAATTGTCGCGATGATAAAAAAGACCGGCTCATCAAAATCTTCGGCGAAATGAAAAGAATAAATAAGTAAAGCGGTAAGGGCATTATGCAGGAGCACAAATACAAATAAACCTGTAGCGGAGGCCCCGGTTACTAGCAGGAACTTCTTGAGTGTACCGGGCTCTTGTTTCCTTATCGTCAGCACGAGTAAGGCTACGCCCAGGCCGAAGAAAATCGGCATGACGACGAAGAAGCTAAAACGCAGCGGAGAATCCCCGGTGGTCCTTCCGAGGATGGGAACGAGAACAAACATGCTAAGTATTATAATGACGAAAACCCCCACCATGGCCCAGAATATCCCCCGGATTGCTTTATTCTTCACTGCCCTTCACCTCCTGAGGTTTTTGTCAACCTCACCCCCTGTGTCCCCCTCTCCTTCAAAGGAGAGGGGGGAGATTTGTAAGAGGGGCTTCGCCCCTCTTAAACACCCCTTTCTCTACTCCCACTCAATGGTGCTGGGCGGCTTGGAAGTTATGTCGTAGACCACCCGGTTTATCCCGTCCACCTCGTTGACTATCCGGTTGGATATTCTGGCCAGCAAATCGTACGGCAGGCGCGCCCAGTCCGCCGTCATGGCGTCCTCGCTCGTTACCGCCCTTATCGCCGCCAGGTAGCCGTACGTCCGGAAGTCCCCCATCACCCCCACCGACCGCACGTCGGTCAGCACCATGAAGCTCTGCCAGAGCTGCCGGTACAGCTTGGCCTTCTTTATCTCGTTCATCAGGATGAAGTCCGCACTGCGCAGTATCTCCAGCTTTTCTTTTGTCACCTCCCCGATGCACCTGATGGCCAGGCCCGGACCGGGGAAAGGCTGCCGCCAGACCATTTCTTCCGGCAGACCGAGCTCCGCGCCCACCTGCCTCACTTCGTCTTTAAAGAGTAAGCGCAAGGGCTCGAGCAGTTTCAGTGTCATCTGGGCGGGCAGGCCGCCGACGTTGTGGTGCGACTTTATTTTGGCGGAGACGGTGCTCACGGACGAAACGCTCTCGATAACGTCGGGGTAGAGCGTGCCCTGCGCCAGGAAGTCCACCCTGCCGATTTTGCTGGCTTCGTCCTCGAAGACCCTGATGAACTCCTCGCCGATTATCTTGCGCTTCTCCTCGGGGTCGGTAACGCCTTTGAGCCTGTCGAGAAAACGGTCGGTAGCATCGACATAGATAATGTTCATCCCCAGGTTGTTTTTAAAGACTTTCAGGTTCCGCTCGACCTCCTCGCGGCGCAGCAGCCCGTTATTGACGAAGATGCACGTAAGCTGGTCGCCGATAGCCCGGTGGATGAGCGTCGCCACCACCGAGGAGTCCACACCTCCCGACAGGGCGTTGATGACCCTCCCGTTGCCGACCTGCTCCCGGATGCGCTCCATGCTTTCGCTGACAAAGTGTCCGATGGTCCAGTTGCCTTTACAGCCGCAGACCTTATAGACAAAGTTACGCAGGATGGTCTTTCCTTCCGGGGTGTGCGCTACCTCCGGGTGGAACTGGAGCCCGAAGATGTTTTTACTGTTGCCGATGACGGCATAGGGAGAGTTTTCCGTGTAGGCAAGGGCTTTAAACCCCGGCGGCATCTCTTCTATCTTATCGCCGTGGCTCATCCAGACTGTCGTCGATTCCGGAAGACCGGCGAACAGGGGCGAGTCCATGTCGCTCAAGTGCAGGACGGCATGGCCGTACTCCCGCCTGGTGCCCGGCGTAACCTGCCCGCCGAGCTGCTTGGCGACGACCTGCATACCGTAGCAGATGCCCAGCACCGGTAGGCCGCTTTCGTAAACGTAGGCGGGGGCGAGGGGGGCGTTCTTTTCATAAACACTGGCGGGTCCGCCGGAGAGGATAAATCCTTTGGGATTCAGCGGGGCTATTTTTTCCCAGGGGGTATCGTGGGGCAAAAGCTCGCAATAGACCTGGGCTTCCCGCACGCGCCGGGCGATGTTCATGTTGTATTGCGACCCGAAGTCCAGTACGATAATGGCTTCCCGTTCGGCGCCAGAGACGGCCTCTTCGGTGACGGCAGGCTGCTGGCCGCCGATTTCCCTGGCAATCTCAAGGTAGGTGGATACTTCGATGTCGTCGGTGGTGGATACGCGGCGGCTTTCGTCGGGGTGGGCGATGCTTTTTTCGTTATCCATAGAATAATTTACCATAACAGTCCCTTTTCCCGCAACTCCGCCCCGACTCCAGATAACGTTGTATTGTCTTTTTTACCTTAGGGAGTTATAGTTATAAAAATGTTACCAGAATTCTAATCAAGGGACAAGCGGATACTTGTTGATTGATGAGCAGTTTTTTCAGGGCTTCCACCCCCAGGCTCAACCTGTTTTTCATCGCTCTTTTATTTAAGATTATCGCCTCCACGCTTTCCGCTATTGGCTTCGTACTGGTCAGCCCCTTTTTTTACATATCCGGCTCGGTTTTCTGGCTGCTGTTTCTCGCCGTCCTGCTGACGATTGCATCACCGGACGTGGATATATATCTCGCCGACCGCATGCGCTGGCTCAAGCCCGCCGCCATGGTTATTGCCATCGTTTTCGTCATCGTCGGGGCGCTGGTCCTGGTGCTGGCTACGACTATCGGCCTTTCGGCTATAAAAGCCAATAACCCGGAGGGTGAAATATCCCGCCTCATGACATCCATGCAAAATATCTACGGCTATAACGATGCCACCGCGCTTTCCCACCAGGCGGCTGAAAATCTCTTAAACGGGAAAAACCCGTACGCGGAGGCGAATATCGTCACCGCCACGATGGAGTTTCACAGCGACTCGGAGAAACTCACGCCGCTGAGAGAGGGCAGGTTCGCCAGTATCTTTCCCTACCCGTCCTCTGCCCAGCTCGAGGCGCTCTGGCAGGACGCGATGAAGGACCCTTCCCATATCCCCCCGGAACTGGAGTCCAAGTTCAATTACCCCGCCGGCTCTTTCCTGCTGCCGGCGCCTTTCATTTGGATGGGTATCAATGATTTGCGCCTGGTTTACCTGATTTTTCTGGTATTGGCGCTGCTATACGTCATACTCAAGGTCCCCTCCGAATACCGGCTGCTCTTCATCGCGGCCCTTATCGCCAGCGTGGAAATCTGGAACTCCCTTGCCGCCGGCGAAACGGGACTGGTCTATTTCCCGTTTCTCCTGCTGGCGTGGGTGCTGTACCGGAGGAACCTGTGGGTGTCCGCCGTTTTTATGGCCATCGTTGTAGCGACCAAGCAGATTACCTGGTTCTTCCTGCCTTTTTATCTCATCGTCGTCCTGCGCACGATGGGTGATCGTAGGGCGCTGGGGGCATTAGGGATTATCTGCGGGGTCTTTATCGCGGCGAATGCCTGGTTTTTTGCCGCCGACGCTTCGCTGTGGCTGTCCTCGGTATTCGCCCCGGTGGCGGACAATATGTTCCCCCTGGGAGTAGGCATAATTACTTTCGTCACCGGCGGGGTCATCGACGCGCAATCGTCGCTGCCGTTCGCTATAACGGAGCTCGTTGTTTTTGCCCTAGCGCTGGTCTGGTATTACTTCAACTGCCGCCGCTACCCGGATGCCGCTCCGGCGCTGTCCGTCCTGCCGCTTTTCTTCGCCTGGCGCAGCCTGTGGGGCTATTTCTTCTACATCGATATCATCGTACTGGCGGCGATACTGATAAATGAATACGGCCAAAAGGTGAAGAAACAGACCGGCGAAGTGACGGCGTTGGAGAACGCCCGGTAAAGCCCTATTTCCAGGTCCACCAGGTGTTGACCAGATAGTTCCAGAAAAAAGCCACGGCTATGCCGATGAGGTTGGACAGCATGTAGAAAACGCCGAAGACCTCGGTGAACACCCAGAGCACTCCCAGGTTGATGCCCAGTCCGGCGAGGCTTATCAGGTTGAATTTGCCCAGCCGGGTTAAGAAAGCCCTGGCCCCGGGCTGGTTGCGCTGGCGAAAGGTAAAAAAGTTATTCAGGACAAAGTTGGTGATTATCGAGGTCTCTATGGCTATCGCGGATGACAGCAGCAGGTACAGGCCGACCACTTCGTGGAAAAGCCAGAGCAGCCCCATGTTGACTCCCACCCCGCTCAAACCCACCAGGCAGAACTTCAGGAACCTGAGGTACTCGCCCTTGCGCCACATGAGGCTGGAGAGATGTTTCAGGTACTCGATTTGCTGCTTCGCGTTCAGTTTGCTTTCCCCGCCGCTGCGGTTGGCGAACAGGTAAGGTACTTCCGCCGCGCTGTGGAAATCACCTTCCATGAGTATCTCGAGGAGTATCTTGTACCCCTTCGGTCTGAGACAGGCATGTTCCAGTCCGGCGCGCTTGAACGCGAAAAACCCGGACATCGGGTCTCTGACCATTCTGGTCGTGGGCAGCAGCAGGTGGGCGAGGATTATCGCTCCCGCCGATATTACCCGGCGCGTCAGCCCCCACCCCTTCATGCCTCCTCCCTCGACGTACCGGCTTCCGATAGCGATATCGGCGCCGTTCTCCGTTTTCTTCAGTAGCTCGGGGATGACCTCCGGTGGGTGCTGGAGGTCGGCGTCCATGACCACGATAATATCGCCTTCGCTGTGCTCGATTCCGTGGATGACCGCCGTGGCCAGTCCGCGCTCGTCTTTACGCACCAGGACGCGCACCGGGTATTTGCCGGACAGGCTATCGATAAGCTCGGCGGTGCCGTCTTTGCTGTCGTCGTCGACGAAAACCACTTCGTAGTCCTGGCTGTTCATCGCGCCGTCTATGCGTTCCACGAGCGGAGTGATATTCTCCCGCTCGTTGTAGGTGGGTATGATGATGGAAACGGACTTCTTCATTGCTTTCGCCAGCTTTAAATGATATCACAGCGCTTCTCCTTTTTCCAATAAGTGCTGATATTGGTTCTGTTTGCATATGGTTGATTTCTAATGCTCACCCCCTTTGTCCCCCTCTCAAACAGGTTCACATTCAATGTTGATATCTTAGCTTGTTTGAGAGGGGGAGATAATTTGAGAGGGGGCGAAGCCCCCTCTCTTCTTGACTCCCCTTTCCAGCCATAAATATCTGCGGATTATTACCAATGCCTCTGGCTGGAGAGGGGATACAGGGGTGAGGTTGGCACCGACAACTAAAAGCAAACAGAACCCTGATATTGATGCTCATTTACCTTTCCTTTGGGGCCTGTTCACTTACTATTTGTTACTTGATTTTCACCCGTTTTTGTATCCGGTTTATGGTAAATTCTGCTATACTTAAGATACATGGACCTTGTGTGTACAAGCGGCAGTCCGGCCCAGACCTCCGCCCTGGGTAAAAAGCTGTCCAGGCACCTTTCCGCCGGCAGCGTCGTGGCTTTAATCGGCGAATTGGGCTGCGGTAAGACCCTGCTTACCCGTAGCATCTGCGCGGGACTTGGCGTACCCCTCAAGCAGGTCAACAGTCCCACCTTCGTTCTGGTGAATGAGTACAGCGGCCGTCTGCCCGTTTTTCACATCGACCTTTACCGGATAGGCGCCGAGGCGGACGGCGTCGAGCTGGGCATCGCGGACTACCTCCAGCGTGCGGCTTCCGGCGTAATGATTATCGAGTGGGCGGAAAAAATTTTATCACTCCTCCCCCGGCGCTTCCTGAAAGTCCGGTTTGATATACTGTCCGCCCGTAAGCGGCGTATCGTTTTTTCGATGACCGGCAGCAGGTACGCCGGCCTCTTCGAAGAGTTGCAGGAATCATGATTGTTCTCGGCATAGACACCTCCGGTTACGTCAACGCCGTGGGCGTGGTGGATGGTTCACGCGTCCTGGCGGACAGGTCCTTCCCGGCAAAGACGGATTCCCTCGAGCAGATTGTCGATAACATAGATACCACCCTGAAAAGCGCGGGTCTCGCGCTGGGGCAGGTGGAGGGAATAGGGGTGGGGCTGGGGCCCGGCTCGTGGACGGGCATCAGGGTGGGTGTAACTGTGGGCAAGATGCTGGCTTTCAGCGCGGGAAAGCCGGTCTGCGGCGTGCCTACTCTTGCCGCTCTGGCTTATTCCGCAAGGCATGCGGCCAATCTTATCTGTCCGGTTATATCCGTGGGCGTCGGCGACGCCGTATACGCCGGTCTGTATCGTGTCGTTAACGACACCGTGGAACGAATCGGGGATTACTATACGGGTGATATAGAAGGGCTTTCAGAGCTGATAACGGGCCGGGCGGTCCTGGCGGGTATTCAGGCGCAAAAATACGCCCGGAAGCTCGAGCAGCGTTCCGGGAAAAAGTTTAAAGCCCTCGAAGTGTTACCCTCCGGCGCCGCAGTCGCCACACTGGCTTTAGAAAGGCTTTCTCATGGCCGTAGTGACGACGCCCTCTCGCTCACGCCGCTGTACTTGAAAGAATCGACCGCGAAGGTGTTCGTGAACAAATATTCCGCGAGCAAAAAATAGATATGCTGGTTCTGGGCATTGAGACATCCTGCGACGAGACCGCCGCGGCACTGGTCGCCGACGGCAGGAATGTGTTGTCCAGTGCTATATCCACGCAGCTAGACCTGCTTAAGAAATATGGCGGCGTGGTGCCGGAGATAGCCGCGCGGCGCCATACCGAGCTAATCGGCTATGTTATTAAAGAAGCCCTGGATACGGCTGATAAAACTCTCGATGATGTGGAGGCGGTCGCCGTAACCTCCCGTCAGGGACTGGTCGGTTGCCTGATGGTAGGGGTCGCCGCCGCCAAGTCGATAAGCTACTCCCGGGGACTTCCCCTCATCGGCGTGCACCATATCGAGGGGCATATCTTCGCCAACCTGCTTTCGCACCCGGAAATGCCTTTCCCGCACGTATGCCTGACCGTCTCCGGCGGGCACAACATGCTGCTCTACGTCAGCGGGCCGTGCCGTTATGAGGTACTCGGGGCGACGCTCGACGATGCCGCCGGCGAGGCCTTCGATAAGGTCGCCAAGTTCCTGGGACTGGACTTTCCCGGCGGGCCGGTCATCGATAGGCTGTCGAAACAGGGCAATCCCGGAGCTTTTAAATTTCCCCGCCCCATGATAGGCTCCAGAACATACGATTTTTCCTTCAGCGGGCTCAAGACGGCGGTGGTGAACATGTTCCGGGACAGCCTCGCCCGCGGTGAGTCCCTGCCCCTCGCCGATATCGCCGCGAGCTTCCAGGAAGCCATTGTCGATGTGCTGGTCGCCAAGACCGTTCGCGCGGCGCAGGAAAAGAACGTTACCACTATCAGCGTGACCGGCGGCGTTTCCGCCAACAGCCGGCTCCGCCAGGCTTTCACCGAAGCCTGCGGGAAACAGGGGATAAAAGTTTTTTTTCCTAAATTGTCCCTCTGCACGGATAATGCCGCTATGATTGCGGCCGCCGGATACGCTAGAATGATGTCGGGGGAAAAGTCGGATTTACGTCTTAATGTGTTCCCTAACGCTCCGCTTGGCCTGTCCTGAGCCAGTCGAAGGGGGATAAGATGAAGACGAAGATAGAAAAGGTTGATGCTGCCAGTCCCGATGTAAAAGTTCTTGAACGCGCCGCTAAGTTGCTCGACCGCGGCGAGGTAATCGTCTGTCCCACCGATACCGGCTACGCTTTTTCCGTCAACGCCCTTGACCCGCGCGCCGTGGCGAAGGTCTTTCACCTGAAAGGGCGGGTCTATTCCAACCCCATACATATCGCCGTCAGCTCCATGGACGAAGCGGAAAAATACGCCTTCGTCACCGATATCGCCAGGTACCTGGCGGAGCGCTACCTCCCCGGCGGACTTACCCTCGTGCTCAGGAAAAAGGATGTCGTTCCCCCGATGCTAGTGGCGGGACTCGATACGGTGGGCATCCGCATACCGGACAACAAGATAATATTGGCGCTGGCTGAAATGACGGAGCGTCCCCTGACGGCGACCAGCGCCAACCTGAGCGGCAGGCAGGGCGCATACTCCATCGACGAGGTCAGGGCGCAACTCGGCGAAGGCATGGGGGAGGTCGCCCTCGTCCTCGACCAGGGCACACTGAAAACTCGCGAGCTTTCTACAATTGTAGACCTGACTGCCAGCCCGCCGCAGCTCATCCGGCAGGGCCGCATCTCCTGGCTGGAAATCCGCGAGACACTGCGCCTGTTCCACGGTCCGGCGGAAGCCGAAAATACTCAAACGGGAGGATAGTTCTGTGCGCATTGCAATCGGCAGCGACCATCACGGCTGCGAGCTCAAGAAACACGTTATTGAAATTCTTAAGGCCGCCGGCCACACCTACCACGATTTCGGCTGCTATACGGAAGAAGCAGTAGACTACCCGGATATAGCGGTCCAGGTGGCGATGGCAGTGGCGCGCGGGGAATACGAGCGGGGTATACTCATCTGCGGCACGGGCATCGGCATGTGCATCGCGGCGAATAAAGTCCGCGGCATACGCGCCGCCCAGTGCTATGACGTCTTTACCGCCCACCGCGCCCGACTGCATAACGACGCCCAGATATGCTGCCTCGCCGCCGAGGAAAACATGACGCAGGCGAAGGTTATCGTCGAGGACTTCCTTGCAACGGAGTTCGAAGGCGGCCGCCACATCCCCCGTATTGAGAAGATAAAGAAAATAGAAGACGAGCAGTGCAGGTGACGGCGTCATTCCGGGTGAAACGAAGTAATCCAATCCTTTTTCCTTACCTCTGCGTCTTTATTGCACTGTTTAGTTTTTAAAGGTCTTGGTTTACACTCTGACGTTTCCATCCCCCTTACCTTGACATCAGATACAAACAAATGTTATCTTTAAATACGGGCTTCAAGCCAAAAAATCCATTTCAAGTCCGTCTAGAAAGACGGTTATTTTTTTAGTGGCACTGAGAGGGATCGAAAAATGAAAAGCGACGCGGCGAAAAAGGGTATCGAAAGAGCGCCCCACCGCTCCTTGCTCTACGCGCTGGGCTGCTCGCCGGAGGACATGGACCGGCCGTTCATCGGCGTGGTCAACAGCTTTACAGATGTCGTGCCCGGCCACATTCACCTGCGCGAGATTTCCGCCGCGGTAATTGAAGGCGTGCGCGCCGCCGGCGGCGTCCCCTTTGAGTTCAATACCATCGCCGTCTGCGACGGCATCGCCATGAACCACGCCGGCATGAAGTATAGCCTGCCCAGTCGCGAGCTTATCGCCGACTCCGTGGAGATAATGGCGGAGGCGCATGCCTTCGACGCGCTGGTCTTTATCCCCAACTGCGATAAGATTATCCCCGGTATGCTGATGGCCGCCGTCCGGCTGAACCTGCCCGCTATCTTTGTCAGCGGCGGCCCGATGCTGGCCGGCTATATGGACGGGAAAAAGATAGACGTTAATACAGTTTTTGAAGCCGTGGGCGCCGTGTCCGCCGGCAAGATGTCGGAGGCGGAGCTGGTGCGCCTTGAGCAGCTTGCCTGCCCCGGCTGCGGCAGTTGCGCCGGCATGTTCACCGCCAACACGATGAACTGCCTTACGGAAGCCCTCGGCATGGGACTGCCGGGCAACGGTACCATCCCCGCCGTCGATGCCCGCCGCCGCGCTCTGGCCCGCCGCGCTGGAGAGCAGGTGCTGAAGTTGCTTGAAGCAGATACCCGGCCGCGTGAGATAATCAACGCCGACTCCCTTTTTAACGCTTTTACGGTGGATATGGCGCTGGGCGGCAGCACCAACTCCGTCCTGCACCTGATGGCTATCGCCAACGAGGCCGGCGTTGACTTTAACCTGGCGACGGTCAACGAAATCTCGCGGCGCACGCCTTATCTCTGCTCGCTGCGCCCCTCCGGGCCCCACCACATCGAGGACCTGGACAGGGCGGGGGGCATCCAGGCGGTTATGGGCGAGCTCAAGGGGCTTCTGAAACTTAATTCGAACACGGTTACGGGCAAGACGGTAGGCGAGAACCTTGCCGGCGTAAAGACGCTGGATAAGGAGGTCATTCGCTCAATCGAGACCGCCCATTCTCCCACCGGCGGCCTGGCGCTGCTTTTCGGCAATCTGGCTCCGGAGGGGGCGGTGGTAAAAAGGGCGGCGGTCGCTCCGGAGATGATGGTGCACAAGGGCCCCGCCCGCGTCTTCGACTCCGAGGAGGAGGCAACACGCGCCATACTGGATAAAAAGATTAAGTCCGGCGACGTGCTGGTCATACGCTATGAAGGACCCCGGGGCGGTCCGGGTATGCGCGAGATGCTCACGCCCACGTCTCTGATTACCGGCGCCGGTCTGGATAAAGAGGTAGCGCTGATTACCGACGGCCGCTTTTCCGGGGCTACCCGCGGCGCGTCTATCGGCCACGTCTCTCCGGAGGCGGCCGCGCGCGGTCCTATCGCCGCGGTAGAAGAGGGGGACATCATCAGCATAAATATCCCCGGCAATAGACTTGATATCGAGTTGAGTGACCAAGAAATTTCCGACCGCCTGAAAAAGCTGCCCGCCTTCGAGCCGAAGATAAAGACCGGCTACCTTAGCCGCTATATCGAGAAGGTGTCCTCGGCCAGCACCGGCGCGGTCTTTGAACGATAAAGGAGTCGACCCATGAAAAAAACAGGTGCCCAGATAATATGTGAAAGTCTTATCGCCGAGGGCGTCGACGTCATGTTCGGCTTCCCCGGCGGCGTCCTGCTGCCCTTTTACGATACCCTTCCCCAGTACCCGCAGCTGCGGCACGTTCTCGTCCGCCACGAGCAGGGCGCTGCCCACGCCGCCGACGGCTACGCGCGCGCTACCGGCAAGGTCGGCGTCTGCATGGCGACCTCCGGACCCGGCGCCACCAACCTGGTGACCGGCATCGCCAACGCTTTCATGGACTCTGTGCCGATAATAGCCCTCACCGGGCAGGTCGCCACGCCCTTCATCGGTAAGGACGCCTTCCAGGAAATAGATATCACCGGTATTACCCTGCCCATCACCAAGCACAGCTACCAGGTCACGTCTACCGCCGACCTCGCGGCTGTGTTCAGGGAGGCTTTTTATATCGCCCGCACCGGCCGTCCCGGTCCCGTGCTTATCGACCTCCCCCGGGACGTACAGCTGGAGCAGGCGGAGTACGTCATCCCTCCCGGCGAAGTAAAGCTGGCCGGCTATAAAATACCCACCCGCGGCCACCCCACCCAGCTCAAGAACGCGGCCAAACTGATAAACGAGTCCCGCCGCCCGCTGATTATCGCCGGGCGCGGCGTCATCATCTCCGGCGCCAGCGCGGAACTTCTAAAGTTCGCCGAAAGCGCTCAGATACCGGTTATCACCACGCTGCTGGGCATCGGCTGCTTTCCGGAAGACCACGTGCTGAGCCTGGGCATGGCCGGCATGCACGGCTCCGGGTACGCCAACAAGGCGATTGACAGCACCGACCTCCTTGTCGCCGTTGGTATGAGATTCGACGACAGGGTGACGGGCAAGATAAGCGCTTTCGCGCCGCATGCCAAAATTATTCATATCGACCTCGACCCCGCGGAAATCGGAAAGAACGTCCGCGTGGATGTGCCTATCGTTGGCGACGTCAAGGCCGTGCTTGAAGCGATGCTCAAGATTGTTGACACCCGGGAGCACGTCGACTGGCTTCAGCAGATTGACGAATGGCGTAAGCAGTACCCGATGGAGGACTTTCGCGAGGGCGCGCAGCTTTTGCCCCAGTATATCATCCATCAGCTTTATGAAGCTACCCGGGGTGACGCCATTGTCGTTACCGGCGTGGGGCAGCACCAGATGTGGACGGCCCAGCATTATATCTTCCATGAACCGGGTAGCTTTATCTCTTCCGGCGGCCTGGGCACGATGGGTTTCGGGCTGCCCGCCGCGATGGGCGCCAAGGTCGGCCGGCCCGACCGGACTGTCTGGCTGGTGGACGGCGACGGCAGCTTTCAGATGACTATACAGGAGCTGGCTACTCTGGTACAGGATAACATCGCGGTAAAAATGGCGATACTGAACAACGGCTACCTGGGTATGGTGCGGCAGTGGCAGGAGCTTTTTTACGGCAAGCGGTATGTCGCCACGCCGCTATCCTGCCCCGATTTTATCAAGGTGGCGGACGCCTACTGTATCGCCGGAGCCAGGGTCACCCGCCGCGAGGATGTCGCGGGGGCGATACAACAGGCGATGGACCATGACGGTCCCTTCCTGATAGATTTCATGGTGGAGCCGGAGGAAAACGTTTTCCCCATCGTTCCGCCCGGTGCGGCGAACGCCGACTTTATCGAGCATCCGAAGAAAGAGGTGACGGCATGGCCACGACGAAGCACACCCTAGTAGCTATTGTACGCGATAGGCCCGGCGTCCTGAACCGCATGGTCAGTCTTTTTCGCCGCCGCGGCTTCAACATCGATAGCATCGCCGTCGGCCACAGCGAGGAGCCGTACCTCTCGCGGGTCACCATCGTCGTCAACGGGACGACCGCCACGGTGGAGCAGGTCAGGAAGCAGCTCGATAAGTTAATCGACGTCGTCCGTGTCTCGGATATATCCGGCGACAAGATAACCGTGCGGGAGCTGGCGATGGTGAAAGTGAAGGCCAGCTCGGCGAACCGCAGCGAGATAATCGAGATTGCGGACATCTTCCGGGCCAATATCGTCGACGTGGCTTCGGACTCTTTAACGATTGAGATAACCGGGGACGAGGATAAAATCGACTCCATGTTGAAGCTGCTGCGCGGTTTCGGCATCAGGGAAATCGCCCGCACGGGCCGCATCGCAATGGTCCGCGGCGTTCTCCCCGCGGAAGGAAAAACGTCTTAAAAGTAAATTTCACGGGTAGCATACGCCAAGGAGGAGTGAAATGGCGATTATAGATTTCGGCGGAACCAAAGAAGAAGTAATCATGCGGAGCGAGTTCCCCATGGCGAAAGCCCGCAGGATTTTAAAGAACGAGACCATCGCGGTCATCGGCTACGGCGTCCAGGGCCCCGGCCAGTCTCTGAATATGAAGGACAACGGCTTTAACGTTATTATCGGCCAGAGCAAGCGGTTCATGCGGGACTGGGACCGGGCTGTCGCCGACAACTGGAAGCCCGGCAAAGACCTCTTTGAGATTGAGGAGGCGGCGGAGCGGGGCACGATTATTGAGATGCTCACCAGCGACGCTTCCCAGAAGCAGATCTGGCCTTCCATCAAGAAACACCTTAAGCCCGGCAAGGCGCTGTATTTCTCGCACGGGTTTTCCATCGTGTATCGTAATCAGACGAAGATTGTTCCGCCTGAAGACGTCGACGTCATCATGGTGGCGCCGAAGGGCTCGGGTACGTCTCTACGCCGCAACTTCCTCTCCGGTGCCGGCATCAACTCCAGCTTCGCCATTTTCCAGGACGCCACCGGCAGGGCAAAAGAGCGCTGCCTGGCGCTGGGTATCGCCATCGGCTCCGGCTATCTCTTCCCCACCACCTTCGAGAACGAGGTGTTCTCCGACCTCGTGGGGGAGCGGGGCGTGCTGATGGGTGCGCTGGCGGGCATTATGGAAGCCCAGTACGACACCTTGAGAAAGCACGGGCACAGTCCGAGCGAGGCTTTTAACGAGACCGTCGAGGAGCTTACCGAAAGCTTAATCAGGCTTGTAGCGGAGAACGGTATGGACTGGATGTACGCTAACTGCTCCGCCACCGCCCAGCGCGGCGCGCTCGACTGGAAGCCGAAATTCAAGAAAGCGGTCATGCCGCTCTTTAAAGAGCTTTACGAGAGGGTGGCCAGCGGAGTGGAAACGCGCCGCGTTCTAAGGTCCACGGGGCGCCCTGACTACCAGGAGCTGCTTGGCAAGGAACTGTCCGCCATGGGTAATTCGGAGATGTGGCGGGCGGGTAAAGCTACCCGTGCGTTACGCCCTAAAGAGCTGGAAAAAGCCAATGCAAAGACAGCCAGGGGCACCGCCGGCAGACAGACGAGCTGATTTTTATACAGTATGGGTTTTTCCCTCCCCTATAGACAACATAATAAAAACCGTATATAATGTTTAGTAACCATGTCGTATTATAGATGTTCTTATCCGCGGAGAATTAACCTCATCCTTATCCGCCCCTCTCTAATCAGCTAGAGAGGGGGACCGGCGTTTATCCAAAATTAATTCTCCAGGGAGGAACACAGATATGGACAGGGTTATCATCTTTGACACCACGTTACGGGACGGAGAGCAGGCGGCGGGGGGCACTCTTAACGTTCAGGAAAAACTGGAAATAGCGCGCGCTCTGGAAAAGCTCGGCGTTGACGTTATCGAGGCCGGCTTTCCCGCCAGCAGCCCCGGCGACTTCGAGGCCGTCAGCCTCATCTCCAGAGAAATAAAGAATTCCGGCGTCTGCGCGCTGACTCACGCTAACTTTAAGGCTATCGACCGCGCCTGGGAGGCGGTAAAGAACGCCGCGCGGCCGCGCATCCACATCTTCCTCTCGGCCTCCGATATCCACCTGGTGCACCAGCTCAAGAAGACCCGCGAGGAAATCCTGAAGATGGCGTGCGACTCCGTTGCCAGGGCGAAAGGCTACACCTCCGACATCGAGTTTTCCCCGATGGACGCCAGCCGCACCGAGCCGAAATATCTTTACCAGATACTCGAAGCCGTCATCGACGCCGGCGCTTCAACGGTCAATATCCCGGACACGGTGGGCTACGCCATTCCCGGCGAGTTCGGCGCGCTGATTCGCGGCATCCTCCAGAACGTGAAGAACATCGCTAAAGCCGTCGTAAGCGT
Organism: uncultured Dehalococcoidaceae bacterium; assembly: GCA_964442335.1. GTDB lineage: Bacteria > Chloroflexota > Dehalococcoidia > Dehalococcoidales > RBG-16-60-22 > JBFYTX01. Next base: position 9,002 of record CAYTZI010000012.1, on the reverse strand, counting down.
GCACTGCCACAACGACCTCGGCCTGGCGGTCGCCAACAGCCTGGAGGCTATCAGGTGCGGCGCGCGGCAGGCGGAGTGCACCATCAACGGCATCGGCGAAAGGGCGGGCAACGCCTCGCTGGAAGAAATTGTCATGGCGATAAAGACACGCAGCGATTTCTTTGACCTCACGACCGGCGTTGACACGACGCAGATTTATCGCACCAGCCGGCTGGTCAGCGACTTGACCGGCTTTGCGGTGCAGCCCAACAAGGCGATCGTCGGCGCCAACGCCTTCGCCCACGAGTCCGGCATCCACCAGGACGGCGTTATCAAGATGCCCATAACTTATGAAATCATCGACCCCAGGACTGTGGGCGTTCCGTCGAGCAGCCTGGTACTGGGCAAGCTGTCCGGCCGGCACGCGTTCAAGCAGAGGCTCTCCGAGCTGGGCTACAGTCTTTCGGAGGAAGACCTCAATAAAGCGTTTATCGCTTTCAAGGAGCTGGCGGACAAGAAGAAGGATGTTACCGACCGCGATATAGAGTCGCTGGTGGCGGAGGAGCAGCGCACCGCGACCGAGGAGTACCACCTTGACCGCCTTCAGGTGACCTGCGGCGACCAGGGTCTGCCCATGGCGGGCGTCAGGCTTCTGGGGCCCGGCGGTAAACTGCTCATCGAGGGGGCTGCTTTAGGCACCGGCCCGGTGGACGCCGTCTACAAGGCGATAAACCTGTGCGTGAAGGTGCCCAATAGCCTGACGGAGTTCACGGTGAAGTCGGTCACCGAGGGTATCGACGCCATCGGCGAGGTGCTCATCAGGATAGAGAGCGGCGGCGTTACCTATACGGGGAGGGGGGCGGACACGGACATTATCGTCTCCAGCGCCAAGGCGTATATCAACGCGCTGAACCGCCTCATTTCCGCCAAGAAACCCGCCGCTCCTAAAGCGCAGAAGAGTTGAATATATTCCGGGAGTGAAACTTTGAATATAGCAGAGAAAATACTGGCGGCGCATGCCGGCAAAAAAGAGGTGACGCCCGGTGAGTTTATTAACGTCTGGGTCGACCTTATCGTGTCCAACGACATCACGGCGCCTATCGCCATCCGTGAGTTCCGCAGGCTCGGCGTCGGCAGGGTCTTCGACCCCTCTAAAATAGTGATGGTGCCGGACCATTTCGTGCCCAATAAAGACATCCTTTCCGCCGAGCAGGCGAAGTTTATGCGCGAGTTCTGCCGTGAACAGGGCATCAGGTACTTCGAGGTAGGGCAGATGGGCATCGAACATGTTCTCATACCGGAGCTCGGGCTGGTGCTCCCCGGCGATGTCGTTATCGGGGCGGACTCCCATACCTGTACCTACGGGGCGCTTGGAGCTTTCGCCACCGGCATGGGCTCGACGGATATTGCTGCGGCGATGGCTACCGGCGATATCTGGATGAAGGTGCCCCCGACCATCAAGTTCGTGTATAATGGGTCGCTAAACAGGTGGGTGGGGGGAAAGGACCTGATTCTCTATACCATCGGCGATATAGGCGTGGACGGCGCCCTTTACGCGGCGATGGAGTTCACCGGTGATACTATCGAAGAGCTTTCCATGGACGGTCGCTTTACGATGGCCAACATGGCTATCGAGGCGGGAGGCAAGGCCGGGCTTTTCCATGTCGATAATAAAACACAGCTTTACATAAAGTCGAGAGCCAGACGCGAATATCTGGTCTACGAGCCGGATAGCGATGCCGCTTATGACAGGGTAATTGAGTACGATGTCTCGGCTATCGAGCCGCAGGTGTCCCTGCCGCATTCGCCGGCTAACGCGAGTCCGGTCGGCAGCGTTGGTGATATAGAAATCGACCAATCGGTAATAGGGAGCTGCACCAACGGGCGCCTTGAAGACCTGCGACTGGCGGCCCAGATATTCAGAAGGCATAAGGTGCACGAGGGTGTGAGGTGCATCATCATACCCGGCACGCAGCAGGTCTATCTGGACGCTCTGGCCGAGGGGCTCATCGAGGTGTTCATCAGGGCGGGCGCCGTCGTAAGCACGCCCACCTGCGGGCCATGCCTGGGCGGTCACATGGGCGTCCTGGCGGAAGGCGAACGCTGCGTTTCCACCACCAACCGCAACTTCGTGGGGCGCATGGGCAGCACGAAGTCCGAGGTCTACCTGGCGAATCCGGCCGTGGCCGCCGCCAGCGCCGTAGCGGGGAAAATAGTCCACCCGGACGATGTGATGCGATAGGAAGCCGAGGGGCATGAGATAGAGAAGTATAAAGCCGGAAAACCAAAAAGGGTGAAGGGGTGGGAGAGCAAGTTGGTAAAAATATAGGGAAAAAGATACTGGATGAAGGTTCGTGATATTATCAGGATAATCGAAGATGAAGGCTGGTATCTAGTAGCCACTCGGGGTAGTCATCGCCAGTATAAACATACGACTAAAACAGGACGTGTTACTATCGCTGGGAATACAGGTCATGAGATAGCGCCGGGTACGTTAAACAGTATTTTAAAACAGGCAGGCTTAAAAAATAAATAAAGGAAGTCTATACCATGGAAAAGATAGGGAAAAACATTAAAATAATGGCAAAACCACTTCCTCAGATTTTAGACGAAATGGACGAAAATATACGGAAGGCAGACGAATACTGTAAGAGGGCCGAGGAAGCAGCCAAGCAAGCACGCGAGGCAGCTGGTATATCAATCAGTGCGTCTCAAGAAGTGTTGAAGGAAAAATATAAACCGACCAAGGGATTTTTAGTGGTTTTTGAAAAAGCAAAAAGCAATTACTCTGCTTATTCTCCAGATTTACCTGGTTGTATCGCCACAGGGAAGACCCGGCAAGAAGCAGAAAAAAACATCAGGGAAGCTATCAAATTTCATGTCGAAGGTCTGAAGGAAGATGGGTTCAACTTGCCCGAACCTTCTTCTGACGCAACATATATAGAAGTATAAACAGGGGAGTGCGTTAGCGAGAGGGACTTCGTCCCTCTTCAGTATTCCTCCCCCTCTCCTTCAAAGGAGAGGGGGACACAGGGGGTGAGGTTAAGAAATATGAAGCTTAAAGGCAAGGTCTTTAAATACGGCGCCGATGTCAATACGGACGTAATCATACCCGCCCGCTACCTTAACGTGTCCGACCCCGCCGAGCTGGCGAAGCACTGCATGGAGGACATCGACGCCACGTTCCTCGAAAAGGTAAAGCCCGGAGATATCATTATGGCCACCAGCAACTTCGGCTGCGGCTCCTCGCGCGAGCACGCCCCGCTGGCTATAAAAGCCGCCGGCGTCTCCTGCGTTATCGCCGCCAGCTTCGCGCGCATCTTCTTCCGCAACGCCATCAATATCGGCCTGCCGCTCCTCGAGTGCCCCGAGGCCGTGGAGAATACGGATTCCGGCGACGTCCTCGAAGTTGACCTGTCCGAAGGCCGTATTAAGAACGTCACGAAGGGCAGGGTATTCACGGCCAAACCGTACCCCGACTTCATGTCGGAGTTGATTTCCGCTGGTGGGCTTATCGAATACACTAAAAAGAGACTGGCGACGAGGAGGGTTTAAGTGAGATTTAACCTGATAGTTCTGCCCGGCGACGGCGTCGGTCCGGAGGTCATCGCCGAGACCGTCAAGGTCCTGCAGGCAATAGGCAAGAGATACGGGCATATCTTCAATATCAGCGAGCGCCTCGTGGGCGGGGCGGCTATAGACGCGGAGGGAGTCGCCGTGTCCGCGGAGACGGTCAGGCTCTGTAAAAAAGCGGACGCTGTCCTGCTGGGGGCGGTGGGCGGTCCAAAGTGGGACGACCCCCTGGCTAAAGTCCGCCCGGAAGACGGGCTGCTCGAGCTGCGTAAAAGCCTGGGGCTTTTCGCCAACCTGCGGCCGGTACACGTTTACCCGGTGCTCGTGGACTCCACCAACCTCAAACCTGAGGTCATAAGGGGAGTCGACTTCGTTTTCGTGCGCGAGCTGACCGGTGGACTCTACTTCGGCCGGCCCAAGAAGCGCTGGCAGACGGAAAAAGGACGCCAGGCCGTAGACTCCATGCTTTACTCGGAGCATGAGATTGAGCGCATCGTGAGAGTCGGTTTTGAGATGGCGAAGCGTCGCCAGAAAAAGCTCATCTCTGTGGATAAAGCCAACGTGCTGGAGTCGTCAAGGCTCTGGCGGCAGGTCGCGGTGGAGGTGTCTGAAGACTACCCGGACGTTGAGCTGGAGCACATGCTCGTGGACGCCTGCTCGATGAGGATTATCCAGAACCCGAAATATCTTGATACCCTGGTGACGGAAAACACCTTCGGGGACATACTCACGGATGAAGCCTCGATGCTGGCCGGCTCGATGGGCATGCTGCCCTCGGCGAGTATCGCTGGCGTGCCGCAGTCTGGCGCTAAAATATTCGGCCTTTACGAGCCCATCCACGGTAGCGCGCCGCGCCGCGCCGGACTCGATATGGCGAACCCAATTGCCACCATCCTAAGCGCCGCCATGATGCTGCGCTACTCGCTGGCTTTGGAAAAAGAGGCCTCGGCGATTGAAAAGGCCGTCGAGGACGCCCTGAACGAGGGCTACCGCACCTATGATATAATGAGCGTAGGCAAAAGAAAGCTGGGGACCGGGGAGATGGGGGACATCATCGCCGGGAAGGTCGGAGGATAAATTGGCATCGATCGAACTTTACGATACCACATTAAGAGACGGCGCGCAGAGCGAAGGGATTTCCTTCTCCGTCGTGGACAAACTTGACATCGCCCGGAAGCTGGACGAGCTTGGTATTCTCTATATCGAAGGCGGCTGGCCTGGCTCTAATCCCAAGGACGCCGAGTTCTATAAGAGGGTCGGTGACCTTTCTCTGAAGAACGCACGCATCGTGGCTTTCGGAAGTACGCGACGTCACGATACCCGCGCGGAAGAGGACAATAACCTCATCATGCTGGTTGAAGCCGGCGTCAAATTAGCCACGATTGTTGCTAAAAGCTCGGATTTGCAGGTAGTACGCGTCCTCAAGACAACGCTGGAAGAAAACCTCAGCATGATTGCCGACTCCGTACGATATCTGAAAGCGAAGAGTATCGACGTTTTCTTTGACGCCGAGCACTTTTTCGACGGGTATAAGTCCAACAAGGTATATGCGCTTAAAACACTCGAGGTCGCTGCGGAGTCCGGCGCTAAGTGCCTGGTGCTCTGCGATACCAACGGCGGTGCTCTGCCCGACGAAGTCAAAAAGGCGGTGACTAACGCGGCCAGAGCGACGAACGTTCCGCTGGGGATTCACTGCCATAACGATAGCGGTCTGGCGCTGGCCAATACGCTGGCGGCGGTGCAGGCGGGCGCTATACAGGTGCAGGGGACAATCAACGGCTACGGCGAGCGCACCGGCAACGCCAACCTGTGCCTCGTGATACCTGTTTTAAAGCTCAAAATGGGCATCGACTGCGTTACCGACGGGCAGCTTGCCAGGCTGACGGAGATATCACGCGCCGTCAGCGAGATAGCCAACAAGACCCCCGACCCGTATGCCCCGTACGTGGGCTCCAGCGCCTTCAGCCACAAAGCGGGTTATCACATGGACGGGATGACCAAGTGGCCGGAAGCCTACCAGCATATCGACCCCGCCAAGGTGGGTAACCTCCAGCGCACGGTGGTCTCCGAGCAGTCCGGCAAGCGCAACATCGTCGCTAAAGCCAGGGAGCTCGATATAGACCTGGGCAACGGTGAAAAAGAGGTCAAAGACCTCCTGGCAAAAGTCAAGCAGCTGGAGAGCTGCGGTTTCCAATACGAGAACGCCGAGGCCTCCTTCGAGCTTTTGCTCCACCGCGCCCGGCCCGACTACAAGCCGCCTTTCGAGTTAATCGATTTCATGGTCGTGGTGGAATCGAAGCGGCGGCCCTCCACGCGGAAAGATGCCGAGACAATGATTTCCGAGGCCATGGTAAAGGTGAAGGTCGGCGGGGAGGTCATACATACCGCGGCGGAAGGCGATGGCCCGGTAAACGCGCTGGACATGGCCCTGCGGAAAGCCCTTTTGCAGTTTTACCCCAGCCTCCAGCAGGTCAAGCTGGTGGACTATAAGGTGCGCATCCTGGAAGAGAGCACCGGCACGGAGTCGCAGGTGCGCGTGCTCATCGAGTCCAGCGACGGTGAAAGAGAGTGGCGGACGGTGGGAGCTTCGACGAACATTATCGAGGCAAGCTGGCTGGCGCTGGCGGACGGGCTGGAGTGGTGGCTGGTAAAAGAGAAAAAGCAAAGATAAGCAGCTATCTGATATATCGTGAATAGTTCGCGATATTCTTGACATTTCCATGGACCAGAAGTACAATCAGCTTACTTTTAAACATGGAGGTGTGTCAAGATGAGTTATCCGGCTACTTTAAAGATCGATTATCCTGAAAAGCTCTCTCGCGGCGTTCTTCTCTTGAGGACATTTTTCGGCTGGCTATATGTTGGAATCCCTCATGGTATATGCCTTTTTTTCTATGGGATAGGCGTGGCCGTGGTGCAGTTCCTGGCTTTCTGGGCGGTTCTCTTCGCCGGGAAATACCCCAAAGGAATGTTTGATTACACGGTGGGATATTTGCGGTGGGCTAACAACGTTGCGGCATACATGACTTTCAAGACAGACGTATACCCCCCTTTCAGCGGAAAAGAATAGATAACTTAAGCAATCAGAGCATAGTATTTCATTTTGTCAATTATCATTGAGCGGCGTTGTTCGGGGAAATAACCGGTAAACTCCGTTAATAACGTAACGCCTCACAGGTTTGTTTCCGGTTTTTCTCATGTGTCTTTCTGACACATTCTCATTGTAGTATAATATTTATTGAAATCGAATTTATTGTGTTCAAATGTCCGGAGGTTTTGAATGGGCGAGATAAAGAGCGCTGCCGAGATAGCCAGAGAAAAGCTGGAAAAAATAGGCGAGCCGACCGAGGAGGAGCGTCTGAAGTGGAAATACGCTCCGGAGGGAGAGAAGCTGGCTGCGCTTTACCTCAAGGAAGACACGAACCTGGTGAATGAAGTTAAAAAGTTTGATGATAAAGCCAGGAAGTTCATCACCGCCGGTATTTCCGATATTCTCCTGAGAAATATCAGCCTCCCCCGGAATGAAGCCGCCCGCCGGACCAACAAAAAGGCGATGGACGGGATCAAAGCCATCAAGGATGATAAAGTGGCGGTGGAGAACGTGTTCAGCAAGATGAGGCATGTCCTGGACCACTATGTGCAGGAGGGCGCCAAGCAGAAGAAGCAGGCATACGAGTCCCTGAAAGCCGAGTTCGACGCTAAAATCCAGGAGGCTATCCGCCAGAAGACCGGCGTTAACGCCCGGGTAAATATAGATATTGAAAATCAGCCCCAGTTCCTCGAAGAATGGCAGCGCCTCCAGGCGCAGATGGAGGCGCAGTACCTGACGCTGCTCGACGATTATAAGCGCGAGCTCGCGGTTATCAACTGAGAAGAAACATGGATATCGATAGCGAAAGAATCGAGAACGCGGCGCGCCGCACGGAGATACTGCGGCACCCCCGGCAGCATCTTGATACGTTCGGCATTACCAATATCTATTACTACCTGGTGACCGAGCCGGTCTACTCGGAGATTGCCGGTAGTACCGACGAAACAGTGATTCGCGAAGGCAGGGTTATCGCCGAGCGGCCGAAAATCGTTACCCCTTATTACCTCACTCAGCTGGAGGGGTTCAGCTACGACGCCCGCCGCTATTTTGAAAACCTCCTGAGGATGCACGGCCCGGACGCGCCCGGTATATTCTATGCCTATAAAAACGAGCCCAGGGGTCTGAATATCGTCTCCGACAACTGGCTGGCGGTGGTGGACAGGCTCAATGCGGACATCGATAAAAAGGGCGACCCGCTCATGTCCATCATCAAAGGGCAGGACGACCTCTGGGACGTATCTCTGCTGAAGTTTATCTACGAGATAAGCACGCGCTCGGCGCCGGACAATATCGCCCAGCTGGGTAGGAGGGGTCTTCTGGGGATGAGCCGCGGCGGCATACCGGTCGGCGCGAGGCAGGCGATAGAGGAGATGTTCGGTCAGGTGGCGCGCGGCGAGATTAAAGCCCACGATCTCGAGCGCGAGCTGAACCAGTGGGGCGTCTTTGAGGAGTACCAGGACAGGTTCTTCGCGCTGGTGAGAGGTATGAAGTGAAGATATCCATCATCGATGCGAGAGACCTCTCCGAGGCATGGTTTTTGTGCATATGTAAAACGCTTGATGAGGGCTATGAATATAAAATCGACCGTGGGAGCTACGCGGGACAGCGGCGTAAGGAGCTTGACCTCGTCGCCGTCCAGGTAAGGTACCCCGGCACCCGGCCGCTGATACCGGACGTACCGCAGGGCGTGCCGCCGCCGAGCACCATGGAGTACGTCGAGGACTACCTGCCGTACCTGATGACGGCCCACAAGGCGGAAACGGAGCAATATACCTACGGCCAGTACCTGGAAAAGCAGATTGCCGAGGTCATCCGCATGTATCGGGAGGACGGCCATAACACCAACCAGGCCTACATGTCCGTGGGGAACGAGCAGTCCATTTACTTGGCCGACCCTCCGTGCCTGAGGATGATAGACACCAGGATACGCGATGGCAGGCTGAACTTTATCGTTTACTTCAGGTCGTGGGACCTGTGGGCGGGCTTCCCCTCGAACCTGGCGGCCATCCAGCTGCTCAAGGAATACATGGCCAGCGAGATAGGCGTTGAAGACGGCGAGCTGGTGGCGATGAGCAAAGGGCTGCATCTTTATGAATATGCTTGGGAGCTGGCGAGGTCGGTGGTGCGGGGAGAGTAGGGACAAAAACTGATAACCAGTAAATATACAAATACCGTAACCAGAACCCCTTAGAACGACGATATGGAGGAATGATGGATAATATTGAAGCTGTTGCCGGAATGATACTCGAAGCGAAGAAAATCGTTGTCTTTACGGGGGCGGGCTTCAGCACGGAGTCGAGCGTGCCGGACTTCCGCGGGCCGCAGGGGGTCTGGAGCAAGTTCGACCCCAGCGAGCTGA
>CAYTZI010000011.1:0-25369 GCA_964442335.1 uncultured Dehalococcoidaceae bacterium | reverse complement strand
CCCTTTCGTAAAGGGAGATAAGAGAGGGATTTTCTTTCCCCGTTCGCCCCCTCTCATACTCTCTCCCCCTTTCGAACAAAACAACTATCGGTTTCTGAAATAAGCCTCTTCGAGAGGGGGATAAAGGGGGTGAGTATAGCACCCTGATTTCGGGAAAGGATGTGGGCTAACAGCTTACAGCCGATAGCTAATAGCTCTCACTGTTAACTCTCCTCCCTTTGTTGTAAAATAGTCCCGATGGACAAAGAGTTCCGGCGCCTTCCCTCGGTGGACAAGGTCCTTGCCGATGAGCGGATGCTTCAGGCCGCCTCCCGTTATCCCCGCGACCTCCTCGTGGATGCCGTACGGCGGCGGCTTGACCATGAGCGGGAGGCCATTACCGCGGGTAAACCGTGTTCCCCCGTGAAAGAAATCGTATCCTCGGTCCTGGCTGATGTAGAGCTCCTGTACCGGCCAGGCCTGCGCCGCGTCATCAATGCCTCCGGAGTTATTCTGCATACCAATCTCGGTCGCGCCCCCCTCTCCCCGGAAGCCATCTCCGCTATGGATGAGTTAAGCCGCGGCTATTCCAACCTTGAGTTCGACCTCGATGAGGGGGTCCGCGGCTCCCGCCACGTTCACGTCGAGGGGCTTTTGTGCCGGCTGACCGGCGCGGAGGCGGGGATGGTCGTTAATAACAACGCGGGCGCCGTGCTGCTGGGCCTTTCCGCCGTCGCCAGGCGTAAAGAGGTCATCGTCTCGCGCGGACAGGCCGTGGAAATCGGCGGCGGCTTTCGCATCCCCGATGTCATGCGCCAGAGCGGCGCTAAGCTGGTTGAAGTAGGGACTACCAACCGAACCTATGTCGATGATTTTGAGCAGGCGATTACCGAACGTACCGCCGCCCTGATGCGCGTGCATTCGAGCAATTTCCGCCTGGTCGGCTTTACCAGCGAGGTCGCGCTGGAAGAGTTGGTGGCAATAGGGCGGAAGCATGATTTGCCCGTCCTTGACGACCTCGGCAGCGGCTGCCTGCTGGATACGACTCTTTACGGGCTCGCCCCCGAGCCCACGGTACAGCAGAGCGTTAAGGCCGGCGCCGCGCTGACCTTTTTCTCCGGCGATAAGCTCGTCGGCGGTCCGCAGGCGGGCATTATCATCGGTAGAAAAGTCTACGTTGAAAAGCTCAAGCGCCACCCGCTGGCCCGTGCTCTTCGTATGGACAAGACCCGGCTAGCCGCTCTGGCCGCCACGCTGCTTCACTATCTTAAAGAGGAAGCGACCGTAAAAGTTCCTGTCTGGCGCATGATTGCCGCGCCGTTAGAGCAAATCGAACGCCGCGCTGCTCTGTGGTCCGGCGCCCTGAAAGGCTCTTCGGTCGTCGCCGGCGAGACGATGGTCGGTGGCGGCAGTCTTCCCGGCGGCTCGCTGCCCACGCGGCTGGTTACGCTCGGAGGCGGTAATATCAGGGCAATCGCGGAATCCCTGCGTTCGCGCGATGTGCCCGTCGTCGGGCGTATCGACAAAGACAGGTTCCTCCTCGACCCCCGTTCTGTCCTGCCAGAAGAGGATGCTGTAGTAATCAAAGCGTTGAAAGGAATAAAGCTTTAGGGTTTCGGATTTCGATATTCGGATTTAGGATTTGTTTATGTACGTCTTAGGCACCGCCGGACATATCGACCACGGTAAGTCGCTGCTGGTGAAGGCGCTGACCGGCATTGACCCCGACCGCCTCCGCCAGGAGAAGGAGCGCGGCATGACCATTGAGCTGGGCTTTGCCTGGCTCAGGCTGCCTTCCGGCCGCGAGGTAGGCATCGTCGACGTGCCCGGCCACGAGCGCTTTGTCCGCCACATGCTCGCCGGCGTCGGCGGTATCGACCTTGCCATGCTTATCGTCGCCGCCAACGAGGGCGTGATGCCCCAGACCCGTGAGCACCTGGCTATCCTGGACCTTATCGGGGTGCGGCGGGGCGTCGTGGTTATCACCAAGAAAGACCTCGTCGACGAGGAGATGCTGGCTCTCGTCCGCATGGAGGTGGAGGAGGTCATTGCCTCCACGTCCCTCGCCGGGTCGCCCGTCGTCGCTGTCTCGGCCCTTACTGGCGAGGGACTTCCTGAACTTCTTGCCGCCATCGATAGACTCCTGGATTCTACCGAGCCTCGCACCGACCTCGGCCGCCCTCGCCTTTCCATAGACCGGGCCTTTACCATCACCGGCTCGGGCACCGTCGTGACCGGCACCCTGATTGACGGTTCGCTTTCGGTGGGGCAGGAGGTGGAGATTGTGCCTTCCGGGCTTAAGTCCCGGCTCCGCGGTTTACAGACCCATAAGTCGAAAATCGAGACCGCCTCCCCCGGCTCTCGCGTCGCCGCTAACCTTGTCGGCGTTACCACCGCCCAGCTCCGGCGGGGCGACGTCGTTACCCGCCCCGGCTGGCTCCGTCCCGCGAGTTTGCTGACCGTTAAATTGACGCTGATTTCCTATTTGAAGCGCCCCTTGCGCCACGGCGCGCAGGTGAGCTTTCATTCCCTGGCGGCGGAAGCCATGGCTAAAGTGCGCCTGCTTGAGGCGGACGAGCTCCGTCCCGGTGAGTCCGGCTGGGCGCAGCTTTCTCTGGTAAGTCCGCTGGCGGTCATCGACGGGGATAAATACATTATCCGCTCGCCGGTGGAGACCCTTGGCGGCGGTACTGTTATCGATGCCCGCGCTAAGCGATTGCGCCGCTTCCGCCCCGAGGTCCTGGAAAATCTCAGGGTCAGGGAGGGAGGCACCGCCGATGAGGCTATCATGGCCCTGCTGGAGACGAAGCAGCCGCTGGAGTTCCCTGCTTTGTCCGCTGCCTCCGGGTTGCCGCCCGAAAAAGCCGCCTCCGCTATAGAGTCGCTTATTTCAGAGGGGAAGATTATCGCTTCCGGGCGGGGCGACCGCCGCGTGCTTTTGACCGCTTCCGGGTGGGAGCGCCTCGTGGAGAAAATCGTGTCGGCCCTGGCGGACTATCATAAAAAGTTCCCCGCCCGTCCCGGTATGCCCGCCGTGGAGCTGAGCACTCGACTGAAGCTGGGAAGCGTTATCGCAGCCGCCCTGGACAATATCACCGGGCAGGGCGTCATCGTCGAGGAGGGCGGCCTGCTCCGCCTGCCATCCCACCGCGTTCAGCTTACCGCCGCGCAGCAGTTGAAGATGGACGCTTTCCTTAAATCTCTGGCCGCCAGTCCTTACTCTCCTCCCGGCGACGCTATCCCCGAGCCTGACCTGCTGAATATGCTTATCGGGCAGGGCAGGGTGGTGAAGGTCAGTGATAATGTCGTTTTTACCTCTTCCGTTTATAATGAAATGGTGGAAAAAATAACCGCGCGCATTAAGGAGAAGGGTAAAATAACTCTGGGTGAGGTAAGAGATATGTTCGGCACGAGCCGCAAGTACGCCCAGGCTTTGCTTGAGTACCTCGACCGCGAGAAAGTGACCCGCCGCGTCGGCGACGACCGCGTATTGTATTAGCTCTGCGACTTTTTTGCCTGCGGTGTCTCACTATTGTATTCTAAAGAAAATGTTATCTTACTATCTCGATAAAGGAGGCCCGTAATGTGGGGATGGATTGTCCATAACAGCGTCTGGATCCTGATTGCCGCCAGCGTCGCGGTGCTGCTGCTGCTTTTTTTCCAGGATAAGATACGCGGCTGGCTTTCCCGGCTCCGGACCGGTGGAAAGCAGGAGGCGCCCACGCGCGGTATCAACATACTCTATTTCGTAATTGAGGGAATAGCCGTTGCGGTGCTGGTGCTTGCCTTTGTGGCGATGACCACTACCGAAAGCGGTGCCACGATAACCAGGGATATGGTAGAGCGGTGGTTCGTGGACCACGGTGTCCGCATTGTCATCATTGTCTTCGTGGGCGTGGTGCTGTGGCTCATTGTCAAGAGGACTTTTCCGCCCCTGGTCCAGCGTTTCATGGCCAAGCCCCAGAAAGGCGAAAGCAGGGAGGGACTTAAAAGGCGCGCGAATACTCTCCAGGGGGTATTCATGGGCCTGGGCAAGATTATTATTGCCCTGATGGTTATTTTTATGATACTGTCCGAGCTTAAAATCTCCATCGGGCCGGTGCTGGCCGGTTTCGGTATCGTCGGCATCGCCGTGGGCTTCGGAGCGCAGTATCTCATCCGTGACCTCATCGCTGGCGTCTTCATACTGATGGAGAACCAGTACCGCGTCGGCGATGTCGCCAAAATCGCTGATGTCGCCGGCCTCGTCGAGGAAGTCAACCTGAGAAAGACCGTCCTTCGCGACCTCGATGGTATCGTGCATCACGTTCCCAACGGCGAGATCAGGGTGGCCAGCAACTATTCGCGGCACTTCTCGCGGGTCAATCTGAACATTTCCGTGTCGTATGGCACCGACCTCGAATACGCTATCTCTGTTATCAATCGCGTCTGCAAGGAAATGTCCGAGGAGGAAAAGTGGAGTAAAGTCATGAGGTCCGTTCCTCAGGTAATCAGGGTGGATAATCTCGGCGATTCCGGTATTGAGCTCAAAATTATCGGTGACGTCAAGCCCCTGGAGCAGTGGAGCGTGATGGGGGAGCTCAGGCTACGTATCAAAAAGGAGTTTGACAAAGAGGGCATCGAGATACCCTGGCCTCATACCAAGGTCTATTTCGGTAACAAGCCGGGGGACTAGCGGCCTATTCGAGGTTCTGAAAGGCTATACTGATGTTATCCCCTTCGGTCTTTACCTCTTCCACGAGTGGAATGTTACCGAGCAGGTCGAGCAGCGGTATCGGTTCCTTAAGCTCGAACACTATTGATATCTCTTTTTCGGACGCGTATTCCTGCAGGTATCTGATATTGGGGATATGTACCAGGTATTTTTTCAGGTGTTTGAGGTACTGGTAATCGAAGGCGGATGAGACCGACCTCATTTCCACCTGTCCGCTGAAAAGCGGCTGGCCGCCGTTATGCCCGTTGGTCCTTGCGCCGAGCACCTTCACGGAGAGGGTCGGGATTTCTGTTGCTTCTTCATTTTTACCCGCCGGCGCTGTTTTTGGCTCTTCCTTTTCTTTCAGGGCCCTGACGGTGAACTGCTGGAGCCTTTGCTGCGCGTCCGCGATGGCTTTGGCCAGTTCCTGCATGTCCGTTTGCAGCTTCGCCTCGAATTCGTCGACTGTTTTCCTGGTCCTGTCGACGATTTCTACGACCATCCCGCTGATTTCCTTGCAGTTCTCGACGATTCCGGTCAGCATTTTTTCGGCTTTTTCCTGCGTTTCATCGATGGCCCGGTTGGATTGCGCTTGGGTCTCCCGGCGGCACTTTTCGGTTATCTCTCTGATGAGCCGTTCGGCCTCCTGTTTTGCCGACGCCGCGATTTCGCCGCTCTCTTTTTCCGTGGCCTGCCTGGCCCTGGCTATCATTTCCTCGGCGTCTTTTCTCGCTTTGCTGATTATTTTTTCAACCTGGGATTGCGTCTTTTTTGACGCCTCTTTCCGACTCTTTTCTTCGGACTCGTCGATAATCTGCTGGGCTTTGCGCCTTGCCGCGAGGATGATTTCCTGTGCTTCGAGGTCGCTTATATCTTTAAGGCTCGCGGCAGCGTTCGGTTGCACCCGGGTGACCGTTATCTCGGTGTCCCCCGCGTCGCCGGTGGCGCTTTCCCGGGCCGTTCGGGACTGCGGCGGGCCGGCCACCGTCTTGCGCGATATCTCCTCGATTTTGGCGCGGTATTCGTCGAAAATCCTGGAGAATTCGTCTTTATGAGTTTCAGTTTTTACGTCTGATTTTGCCATTTTCACAAACCCCGATTTGTATCATCGCGGGCGATTGATACGGATTTCTTCATATATCTTAGGCTATTGTTATCCACTCTGAAATAGTTCTATAGTACCATGCCGTAATTTGCCTGCTATAATCTTTGGTAGGGGCAACTAAGGTAATTCCGACTAACTTAAAACCTTTTCCTAACCTGTTTTCTAACATAGCCGGCATAGGATATACATATCAGCGTATTGACGCCCCGTTGGTTCTATGTGCTATGATAGTGAGAGGTTGGACATGATGGAAGAAACCGGGAAAGACCTGGACCTCAACGGTAGGGACGGACACCAGATTATCGAGCTTTTAACGCGGGCGGAATGCCTGCTGAGGGATGAACTGAGACAGCACTGCAATGACGGCCGTAGCCTGGACCTGCAGTTCCTGCTGGAAGCTCAGCTGAATGTCTCCCGTGCCCTTGAAGCCATGTTCGATAGGGCCTCCGGTAGTTACACTTTTTAAACTGGTTTTCCCTTCGGGCTCTGGTTATCTGGCGGGAGCGCATGGGAGTCGAACCCACCGAGGCAATCACACCTCCTCGGTGGTCAGAAGATAGTAGGCATAGGCAAAGAACAGGCTTAATATCCAGAAAACATGCCCGCACATCCGCAGCCAGTCCCAAAAATCAACGTAGACCTGGCGTGGGTTATTTTTCTCAGCTCTCATCACGCTTACTCGTAAAAGAAACCTTCGTATCTGGCGGGAGCGCATGGGAGTCGAACCCACCGAAGACGTTACTAGCGCCCCCCAACGGATTTGAAGTCCGCGAAGCCCACCGGGACTCATCCGCTCCCGCATCCAAGTATAATCTATCGCTGGAAGGCTTACAAGGACAGATTTTCTCTATTTCTTCGGCGGTATCGGTGGTGCGAACCTCGGCGGCGGATTAGCCGCGTAAGCGTTGAAAATGGCGATGTCCCTGCCCTGTGACTTCAGCATCTCTGTCATGTTCGCCGGTACGAGTATATAGTAGTCTTCTTTTCTCATGCCTTCGATAAGCCCTTCGGCGCACTGCTCGGCCGTGAGGAACCCCGGCAGCCTGGTACCCGCCAGGTCTCTGTCCCGCAGCTCTTTTTTCCGCTCTTCCGACCCCACAAACAGCGAGTTCCTGGCTATTTCCGTGATGACCCCGCCGGGTATGAGGCAGGATACCTTGATGCCTTTCGGCCTGAGGTAGGAGCTGAGACAGTCCGTCAGGCCGATAACGCCGGCCTTGGTGGTGATATACGGCGTATTGAGTGCCTCCGCGCCGTAGGCCAGGGCCTGTATCGAGGAAACGTTGACGATGTATCCGCTGCCGCGTTCCGTGAAATGTTTCAGGAAGGCATGGACGTTGCGGATATATCCCATGAGGTTGGTG
The DNA here is from genome assembly GCA_964442335.1 of uncultured Dehalococcoidaceae bacterium. Taxonomy (GTDB): domain Bacteria; phylum Chloroflexota; class Dehalococcoidia; order Dehalococcoidales; family RBG-16-60-22; genus JBFYTX01. The sequence goes on along the minus strand of CAYTZI010000011.1, from coordinate 18,228 downwards.
TTGATGATAAATCGCCAGTCGTCCAGGCTGACGTCTTCCAGCGAGCCGCGGATACCGACGGCTGCGTTGTTGATTAGTATATCGATATTCCCGAAGGCTTCAATCGCTTTATCCTTCATGGCGGCCACGCTTGCATCGTCGGCGACGTCGCACTTTAGGGCGACCGCCTTCCGGCCGAGGACCTCGATTTCATTTTTCACGGCTTCCATGTTGGCTGTATTGCGCGACGCCAGGACTACGTCCGCGCCCTCTTTCGCCAGCGCTATGGCTATGGCCTTACCGATGCCCCCGGACGACCCCGTAACGACCGCTCTTTTGCCTTTAAAGTCCATCAATGCTCCTTTCGCCGTCGGATTGTTGCGTTAAAAACAAATAGTGGAATTCAGTCAGCGCATGCCGATTTCTTGCAGTACGACTTCTATGATTTCCGGCAGCTTCTGCTTTAGCTCCGGGGAAAGCTCGGTGCCCCAGTCGATTTCTTTAGGTTCAACGCCGATGATTATCGTTTCCGCCGGTTCGTTGCCGGCGAGTTTCATCAGGCCCAGGTTTTCCGCCACCCCCATCTCGTGCGCGGAGGCAATCATCGCTTTTCCCGCCGCCAGGTCTTCGGGCAAAAAGCGGTAGACTGTTCCCGGCTCGCCCCCCGCCCTCGCCGCGTCGATGATTATCAGCCTGTCGCCGGCTCTCACGTACGCTATCAGGTCCGGCGATGTCCCCCCATCGATGAGCGTGACTTCCGGGGGCAGTTCCATTTCCTGGAGGACTTTCACCGCGTGTATGCCCGCGCCCTCATCCCCGAGCAGCAGGTTCCCCACCCCTATGACGACTATTCTCTTGTCTTTGAAGCGTGCTTTTGGGATATGAGATTTAGCCCTTGCTTTTTCCATCAGCATATTCTCGGCAGCAGCTCTCCCACCGGGACGTCGATGATGCGGGACGCCCCCAGCCCGGTCTTCATTACCACCCGGCCGGGGTGCTCTTTCACTACCTCGCCGATTATCGCCGACCTGCCTCCGTATTTGTTTCGCTTCATCGCGGCAACGACCCCGTCCGCGTCTTTTGCGGCGACCACCGCCGCCAGTTTGCCTTCGTTGGCAATATACAGCGGGTCGAAGCCGAGCAGTTCGCAGGCGGCAAGCACGGCTCTATCTACGGGGATTTTATCTTCTTCAATCATAATACCCGTTTCTGATTGCCGGGCGAAGTCGTTGAGGGTGGTGGCGAGCCCGCCCCGCGTGGGGTCGCGCAGGCAGCGGATAGCTTTGGATGCCGCCAGCATGTCCGCCACGAGCCCGTTGAGCGGGGCGCAGTCGCTGGGCACCGGCGTGTGGAACTTCAGCCCTTCACGCTGGCTCAGGACGGCGATGCCGTGGTCGCCGATATTGCCGCTGATAATGACCCTGTCGCCGGGTCTGGCATTGGCGGCGGAGATATCGACCCCCTCCGGCACGATGCCCACGCCCGCCGTGTTGATGAACAGTCTGTCGGCGCTGCCCTGGTCGACCACTTTGGTGTCGCCGGTGACTATCCTTACGCCGGCTTCATCGACGGCTTTTTTTATGGAATGGATTATTTTCTTCAGGTCGGTTACCGGCAGTCCTTCTTCGATGATAAGGGCCAGGCTCAGATAGAGCGGCCTGGCGCCGCTCATGGCGAGGTCGTTGACGGTGCCGCATACCGCCAGCTTCCCGATATCCCCGCCGGGGAAAAAGAGCGGATTGACCGTGTAGCTGTCCGTGGTGAAAGCCAGGCGGCCGCTCGCGTCAAATACGGCGGAGTCGTCCATCTTTGCCAGTATCGGATTATCCAGTTCCGGCATAAAGCTCTCGATAAGCTCCTGCATGAGCTTGCCGCCGCTGCCGTGGGCCAGCAGGATTTTTTCTTCTCTCTTTATCTACCTCACCCCCTGTGTCCCCCTCTCCTTCAAAGGAGAGGGGGAGTGATAGGGAGAGGGGCTCCGCCCCTCCTGGACTCCCCTTTATACCTTTTCATCACTATACTGAAAATAGGTCGCGCAGCTCCCCTCGCTCGACACCATGCAGGGTCCCACCGGACTTTCCGGGGTGCAGACCCTGCGGAACAGCTTGCATTCTGGAGGCGTGCTTACCCCCCTCAGCACCGCTCCGCAGATGCACCCCTCAGGCTCTCTGGCCGGTTTGACCTGTATATCAAAATTCTTCTTGGCGTCGTACCTTTCATATTGCTTTCTCATCTGCAGGCCGCTCTCCTGCACCACCCCTATGCCCCGCCAGTCCGCGTCGCCGCTTTCAAACACGTTATTCATGAGCTTTAACGCCGCCGGGTTGCCCTCCGGCTTTACTCCCCTCCGGTACGAGATGTCTACCCGCAGCTGCCCGCTTTCAATCTGCCCCACCAGGCTGTCCACCGCCATCAGGATATCCACCGGCTCGAAACCGGAGACCGCGCAGGCGATTTTATAGTCGTCGGCGAGGAATTGATAGGGCAGAGAGCCGATAACGGTGCTGACGTGCCCCGGGCAGATAATCCCGTCGAGCTTTACCTCCCCCAGGTCGAGGATGGCTTTCATTATCGGCGGGCATGTCTTGTGCAGCGATAGCACGTGGTAATTGCGTATATTTTCCCGCTCGGCTTGTAAAATGGATGCCGCGATGGTCGGCGCCGTGGTCTCGAACCCGATCCCGATGAATACTGTTGATTTCTCGGGATTTTCTTTAGCGATTTTCAGGGCGTCCTGCGCTGAATAGACTATGCGTACGTCGCCGCCTTCCGCCTTGGCTTTTTGCAGGCTGCTCCTGCTTCCCGGCACTCTTACCATGTCCCCGAAGCTGGCGACAATCACCCCGGGCGTATGCGCCAGGGCAATGGCTCTATCGAGGTCGCCGCTGGCGGTCACGCAGACCGGACATCCGGGCCCTGAAAGCATTTCTATGTTGGACGGCAGCAGCTGGCGCAGTCCGTGTTTGAAAATAGCCACGGTATGCCCGCCGCAGAACTCCATCAGCTTTATGCGTTTGCGGGAGTTGCGGTGTATTCTCTCGAGCAGCTTTTTCCCCAGCTCCGGGTCCCGGTATTCGTTAACGTATTTCATGGCTATCTGTCATTGCGAGCGCAGCGAAGCAATCCGCTCGCCCTGAGCTTGTCGAAGGGTTCTACCACACCCCCTTTGTCCCCCTCTCCTTCAAAGGAGAGGGGATTGGGAAAAGAGGGGCTTCGCCCCTCTAAAGCACCCTTAAGAGCTAATCGCTGGCCTCCGCCAGCTCCCTCAGCAGCTTTAGCGTCTCCTCCGCTTCCCCCGGGTCGATGATGCTGATGGCGTACCCGGTATGCAGCAGGACGTAGTCGCCCGCTCTGGCCTCGGGTGTGAGCTGCAGGCTGATTTCCCGCGTCACTCCTTCGATGTCCGCCACCGCGCTTTCCCCTTTTATCGATTTTATCAGTGCCGGTATGGCTAAGCACATGGTCTTTTACCTCTCGTTACTCCTCGCGGAAATTAGCTATGACCGCCTGTCCCAGCGATATGCCGCCGTCGTTGCAGGGCACCTGCCGGTGAGTATATACCCTTATTCCCTTCGACTCAACCATTGCTCTGGCTTTGCCCAGCAGGATTCTGTTTTGAAATACCCCGCCGCTCAGCGCCGCCGCCTTAATCCCCGTCTTTCTGGAGATAGACAGGCATGCCTCCGCGACCATTCGCGCGATGGTGTTATGGAACCTGGCAGCGATAATAGCCTGCGGGGCATGGTCCTTGACATCCGTGACCACCGCTGTAAGCAAATTACGGATTTTTATAATATTTACTCCGTCTTCTTCCCCGGACGTAAATGGATAGGAGCCCGTTTCGCAAGGCGCTTCATGGGCCAGCATTTCCAGGTCTATGGCCGCCTGCGCTTCGTACTGTATCTCGCCCCTTACCCCGGTTATCGCCGCCACCGCGTCGAACAGTCGCCCCATGCTGGATGTCAGCGGCGCGTTTACCCCTCTTTCCACCTGGCTCTTGATGATATCCAGTTTATTTTCATTTATCCATTGGAATAGCGGTAGTCCTCCGTCTAACTCTATCCCCAGCGCGTGTAAATACCCTATAGCCGTCCGCCAGGGCTTCTTTATTGCCTCCGCGCCGCCCGGCAGAGGCAGGTACTCCAGATGCGCCATCCGCGTGAATTTTCCGTAATCGGCTATCAGGAACTCCCCGCCCCAGATATGCCCGTCCGTGCCGTAGCCCGTCCCGTCCAGCGCCGCCCCGATGACCGGCCCTTCGATGCCGTTTTCCGCCATGCAGCTGGCGATATGGGCGTGGTGGTGCTGCACGGGGATAAGCTTTATCTTTTCTCTCTCGGCGAGCTCTTTCCCGTACTTGGTCGGCAGGTATTCCGGGTGCATGTCGCAGGCTATTATCTCCGGCTTTATTCTGAACAGCTTCCGGTAGAGCCCGATGGTGTTCTCGAAGTGCTCCAGCGTTTCCATGTTTTCCATGTCGCCGATGTGCTGGCTGATGAAGGCGTGGTTATCGCGCGTCAGGCAGAAGGTGTTCTTTTCCTCCGCCCCGCACGCCAGTATCTGCCGGCTCCGGTAGGGGAGGTGGACGGGATAGGGGGCGTAACCGCGCGCCCGTCTCACGAACCGCGGCGTGTCGTTTTCCACTATCATCACGCTGTCGTCGTAGCGCGCGTAGATGTCCCGGTCATGCCTCAGGAAGTAGTCGGCGATGCCGCCCAGCCGGCGCAGCGCTTCGTCGTTGTCCGCGGCGATTGGCTCTTCGCTGAGGTTGCCGCTGGTCATGATGAGGGACAGCCCCGTCTCGCGCAGCAGGAGGTGGTGGAGCGGCGTATAGGGGAGCATTACCCCGAGGTATTTCAGCCCGGGCGCCGCCGCTTCTGTTATCTTCGAATCTTTCTTCCATTTCATGAGGACTATCGGGCTCCCCGGCGACTTCATCAGCTTTTCTTCTTCCTCGCTGATTTCGCAGTGCTTCCGGGCTTCTTCGATTGTTGCCGTCATGACTGCCAGCGGCTTGGCGGGGCGGTTCTTGCGCTTTCGCAGTCGGTTGACGGCTCTCCCGCTGGTGGCGTCGCAGGCCAGCAGAAAGCCCCCCAGCCCCTTTATCGCCACGATTTTACCTTCCCTGAGCAGCCCGGCGGTCTCTTTGATAATGTCGTCACACTCTACTTTATTGCCCCTTGCGTCGACCAGTTCCAGGCGAGGCCCGCATTCCGGGCAGGCGTTGGGCTGGGCATGAAAGCGCCGGTCGAGCGGGTCGCTATATTCCCTGGCGCAATCCGGGCACATTTTGAACGACCTCATTGTTGTTTTGGGGCGGTCGTAAGGTATATCGGCGATGATGGTGAAGCGCGGCCCGCAGTTGGTGCAGTTGGTGAACGGGTAGCGGTAGCGCCGGTCTCCGGGGTCGAAAATCTCTTTAAGGCACTCGGGGCAGGTTGCTATATCCGGTGAGACGAGCTGGTATTTCCCTTCCTCGGCGGCGCTCTCCAGTATCTCGAATTTCTTATAGCCGGCGGTGGAGCCTGCCGCAGCTGTAATCTCCTCGATACGCGCCGCCGGAGGCGTCTCATCGCGCAGTCCTTTTAAGAATTTCTCGATGTCCCCGCCCTCTCCCTCCACCTCGATTTTTACATCACCGGAAGTGTTGCGCACCCATCCCCGGAGGTTGTGCCTGGTAGCTAGCTGGTAGATGAAAGGCCTGAAGCCGACCCCCTGCACCACCCCCCGGACACTGATGCGGATGAGATTGATTGTCTCCGTTGTCGCCATAATTCTACTTATTCTTCTTGTTTCTCGCGGTGGATTCCAACCAGCCGTACCATTCCGCCATTCCCGCGCCGGTCTTGCAGGACACCGGGAAAATGGCGACGTCCGGGTTGAGGCCGGTAACAACATGCCTGAAGGCGTCCGTATCGAATTCGAGGTACGGCTCGAGGTCGATTTTGTTCAGCAGGATGACGTCGGTATCGGCGAACATCGCCGGGTATTTGTAGGGCTTGTCGTCGCCCTCGGGCAGGCTGGATATCATGACGCGTTTGTCTTCCCCCAGGGCGAAGGCGTTGGGGCAGATGAGGTTGCCGACGTTCTCTATGAACAGCAGGTCGATATCTTTTAAAGGGAGGTCGTCGAGAGCTTTCTCGACCATTCCCGCTTCGAGGTGGCAGCCGCCGCCGGTGTTAATCTGGACGACCGGTATGCCCGCCCCGTTGATTTTTTCGGCGTCGATGCTTGATGCCACGTCCCCCTCGATGACGGCTATCGCCAGCTTTTTCCTCAGGTTATCTATCGTGCTCATGATGAGGCTGGTCTTGCCCGCGCCCGGCGACGACATGATATTTATCGTCAGGATGCCGTACCCGTCCAGCCGGCTCTTGTTGGCGCGCGCCTTTTCATCGTTGGCCCCGAGGATTTGCTCCCCCACGGCGATTACTTTAACGGTCATTTGCTCACCTCGATAATTTCCCACTCTCATTATAAACGAGTGCCGTATAGCGGGCAAATATATAGCCTTGATTCCGGTTCTGTAGCTAATAGCATACCTCACCCCTGGTTCCTCTCTAGCCGGCGACGCTGAAAGGTCATCACAGATATTTATGGCTGGAGAGGGGAGTTCAGGAGAGAGGGGGCGGAGCCCCCTCTCAAACACCCTGTATTTCCGGGCATTGGCGTCTCCCTTTCGTAAAGGGAGATAAGAGAGGGATTTTCTTTCCCAGGGGGTGAGCATAATATCAGTTGCCGTTTGCCTGGGAATCGTTTCAAACGTCACTTTCGTGTTGGATTTATTTCTTGCATACCTTTATCAGCTGTGCTATAATGGGACTGCCTGGAGTTGAATAGTTTTGTTGTGAAGTGGGTTGATTCCCACTTTTTTAATTGTTTGAATATGTTAATCGGAGGTTGGCATCCGAAATGAAGAGCGATTTTCTGCTCGCAATAACACAGCTCTCGGCAGAGAAAAACCTGCCGAAGGAGACTGTGCTTACGGCCGTTGAAGCGGCACTTGTTTCGGCCTACAAAAAGGATAACTTTAATCCCAGCCAGAATGTCTCCGTGAAAATCAACCCCAATACCGGCAAGGTGGAAGTATGGGTGGAGAAAAACATTGTCCAGAAGGTCTCTGACCCCCGCATGGAAATAACGCTGAAAGAGGCCAGGGCTATTGACAAACAGGTAAAGGTCGGCGACGTCATTATGGTTGAAGCCACCCCGGAGAACGCCGGCCGTATCGCGGCGCAGACCGCCAAGCAGGTTATCCTCCAGCGCCTCCATGAAGCGGAGCACAGCGCCATCTTCGAGGAGTATGCGGATAAAGAGGGCGAGGTGGTGAGCGGTGTCGTCCAGCGCTTTGAGGCCGGCCAGGTCTTTATCGACATGGGCCGCACCGAGGCTGTCCTGCCGCCCACCGAGCAGGTACGCACCGAGCGCTATCGCATCGGCCAGCGCCTTAAAGTGGTGCTGTTGCAGGTCGCCCGCACTGCCAAGGGCCCCAGGGTAATCGTCTCGCGTTCTCATCCCGAGCTATTGCGACGCCTCTTTGAGCTTGAGGTCCCGGAGGTCTATAACGGCACGGTGGAAATCAAGTCCATCGCCCGCGAGGCCGGCTTCAGGAGCAAGATAGCCGTGGCCGCCAGGCAGGAGGGCATCGACCCCGTGGGGTGCTGTGTGGGACTGCGCGGCATCAGGATACAGAATATCGTTAACGAGACCAGCGGCGAGAAAATCGATGTCGTCATGTGGAGTCCGGAACCGGCTGCCTTTATCGCCAATGCCCTGAGCCCGGCGCATATTCTCAGCGTCGAGCTGAACAAAGCCGACCAGGTGGCTACTGTCATCGTGCCGGACAAGCAGCTTTCCCTGGCAATAGGTAAAGAGGGGCAGAATGCCCGGCTTGCCGCCAAGCTTACCGGCTGGCGTATTGATATCAAGAGCGCTTCCACCGCGGAAGCTGAGAAAATCCCGGTTGCCCCGGTGGCGGCCAAAGAGAAAGCCAAAGCGGCCGGGAAAGCTCCCGAAGCCGCTCCCGAGCTTCCTGTCGCTGAAGAGGTCCCGGCTGTGGAGCTTACTCCGGAGGAGCTTGGTCTTACCGAGGAGCCCGTTGCGGAGGAAGAAGTACCGGTCGCCGAGGCCGAGCCGGCCGTTGAGGAGATTCTGGCGCCGCCGCAGGTGGTGCTGGAGAAAGCGGAAGAAGGTAAGACACAGCTCAGGTTCGCCGAGGATATCGTTGGCATGAGGCGCTCCCGCGCCGAGAGTCCCGCCCGCGCCAAGAAAAAGAAAAAGAAGGGCGGCTATGCCCGCGAGACCGGCGAAGAAGGCGTGAAAGCCAGGGGTAAAGGCCGGCGCGACTATACCGTCGTGGAGGAAGATGAAGACTTCAGCTAGAGGCGCCGTCGCCGCCAGGCATGTGCCCCAGCGCACCTGTATCGCCTGCCGCCGTGTCAAGCCCAGGCGGGAGCTTGTGCGTCTGGTGCGCACCCACTCCGGCGAAATCGAAGTAGATGCAACGGGCAAGAAGGAGGGGCGGGGGGCATACATCTGCCCGGACCTCTCCTGTCTGGAAAAGGCTTTAAAAGGAAAATACCTTGAAGTTACTCTGCGGACTGGTATTACCACGGCAAATCGTGATAAGCTTTTAAAAAATGGAAAGGACCTTATTAAAGGAGTCGCCTAGTGCCAAGAGTCAGCAAGCAGCGTAGTGCCGTTGAGCCTGCGGCGGAGAAGGAAAAGGCCGCTAAAGAGCCGGCGCCGGCAAAAGTGCCGGTCTTTGAGCTGCCGCGTTCAATATCCGTCCGTCAGCTGGCTGAGCTCTTGCAGGTCGATTCCATTCTCATTATCAAGCAGCTGATGCGCAACGGCATCATGGCTAACATCAATCAGATTATTGACTACGAGACCGCCGCGCCCATCGTGGCTGGTTTTGGCTTTAAGCCCCACCTCAAACCCCTCAAGGACCAGCAGATGGCCATCGCCGCCGAGGAAAGTAAGAAGGCCAAGCGGCGCTACGGCAAAGAAGACGCCAACCTTTTGCCCCGGCCCCCCGTCGTCACCGTCATGGGCCACGTTGACCACGGCAAGACCAAGCTGCTCGATGCTATCCGGCAGACCAATGTCGTCGATTCTGAGGCGGGTGGCATTACCCAGCATATCGGCGCCTACCAGGCGACCATCAACGGGCAGAAGATTACCTTCCTCGATACCCCCGGCCATGAGGCTTTTACCGCCATGCGCGCCCACGGCGCCAATATCACCGATATCACTATCCTGGTGGTCGCCGCGGACGACGGCGTTATGCCCCAGACCCTGGAGGCTATCAACCACGCCCGCGCCGCCGAGGTGCCTATCGTCGTGGCCATCAATAAGATAGATAAAGATAACGCCGACCCCAACCGGGTGAAGCAGCAGCTCGCTGAGGCCGGGCTCGTCGTCGAGGACTGGGGCGGCAATGTCGTTTCCGTTGAAATTTCCGCCAAAGAGAAGAAGGGCATCGAGGAGTTGCTTGAGAGCGTGCTGCTTGTCGCTGAGATGGAGGAGCTTAAAGCCAACCCCGACCAGCCGGCCGCCGGTGTCGTTATCGAGGCGGAGAAAGACAAGACTATGGGTCCTCTGGCCACCGTTCTGATTCAGTCCGGCACTCTTAAAGAGGGGGATACCGTCGTCGTCGGCGATACGTGGGGCCGGATAAGGGCCATGTTTAATGATGTCGGCAAACGCATCAAGAAAGCCGAGCCTTCCACCCCGACTGAGATTTTAGGTCTGAATGATGTTCCCCGCGTGGGTGATAACCTGGCGGCGGTTACTGATGAGCGCCATGCGCAGGCCATTCTTACCCGGCGCCGCGAAGAAGCGGCCAGGACGTCCGCCGCCAAATCTGTCAACCTGGATAACCTCTACGACCAGATCAGCGCTGGTAAGGTCAAGGAGCTGAATGTCATTCTCAAGACGGACGTCCAGGGCAGCATCGAGCCTATTATGATGTCTCTCGAGCGTCTCGGCTCCGAGGAGGTCAAGGTCAGGATAATCCATAGCGCCGCCGGCAATGTCACCGAGAGCGATGTCATGCTGGCCGCCGCGTCCAACGGTATAATCATCGGCTTCAACGTTACATCCACGGAAGGCGCCCGCCGTCTTGCCGCATCGTCCGGCGTGTCCATACGTCACTATAATATCATTTACAACCTTCTCGACGACGTTGATAAAGCCCTGAAAGGCATGCTTGAGCCTACCTACGTCGAGGTTATCGACGGGCAGGCTACCGTCCAGGCCGTCTTTTCCGCCGGCAAGGGGGCTAAAGTGGCCGGGGTCATGGTCAACGACGGCCACGTGACCCGCAACGCTTCCGTTCGCGTCAGGCGGGGCAAGCAGATTGTGGCGGATTCCACGGTGAGCAGTCTCAAGCGCTTTAAGGATGACGTCCGCGAGGTCGCGGCCGGCTACGAGTGCGGCGTGGGTGTTAAGGACTTCACCGATTTCAAGACCGGGGATGTCCTGGAATTTTACCGCATGGAAAGAGCGTGATAGGGGAAATTCTAAAAACCAAGATACAAACACCAAATATTGTTTCCATTTATTTTGGTTATTGTATCTTGGGATTTGGTCTTTAATCCAATGTCGCACCGCATCGAACGCGTCAACGCGCTTATTCGCAGGGAACTCAGCGAGCTTATCCAGTACCAGTTGAGAGACCCGCGCCTGGCTGAGTTCGTCGCCGTTACCGCCGTCGAGACCTCTGCCGACCTCAAGTTCGCTAAAGTCTTTGTAAGCTCCATCGGCGGCGAACAGGAAAAGGCAAAAATCCTGCGCGTTTTGAATTCCGCCGCCGGCTTTCTTCGCTCGGAGCTTGCCGGGAAGCTCCGGATGCGCTATACCCCCGAGCTCAGCTTCCACTGGGACAGCTCTATTGAGCACGGCGACCGCATTCTGCGGTTGCTCGACCAGGTTTCCGCCGAGCATGAAGACTGAGCCCTCCCTGTGTCATTCTGAGCGCAGTGAAGAATATCGGTGGGGGAGGATTTCGTATTTCGATATTCGTATTTCGTGTTTCCCTTGACACTTTCCGCCTGTTACTTGATACTTGTAATACGAATGGACGGTATTTTAAACGTAAATAAGCCCCCCGCCATGACCTCCTATGGCGTTGTCGCCAGGGTGAAGCGCCTTACCGGCGAGCGCCGCGCCGGTCACACCGGGACTCTGGACCCCGCCGCTTCCGGCGTGCTCCCCGTATGCCTTGGCCAGGCCACCCGCGTCGTCGAGTTCCTCATGGACGCCGCCAAGACCTACCGCGCCGTTATCGAGCTGGGAATCTCCACGGACACCTACGACGCTTCCGGAAACGTTACCCGTCGCGGCGACCCCTCAGGTATTGATATTCAACATATAGAAGAGGCGCTGGAGGCGTTCTGCGGCTCTATCCGCCAGGTCCCTCCCATGTTCTCCGCCCTCAAGCACGGCGGCCGACCCCTCTACAAGCTCGCCCGCGCCGGCGTCACCGTCGAGCGTAAAAGCCGTCCCGTAACCGTCTACCGTCTTGAGCTTATCTCCTTTGAATCGCCCCTGGTTGAGCTGGAAATAGAATGCAGCAAGGGCACTTACATACGTTCCCTCGCCCACGACCTCGGGTGGGGTCTGGGCTGCGGAGCCCATCTCAGGAGCCTCGTGCGCACCCGCTCCGGCACCTTCGATATCGGTAACGCTGTTTCTCTGCCCGACCTCGAAAAGGCCTTTCGCGGTGGCGACTGGCAGCGTTTCCTCTATCCCGTCGATAGCGTCCTTGAGCATCTGCCCCGGGTCGCTCTTGATGAAGCCGGAGAGGCGTCTATCAAGAACGGTAGCTCTATAGCCCTGCCTGCCGGCACTGATACTGAAAAGCTCCTCCGCGCTTATTCCCACGACGGCCGCTTCCTGGCTGTCCTACGCTACCTCCCCGATTCAGCCCTCTGGCACCCTGATAAAGTGTTTGTCTGGCCCTCCTCGCTGTAAATCTTGACAGAATCCGATTAAACGGAGTATATTGTCACGGACGCTTGCCATCGTGCGCGGGCAGCTTTGAAGCGGCGTCTGTAGAAAGGGGTTTTTCTAAACATGGGGAAAATTAACGTGGCTATTATCGGCGTGGGCAACTGCGCCTCTTCCCTGGTTCAGGGCGTTGAGTACTATAAAAACGCTAAAGACGATGATAAAGTACCTGGCCTTATGCACGTTAACCTGGGCGGCTACCATATCTCCGATATCAACTTCGTGGCCGCCTTTGACGTTGATAAAAACAAGGTAGGCAAAGACCTCGCGGAAGCCATCTTCGCCAAGCCCAATAACACCTATAAGTTCTGCGATGTCCCCGCCACCGGCGTTAAGGTCCAGCGCGGCATGACCCACGACGGCCTGGGGAAGTACCTCTCTGAAATCATCCAGAAAGCCCCCTGGCCTACCGTGGACATTGTTAAGGTGCTCAAGGAGTCCAAGACGGACGTCGTCCTTAACTACCTGCCCGTCGGCAGCGAGATGGCCACCAAGTGGTACGTCGAGGAAATTTTGCAGGCGGGCTGCGGCATGATTAACTGTATCCCGGTCTTTATCGCCAGCCGCAAGGACTGGGCGTCGCGCTTTGCCGACCACGGTCTGCCCGTCATCGGCGACGATATCAAGTCGCAGGTCGGCGCCACTATCGTCCACCGCGTGCTTACCAAGCTCTTCGTCGACCGCGGTGTGAAGCTGGAAAAGACCTATCAGCTGAACTTCGGCGGCAACACGGACTTCCTCAACATGCTGGAGCGGGAGCGGCTGGAGTCCAAGAAGATTTCCAAGACCGGCGCCGTTACCTCCCAGCTCCCCTATAAGATGGACGCGGATGATATTCATGTCGGGCCTTCCGACTACGTTCCCTTCCTCCTCGACCGCAAGTTCTGCCATATCCGTATGGAGGGCCGTACCTTCGGCGACGTTCCCCTCCTCGTCGAAGTCAAGCTGGAGGTCTGGGACAGCCCCAATTCCGCGGGCGTCGTTATCGACGCCATCCGCTGCTGCAAGCTGGCGATGGACCGCGGTCTTAAAGGCGCTCTGACCGCCCCCTCTTCTTACTTTATGAAGACCCCGCCCGTTCAGTACTCGGACTCCGAGGCGCGGGACAAGGTGGAGGAGTTTATCGCCGCCAATGCCATGCCTGCGGAAAAAGCCAGGTCCAGAAAAAGGGGGACCGGTAAGTAGCCTTTTATGAAAATAGCGCTGGTGTCACCTTATGACTTCGCCTATCCGGGCGGGGTTGTGAGTCACATATCCTGCCTGGAGAAGCAGTTTACCGGGCTTGGCCATGAGGTCAAGATAATCGCCCCGGCCTCCAAAGCTGTCTATACCCTCGGCGACCGCTTTATTCGCATCGGCACGCCCCGCCCCATACCCGTTAGCGGTTCGATCGCCCGCGTTACCATTTCCATCCGGCTCGAGTCGCAGATAAATGAGGTCTTCGCCCGGGAAAAGTTTGATATCTGTCATCTCCACGAGCCCCTCATGCCCACGCTTTGTACCACCGTGCTCAGGTTGAAGCCCGTCCCGATGGTCGGCACCTTCCACGCCTCCGGCGGCAAGCCCTGGTACACCATGTTCTCTCCCATCATGAAGTGGTATCTGGACCGCTGGTTTCGCAAGCTGGACGGCCGTATCGCCGTGTCCCCGGTGGCTAAGCAGTACGTCAATACCTACTTCCCCGCCGAGTACACCATTATCCCCAACGGTATAGACACCCACCATTTCAATAACCACATCCAGCCCTTTGAGAGTTTCATCGACGGCAAAATCAATATCCTGTTCGTCGGGCGGATGGAGAAGCGCAAGGGCTTCGATTACCTCTGGAAGGCCTTCCGCAAGGTCAAGCAGGAAATTTCCGCCTGCCGCCTTATTGCCGTCGGACCGGGCACCAGGCTCCGCAACAAATACGAGAAGCGTATCAGCCGTGCCCATCTGAATGATGTCGTTTTTACCGGCTATGCCGCCTATACAGACCTCCCCCGGTACTACAAGACCGCCGATATCGTCTGTTTTCCCAATACCGGATGGGAGAGCTTCGGCGTCGTCCTGCTTGAGGCGATGTCCATCGGCAAACCGATTATCGCTTCAGCTATCGATGGCTTTACCAGTGTCCTGGACGACGGCGTCGAGGGCATTGCGGTGCCGCCCAGGGACGTCGATAAGCTCGCTGAGGCCCTCTTTAGGCTCATCCGGGACGGTGAGCTGCGCCGGCAGATGGGCGAACGCGGTAAGCCCAAGGCCCAGCAGTACGACTGGTCGATAATCGCCAGCCGGATGCTCGCTTTTTATGCCGCTACCCTGGAAAAGACACGCTCTCAGGCTTCCCTTAAACGCTGAATCATGTCAAATCTGGAAAAGACCCGCAGGCTCCTGGCGAACTCGGTCACGCCGCCGATTGTCCGGCTGCTGGCAAAAACCCCCCTCACCCCTGATATTCTGACCTGGCTCGGTTTCCTGGTGACGCTCGGCGCCGTTGCCCTTATCGTTACCGGCCACCTGCTGGCGGCGGGGGTTGTCGTGCTGGTGGCCGGCTTTTGCGATTTGCTCGATGGCGCTCTGGCGAGGTTCATCGGAAAAACTACCCGCTTCGGCGCTATCCTGGATTCCTCCCTCGACCGCCTCTCTGAGGGAGCGCTGCTCTTGTCCCTGCTTGTGGTCTTTTCCCGCGAGCAGCACCTCGCCGGGGTGCTGGTGGTGGGCGTTACCCTGCTCGGCTCTATAATGGTCAGCTATATCCGCGCCCGGATGGAGGGTATGGGCATCGAGTGTAAAGCGGGTTTTTTTACCCGCCCGGAGCGTGTCATCCTTCTGGCGCTGGGCCTGATGCTCTACCAGTTTGATAACGCCCTGCTCACCACGCTGGCTCTTATCGCCTTCTTTAGCTGGATTACCGTCGTCGAAAGGCTTGTTTACGCCTGGCGCCGGACCCGCGAAAAACCACCTAAAGGCGCTTGAAATAGACCGGGACCTGCCCCTTTCCCCCTTCTCCCTGGTGAGGTCGGCTGCGTATAAAAATGTTCTGTTTGCTTTTGGTGATAGATGATGGCCTCACCCCTGTATCCCCTCTCCATCCAGAGACACTTATAGGCCTTCACGGATATTTATGGCTGGAGAGGGGAGTTAAAGAGAGAGGGGGCGAAGCCCCCTCTCAAATTCTTTCCCCCTCTCAAACAAGCTAAATTCTGAACACAAAATTTGAACCTGTTTGAGAGGGGGATAAAGGGGGTGAGTACTAAAAGTCAACCAAATGCAAACGGTACTATTAAAATACGTGTGGACAAGCTATGTCCGTGATGGTAGAATGTATGGGTTTTGCGAGAGGAGACTAAAATGCCAGTTGTAGCTGTTATCGGTGCCCAGTGGGGAGACGAAGGTAAAGGCAAAATTATCGATATGCTCTCGGAGAAGGCGGCGTATGTTGTCCGTTTCTCCGGCGGCGATAATGCCGGCCATACCGTCGTTAATCCTCAAGGGGAGTTCAAGCTCCGTCTTACTCCCTCAGGGATTTTTTACCCCCACGTGACCTCGGTCATCGGTAACGGCGTCGTGGTGAACCCCGCCGTCCTGAACAAGGAGACCGACTGGCTTAATTCCTGCGGCATTGACACTTCTAAATTGCTTATCAGCGACCGCGCTCATCTCATAATGCCCTATCACCTTATCATCGAAGGCCTGGAGGAGGAGGCCCTCGGGGCTAAAGCCATCGGCACCACGCTAAAGGGCATCGGCCCCGCCTTTGCCGATAAGACCGCCCGTAACGGTATCCGCGCCGGCGACCTCCTGGATATGGCCGTTTTCCGTGAAAGACTCTCCACTGTGCTTGAGCAAAAGAACAAACTACTGGCCGGCGTGTACCATAGACCCCCGCTTTCTCTGGACGATATCTATCGTGAATACAGCGCCTACGCCGAGCGCTGGGCGCCCCGTATCTGTGACACCACTGTACTTTTGGCTGAGGCCGTCGCCAGGAATGATAATATCCTGCTGGAAGGCGCTCAGGGCGTTCTCCTAGACCCCGATTTCGGCACCTATCCCTTCGGCACTTCTTCCTCTCCCACCGCCGCGGGGGCCTGCCTGGGGGCCGGTATCGCCCCGAACAGGATAGCGCACATACTGGGCGTCTTTAAGGCTTTCCAGACCAGGGTGGGCGCCGGGCCGATGCCTACGGAGCTTAACGATGAAATCGCTGAGGGAATAAGGCAGCGCGGCAAGGAATACGGTACGGTAAGCGGTCGACCCCGCCGCTGCGGCTGGTTCGATACGGTTGCCGCGCGGTTCAGCGCCCGCGTCAATGGCTTTACCTCGATTGTCATTACCCGGCTGGACATCCTGGATACGCTGCCGGAGCTGAAAATTTGCACCGGCTATGAGCTGGACGGTAAGGTGATTAGCGATTTTCCCGCCAGCGTGACTTTGCTGGAGAAGTGCCGCCCTGTCTACGAAAATATGCCCGGCTGGGAAAGCCCCACCAGCGATATCCGTTCCTTTAACGACCTCCCCCCGAACGCGCGCAAGTATGTCCATCGACTCGAGGAGCTTATCGGCTGCCCGGCAAGCCTGATTTCCGTGGGCCAGCGCCGCGAACAAACGATAGTGCGGGAGTTGCCGTTTTGATTATCATCCGTACAGCCCTGGAGAAAGATATTCCCCGCATTCTTGAGCTGTACCGCCAGCTGTCTTTCCACCCGGGGGACTACCGCGTTCCACCTCCGGATGATGTCCGTAAAGTCTTCCGGGAAATGGACGGGTACCCCGGCCTTAAGCTCCTGGTGGCCGAGGATAACGACCGGGTGGTCGGCACTACCGTTCTGGCGGTCTTGCCCGGTTTTGCCCACGGTACTGCCCCCTTCTGCGTGGTGGAGTACGTTGTCGTCGATGAAGCGTGCCGCAGCCGGGGTATCGGCAGGCTCCTGATGGAGTCGGTGAAGTCCATCGCCAAAGAAGCGGGCTGCTATAAGATAATGCTGACCAGCGATGTCCGGCGCGACCGCGCCCATAAGTTCTATAAATCGGTGGGCTTCGAGCCTTCCGCCTACGGCTTCCGGTTCTATTTCTGAGTCCTACTGGATTCCGTATCCGCCGCTTACCGGGTCTTTAAAGATGGCCATTCCTGGCGCGAAGTAGGTCAGAGTGCTGAAAGCAATCGTCATGAGCAGCAGCAGTGTTATTCCCAGGCTATCCAGGCACGGCGGCAGCGCCCTCATTTTTATTAATTTATAGCTCGTCATCTGCCCGATGATTACTGCTATGACGAATATAATCAGGTCTATCGCCAGCATGTCTTCCATGAAAGCCGTGTAGACGTAAAAAAGGACGGCGATGGTGACCGGCATCAGTAATATGCCCAGGGCTTTAGCGAAGTAGAAGTTGTTGCTGGATTTCCTGATATAAAACATCTCGATAATGAAATATATCAGCGCCGGCCAGAACGCCAGCTTGAGGTGCTCCCAGACGCTTTCATTGACCGCCGCTATGATGGCTATCGGCCGCCATTCTCCGGACAGCTCGAAAACAAAATGAAGCAGGCCGCCCGCCAGCACTATAAAGACTATGCCTGTAAATTCCCATCTGAGAATGGACTTTTTCATATCTTCTTCCGGAATACTACCCGGTCGATGCCCGGTCCGCCGTAGTTTCTTACCACCGGCACGCCTTCTTCATTGGGCTCCCCGAGCGTTTCCATGCCGATGCTCCGGTGAAACGCCACGGAGACTTTATTGGCGGGGGACGTTATCGCTTTGAGCTCTGTGCAGCCTTTTTCCCTGGCGAACTCAATAAAACGCTCGTAAAGCTTGCGCCCGATGCCCCTTTTCCGGTGCGACTGCCTTACGCCGATGAACTTTACATAACCTACTGGCTCCGTCTGCGAAAGAAAGGCGAAAAGGTAGCCCACCACCTTATCCCCCTCTTTAACTACGAACGCCGAGTTGCCGAACTCATAAAGCAGGATGGGATTGTGCAGGCTCTTGGTGCGCTCATTTCCCCAGAAATCAATAAAATCGCTGATAATCTGGTCGAAGTCGCGCTTTGTGCAGAGGGTTATCTCCATTTGCGTCTACTTCAGTTTACCCGTTTTTTCTAGCGACTTTAATATAGCTGTGTTAGACCTGGGGTCTTCCCTGCTGTAAAAACTCTCTGAGGGATAGCCGAGTTCAATTCTAATAATATTTTGCTGTTGATGGAAAGAAGGTACCCAGATTGTTATGCCGTTAAAAGACTGTGAGGAAACAG
>CAYTZI010000010.1:22145-25544 GCA_964442335.1 uncultured Dehalococcoidaceae bacterium | reverse complement strand
TCATCGCTGAAAAGCGGCTCCCACAGCATGTAGGACATCGTCCAGCGGCCGGTCAAATAATCGGCGCGGGTGGGCATGGTGGGGAATCCGGCGATGTAATGCCGGTCGAAGCGCACCGACCGCGCCGCTAACGCGTCGATGGCGGGTGTGATGATTTCTTTGTTGCCGTAAGCCCCCACGTGGTCGCGCCGCATAGTATCCGATATCACCCAGATAACGTTCATTTCCCCTCCTTTATCTCTTATGGCATGTTTCGTTACTCTAATATACAACATTGTCCTTGTGATAAAAAAGTCAGACCCCTTCTGGTTCATTCATTTCCAACCCCCGCCCTCCCCGCGGTTCTTTTCTTTTTTATTCCTTCTTATCTATTCCCACCCGCCGCCCTCGTACCGTCAGCCTCTTACCGATTCTCCTCCCGCTCATCCTGAGCCCGTCGAAGGATTCCCAACCTATCCGCCCTCGCGTCATCCTCTACTTAACGAATCTAAAATCACCCCGCCTTAGCAGATACATCGTCCCCCTTTCGTAAAGAGCCTGCCCCGTACTTGATACGGGGGGGAGCAGAGGAGGATTTTCTCCGCTCATCCTGAGCCCGTCGAAGGAAAGGGGGCCAGGGGGATAGATTGGATTCATTTCATCAGGAGAGAATCCCGAGGTCACCACCGAAGCGGTGCCATGGGGTAAAGTAGAAAAAATGCTCCGGGTCGGGTAATATGTAGTAATTCCTTTAAAGGGGGACCCGAAATGCCTCCGACCGTCTATCCCACCGGCACGACCATCTACTATCCCGAGAAATGCTGGAACGGCTTCACGCTCTTCCAGTCTGAGCTCCACATGAAAAACAGCCGCGGCGCCGTACTTATCGACATGAACGGGAACGTCGTCAACCGCTGGAAAGGGCTGGACGGTTTCCCCAACAATATGCTCCCCGGCGGCTATGTCATGGGCAGCACCGGCGTCCGCAGCTTTAAATACGGCTTCCAGGACATGCTCGACCTCGTTATAGCCGACTGGCAGGGCAATATCGTCTGGAAGTTCGACAGGTACGAGCTGGTCAAAGACCCCCATTATAAGCCCCGCTGGATGGCGCGCCAGCACCACGACTACCAGATGGAGGGCAACCCGGTGGGCTATTACGTGCCGGGGATGGACTTTAAAGCCGGCGGTAAAACGCTGCTTCTCTGCCATAAGAACCTTGTAAACCGCAAAATAAGCGATAAATTGCTCGTCGACGACACGATTATCGAGGTCGACCGGGACGGTAAAATTACCTGGGAGTGGCTTTGCAGCGAGCATTTTGACGAGATGGGCTTCAGCCCCAGGGCGAAAAAGACCATCGCGAAGAATCCCGGCATGCTGCCCGCCGGCGGCGGCGCGGGCGACTGGATGCATATGAACTCTATATCCACCCTCGGCCCCAACCGGCTTTATGATAGCGGCGACGCGCGTTTCCACCCGGACAATATCATCTGGGACGGCCGCCAGGCCAACATCATCGCCATCATCGATAGAAAGACGGGTAAAATAGTCTGGCGGCTGGGCCCTTACTTCACGGAAAGCAGGGCTTTGCGCAGGCTGGGGCAAATAATCGGCCAGCACCACGCCCACATTATCCCCCGCGGCCTCCCCGGCGAAGGCAATATCCTTCTCTTCGATAACGGCGGCGCGGCCGGCTACGGCGCACCCAACCCCTCCGCCCCCACCGGCTTCGATAACGCCCGTCGGGACTTCTCCCGGGTTCTGGAAATAGACCCGGTTTCTCTCGAAATCAAATGGCAGTACCCGCCGCCCGGGCCGGGACCCGGTGGAAATCGACTTTACAGCTCTTTCGTGAGCTCGGCGCAGCGGCTCCCCAACGGCAATACCCTCATCTCCGAGGGCAACGGCGGCCGCCTCATCGAGGTCACACCGGAGCACGAGATAGTCTGGGAATACATCAGTCCTTACCGCCACCGGATGCTCAGGATAACGTTGGTCTATCGCGCCTACCGCTATCCCTACGACTGGGCGCCGCTGGCGGAAAAGCCGCCGGAGATACCCGTCCCGCGCATCGATAACAGCCGTTTCAGAGTGCCGGCTGACCCGGGGAAAGGAAGAAGATACTATGGCAAAGCAAAATGACTGGAAGAAGCTCCTTAAGGCCGACCCTACCGACTGGCTTCTGGAGGAAAGCGACCCCGGCGTGAGATACCTGGCTTTGCGCGATATTGTAGACGCCGGTGAAAAAGAGGTACAGGCCGCCCGGACTAAAGCCCACCGCGAGGGCCCGATTGCCGCAATACTGGACAATATGAACCCGGCAGGCTACTGGGTAACGCCCGGTCTAGGCTATACCCCAAAATTCAAAAGCACCGTCTGGTCAATAATTTCACTGGCACAATTGGGCGCCTCCGATGAAGAAGATAAACGTGTACATACCGCCTGCGCCTATCTCCTCGACCATGCCCTGGCGAAAGGAGGCCAGTTTACTTACAGGCGGCCTACCGATATAGGCCTCTGCCTGCAGGGCAACCTGCTGACCACGCTGATGGAACTAGGCTGCCGGGACGACCGTTTGGATATTGCCTACATATGGACGGCCATGAGACTGACCGGGGAAAATTTGCCCAGTAGAATTAACGATGACGGCCTCGGTCCGGCAACGGGCGCTCCCGGCCCGTTCCGCTATATGAAATTTATAACAAATCCTCTATTCGGCTGCCGCACGAATAAGGGCCTTGCCTGCGGCTGGGCGGGGGTAAGCGTCATGATGGCCTTTTCCCGCCTGCCGGCGGCGCGTCGCACCGGCCTCATCGACCGGGCTATCAAAGCCGGCATGGAATTTTTTTTCAGCGTCGACCCCGCCACCGCAGACTTTCACGATAGCAAATCAGGAGTCCCGAATATCTTGTGGTGGCAGTTCAAGTTCCCGGACTTCTACGCCGCGGATATCCTTAAAATGGCTGAGGCTTTGACCGGACTGGGCTACGGCTCCGACCCCAGACTTGCTAATACGTTAGACTTAATACGGGGCAAGCAGGACGAACAGGGCAAATGGCCGCTGGAATACATTGACCATACCCGCAAGATGTGGGTGAGATACGGCCCCGCAGGCCAAGCCAATAAGTGGGTAACTTTGAGAGCAATGCGCGTGCTGAAACAGGCCGCGCAACAATAACACAATAAACAGTGACTGTATTCCTGCCTCCTCAGGCTCGATATCAATATTGATACGTGGTGGTCTGGTGGGGTAATACGAAAAATACCCCCTCCCCTCGTGTCTTATCTTTTCCCACCCGCCGCCCTCGCATCATCAGCCTCTTACCATTCTCCGCACCCCTCTCATCCTGAGCCTGTCGAAGGATTCCCACCCGAACATTCCGGGGAAAAGGAGGCGGACGTTATTTTAGCCGCGCT
>CAYTZI010000010.1:0-22045 GCA_964442335.1 uncultured Dehalococcoidaceae bacterium | reverse complement strand
AACGTGCTCAATATGCTCGACCTCGCCGGTATACCTGTTCTCGCCGCGGAACGCTCTGACGAACACCCTCTGGTCATCGCCGGGGGGACATGCGCCCTCAACCCCGAGCCCGTGTCGGATTTTATCGATGCCTTTGTCATCGGCGACGGCGAAGAGGTCATCCATGAACTCCTCGATTTCTTCCGGGAGGAAGGGGGGCGGGGCAAAAAAGCCCTGCTCCGCAAGCTCGCGGCCGTCCCCGGCGTCTATGTCCCCTCTCTCTATGAAGTGGAATATGACCCCGACGGCCTGCTGAAAAGCGTTATCCCCGCCGCCCCCGAAGCAAAACCTGTGGTTCGGCGCCGCATTCTGAATAAGCTGCCGCCGCCGCCCTTCCGCCCGGTCGTCCCCTATATCGAGGTCGTCCACGACCGCGCCGCTATAGAGGTCCAGCGCGGGTGCAGCCGCGGCTGCCGCTTCTGCCAGGCCGGCATCATCTACCGACCCGTCCGCGAGCGACCCCACGATGAAGTGATAAACGCGGCGAGCGAGCTCATTTCCAGCTGCGGCTACGACGAAATATCTCTGGTGTCGCTTAATACCTCGGATTACACGGGGGTCGAGACCCTGGTGCGCCGGCTCGTTGAAAAATTCCCCAATCTGACGCTTTCGCTGCCCAGCCTGCGACTCGACAAATCATCGGTCAGCCTGGTGGAGTCCCTGCCCACGCGGAGCCGGACCGGCCTGACCTTCGCCCCGGAAGCCGGCAGCGAACGGCTCCGCTGCGCTATCAATAAATCCCTCACGGAACAGAGCCTGCTGGAGACCGCCGCCGCCGCTTTCGAACGCGGCTGGACCGGCCTCAAGCTCTATTTCATGGTCGGCCTCCCCACCGAGACCCCCGAAGACGTCGAGGGCATCGTCGACCTCGTGGATAGAGTGCGCGCCGAAGGCAAAAAGTCCGGCGGCCGCCG
Organism: uncultured Dehalococcoidaceae bacterium; assembly: GCA_964442335.1. GTDB lineage: Bacteria > Chloroflexota > Dehalococcoidia > Dehalococcoidales > RBG-16-60-22 > JBFYTX01. The sequence continues at coordinate 21,092 of CAYTZI010000010.1, read as the reverse complement.
GCCCGCCATCAGGGTCAGCGCCGGTACTTTCGTGCCCAAGCCCCACACCCCCTTCCAGTGGAGCAAACAGGAAGATGGCGATTCTTTAAGGACGAAGCACGATATTTTGCGGCATGGCCTCGACCGCAAGGGGACGCGCCTTTCCTGGCAGGACCCCGAGACCAGTCTGCTGGAGGCGGCGCTGTCCCGGGGCGACAGGAGGATGGGGAAAGTAATCCATAACGCCTGGCGGCTCGGCTGCCGCTTCGACGCCTGGAGCGAGCACTTCGATTTCTCCAACTGGACAAAGGCTTTTACGGAGGCCGGTCTCGACCCCGCTTTTTACGCCCTCCGCGAGCGCTCTACGGACGAGGTGCTCCCCTGGTCCCATATAGACTCCGGCGTGAGCGTAGATTTCCTGAAGAAGGAACTCAAAAAAGCCCGGGAGGGATTGGATACGCCCGACTGCCGTCATAACGCCTGCAACGAGTGCGGTCTGGAAGATACCTGTGGAAGGAATAACCAGATTTAGCCGTTAAGCGGACTCTATATTACTGAAAAAGGAGAGGAGAAAATGGCAAAAAACAAATACGACAAACACTTCATTACCGAGCCAAAACCCACTGACACGCACCACATCGACACGGATTTAGTCAAGTTCCCGATATACGTGGATTCCGAAGTACTTAAAGGGGCTTACTATTTCATGGCGGCCAGCTTTATGGGAACGACCGGCCAGGGCAGCCCTCCCTTTGAACACTCCCATGATTATGATGAATACATCATCTTCCTCGGGACCAACCATGAAAACCCGAGGGACCTGGGCGGCGAAGTAGAGTTCTGGCTGGACGGCGAAAAGCACATTATCACCAGGAGCTGCGCCGTCTTTGTCCCCGCCGGACTTAAACACGCCCCGATATATTTCAGGAGAATAGACACCCCTATCTGGTATATCGCCACCGGCCCCACGCCGACATATAAGGTCCCGCCGGAACTGCTGGAAAAAATGGAAGCCGCGCGGAAAGAAAAGAAGTAGTCATCCGGATCTATCTCAAAATGATAGAAAAGCACGCGGGATAATCCGTGGACGATGTGAGCGTGGCCCGGGTGGGAATAGATAAAAAACGAGGCGGGCGGGAAGAAACAATCCCCCCGGTTAACCCTGACCGGCCTTCGGCTCTTCTCCAAAGGTGGTGATGGCCACCAGGCGGTCGCCCTCTTCCAGGCTCATGATGCGGACGCCCTGCGTGCTCCGGCCCTGCGTGCTGATGCCGTGCCCCTCTTCTTTAATCGGCGTGCGCGTCATCATCCCCTCCGCCGTTATCAGCATGACCTGCTGCCTCTCGTTCACCACCCGGGCCGCCGTCACCTCGCCGGTCTTTTCCACTATCTTGAAAGTCCGCACGCCGCTGCCGGCGCGGTGTTGCCGCGGGTAATTGTCCAGCGGCGTTACCTTGCCGTAGCCCCCCTCGGAGACCACCAGCAAATAGCCTTTGGGGTCGACCCTGTCCATGCTGATGATGCTGTCGCCTGCGGCCAGCTTCATGCCGCGCACGCCGCCGCTGGTGCGCGACGCCGCCCTGAGCCCTTTAACGTCGAAGCATATCGACTGCCCTTTGCGGGTCACCATGACGACATTGTCCTTGTCCGTGGCCAGGGAGACCGATACGAGCTCGTCGCCGTCGGCCAGGTCCATGGCGATAAGCCCGCTCGACCGCACCGCCGCGAAGTTGTCCACCGCCGTCTTCTTCACCTCCCCGAGCTTCGTCGCCATGACCATGTAGGTCCCGGGCATCAGTCCCGTGGTGGCCACCATCGCCGTCACGCGTTCGCCCTCGGCTATCGATAACAGGTTGATGATGGCCAGCCCCTTTGATGTGCGCGTGCTTCCCGCCGGTATCTCGTGGCATTTCAGATAATATACTTTGCCCCTGTCCGTGAAGAAAAAGAGGTCGTCGTGCGTGTCCGCCACGGTGAGAATCATCACGGCGTCCTCTTCCCGCGTTATCTGTCCGATGATTCCCTTGCCGCCCCGGTGCTGCACCACGTAGTTGCGCGAGGAAATCCTCTTGATAAAGCCGCGGGAGCTCAGCGTCACCACGACCCTCTCGTGGGGGATGAGGTCTTCCTCGGTGAAATCGAGCACGCCCTGCTCCTGAATGGCGGTGCGGCGCTTGTCGCCGTATTTCGTCTTCACTTCGCTGGCGTCCTCTTTGACCAACGTCAGGATTCTCTTGGGATTGGCGAGCAGGTCTTCCAGGTAGGATATCGTTTTGATGACCTCGGCGTACTCGTCCTGGATTTTCTGCCTCTCCAGTCCGGCCAGTCGCCGCAGCTGCATGTCGAGGATGGCCTGGGCCTGTAGCTGGCTGAGGTTGAAGCGGCTCATCAGGTTCTTGCGGGCGGCTTCGGCGCTTTCCGACTCCCTGATGGTCTTGATAATCGCGTCAAGGTTGTCGAGCGCAATCCTCAGTCCCTCCAGGATGTGCGCCCGCGCTTTGGCCTGCTTCAGATCGTATTTGGAGCGCCGGGTAATCACCTGGTGGCGGAAATCTATATAAATTTGCAGCGCCTCTTTAAGGCTGATGACCCGCGGCTGCCCGTCCACCAGCGCCAGCATGTTCACGAAGAAGCTCGACTGCATGGCGGTGTGCTTGTAGAGGTTGTTGAGCACCTTCTCGGGCTGCGCCTCCCGCTTGAGTTCGATGACGATGCGCATACCATGCCGGTCGGTCTCGTCGCGCAGGTCCCCGATTCCCTCTATCTTTTTGCTCCGCACCAGCTCGGCGATAGTTTCTATCAGGGCCGCCTTGTTCGTCTGGTAGGGAAGCTCGCTGACGATTATCTGGCGGCGGCCGCCCGCGCTTATCGACGTTATGTGGGCTTTAGCGCGCACCACCAGCTTGCCGTGGCCGGTGGCGTAGGCGTTGCGGATGCCTTCCACCCCCTGGATGATGCCGGCGGTGGGGAAATCGGGGCCCTTGATGTATTTCCCCAGCTCTTCGATGGTGGCGCTGGGGTTGTCGATCAGGCATACGATGGCGTCGCAGACCTCGGTCAGGTTATGGGGCGGGATGTTCGTCGCCATGCCCACGGCGATGCCGGAGCTGCCGTTGATGAGCATGTTGGGCAGCCGCGCCGGCAGGACCAGAGGCTCCTGCAGGCTGTCGTCGAAGTTGGACGTGAAGTCCACCGTCTCTTTATCGATATCGACGAGCATTTCCTCGGCGATTCTCGCCAGCCGCGCCTCGGTATAGCGCATGGCGGCGGGCGGGTCGTCGTCGACGCTGCCGAAGTTGCCCTGCCCGTCGACGAGGGGATAGCGCAAGGAGAAGTCCTGCGCCATGCGCACCATGGCGTCGTAGACCGCCACGTCGCCGTGGGGATGGTACTTGCCCAGCACCTCCCCGACGATGCGGGCGCTCTTGCGGTGCGGGCTGTTGGGCCTCAGTCCCATGTCGTTCATGGCGTATAAAATCCGGCGGTGCACCGGCTTGAGCCCGTCGCGCGCGTCCGGCAGCGCCCTCGACACGATGACGCTCATCGCGTAATCGAGGTAGGAGCTCTTCATTTCGTCTTCGATATTTACAGGCTTTACCGTGCCCATCACCATAGCTGCACCGTCCTCTTATTCATCTTCAGCGCCCGTGTCGTCCTCGGTCTCCCCGGACTCCTCGGGCAGTACCTCTATTTCATCGCCCCCTATTATCGTATAACCGGATTCTTCCTCTTCTTCGTCCTCGGCTTCCAGCTTCAAAAGCTTGTCTCCCACGTACGGGCGGAACTCCTCCATGCCCCTCGGCGGGAACGATAGTTTGCCCGCCTGGTCGGGGTGCTGGTAGGTCTCCCTGACCATCACCGTCATGCTTTCCGCTGCGGACTTGACCACCACCGCCGAGTACTTGTTGCCGCCGACCATCAGCCGTATCAGGCGCATGGCGTGCTTCGGCTCAACCTTTCCCAGGTACTCCCCCCGCCCGTTTTCCACTACCAGAAAAGCGCCCTCGGTTCTTAGCACCGCCTTGTCCCCGGCGACGGTGCTGGCGCGCTTCTCTTTTGGTGCCAGTTCCTCCAGGGTGACCACTCCGGCCTTGCCGATTTCCTCGATGAATTGCTGGGGCTCGACCTTGTCCGTTTCGACCTCCGCCTGGGTCCCGTCCTTGAGGTCGTTCAGCCGCCTCATGTTCCTGGCGGCGATGGCGTTGTATGGGTCGAGTTGGACCGACCTCCCGTAGGCTTCGCGGGCCTGGGCGTAGTTGCCGAGCTCCAGGTATGCCCGGCCAAGTCGGTTGTAAGCATCGACGTCCTCCGGGAAGCTCTCGAGGATTTCCCTGTTTACATCTACCGCTTCCTGCCAGCGTGCCTGCATGGCCAGGTCTATCGCCTCTTTGCTGCGCTGCTGTTTGTATCTCAGCTGTCTTTCGTCGTCGCGTGTCATCAAACGTCCTTATGTTTTTAAATATCCTATTCTACACCAGTAAGTTGAGCCGCACAAGAGGGTTTTTTCAAAAAAATTTGCCCCGTTGACAATAGTCCTGGTAAGCGGATACAATCAAAGGAGAGGCTCTATAAATTTTAAAGGAGTTCAACCTGAAATGCAAGATAAAGTGAGTGATATTCTGGATAAAGTACGGCCGTACCTCCAGCGCGACGGTGGCAACGTGGAGCTGGTCGCGGTGGAAGACGGCACCGTGAAAGTAAAGCTCGTCGGCGCCTGCGCCGGCTGCCCTTTGTCCAAGCTGACCCTTAAGAACGGCATTGAAAAAATCCTCAAGCAGGAAATCCCCGAGGTCAAAGAGGTCGTCTCCGTCTAGGCGATATTATCAATGGTCAAAAACTGAGTAGCCGGTAATCAAACGACACAGCGAGTATGGTTACTGGCTATTTTCTTTCCGGAAGTGGCCTCCTCGCTTTATTTACCTTGAGTTAAGTTTATTTTTTATTGTCACCCTGAGCGCGGCGAAGGGTCTCTGGGCGGGGTTTGTACCTCACCCCCTGACCCCCTCTCCAAACGGGATATTGCTCTAAAGCGGTAAAAATATTGGTTTGAAGAGGGGGGAAGAAAAGAAAAGAGGGGCTTCGCCCCTCTTAAACTACCTGAATGATTTATCTATCTGGTGGTGCTGGGGAAAAGGGGATCGAAAATAGCTTCTCCCTTTAATAAAGAGCCTGCCCCGTACTTGATACGGGGGAGATCGAGAGAGATTTCCACCCCGCTGCGCGCCTCCGCGCTTCGCCGGTCTAGTCCTCCTTGTCCAGCTCGAATGCCCTGTGCAGCGCCTTCACGGCGTCCTTGACCCGCGTTTCCTCTATGATGCAGGTTATCCTGATTTCGGAAGTCGTGATAAGCTGGATATTGATGTTCTCTTTGCTCAGCGCGTCGAACATCCTGGCGGCATAGCCGGGCGCGTTCTGCATGCCGGTGCCGATGATGCTTACCTTGCCCCACCCCGTATTTCCCACGCATTCCCCGGCGCGGATTTCCTGGGCGATGGGCTCGACCACCCCCATCGCCGCCTCGAGCTGGCCCTCCGCCACCGTGAAGGTGAGGTCGGTGATGTTTTTTATACTGGCGTTCTGGACGATGGTATCGACGCTGATGCCGGCTTCGGCCAGCGGCACGAAGATGCTCGCGGCTATGCCGGGATGGTCCGGGACGCCGACCACGGTAATCTTGGCCACGTCCAGGTCGTGGGCGATGCCTCTTACTTTGTTGCGAATTTCCATAGACACCTCTTTGTGTATTAGCGTGCCGGGGTTGTCGTTGAAGCTTGACGCCACTTCTATGGGTACGTTGTAAAGCTCGCCGAGCTCCACGGCGCGGGGGTGGATGGCTCTGAAGCCGTACGTGACCATCTCGAGCATTTCTTCGTAGCTGACTTCCTTCAGCTTTCGCGCTTCGGGCATCAGGCGCGGATCCGTCGTGTATATCCCGTCGACGTCCGTATACCTCTCGCACCTTTCGGCTTTGATGGCGGCGGCGAGTGCCACGGCGGTCGTGTCCGAACCCCCCCGCCCCAGCGTGGTGATATCGAAGTCTTCGGTCATGCCCTGGAAGCCGGCGACGATTACTATATTGTCCCGGTCGAGCTCTTTAACGATGCGTGACGGGTCGATATTGGTTATCCTGGCGCTGCTGTAAGCGTTGTCCGTGCGTATGCCCGCCTGCGACCCGGTGAGGCTGATGGCGGCGTGCCCCATGCCCTGCAGGGCCATCGCCAGCAACGTGCTGGCGACCACCTCTCCGGTGGATAGCAGCACGTCGAGCTCGCGTTTGTCGGGGAACTCGTTTATCCGGTAGGCGAGCTTAATCAGGTCGTCGGTGGTATCTCCCATCGCCGAGACGACCACCACCACCTGGTTGCCCTGTTCGAGCGACTCTATGATGCGCCGGGCGACGTTCTTTATCTTTTCCGCGTCCGCCACCGACGACCCGCCGTATTTCTGAACAATTAAAGCCATATCTTTTAACCTTTTCTATTCTATGATATTGCGCATTTCCGCATTTGCGCCGGCGCGGCTTTATCCGACCTCACCCTCTTTAGTTCCCCCTCTCCGTCGACGGAGAGGGGGACAGGAGGAGAGGTAAAGATTGTCTTCGCCCCTCTTAGACGCCCTTTTGCAGTAATTTCTCCATTATTTTATACCCTTCCCCGATGAAAACGCCAGTGCTTTTAGCCTCCGCCTCGGTGAACCTCCTAACGCCGCCGGCTTTTACCCCCTTGCCCCATATCAGGAACGGGACCGGCTCGGGTGTATGGGTGCGTACGGTGACGGGCGTGGGGTGGTCCGGCATGACCAGCACGCGCAGTTCTCCTTTATACTTTAATAGCAGGCTGACCGCCTCCCCGTCGATTTTTTCGATGGCTTTGACCTTTTCCTCCACCGAGCCGCCGTGGCCCGCTTCGTCCGGCGCTTCTATATGCACCACGACGAGGTCGTGTTTTTTGAGGGCTTCCAGCGCCCCTGCCATCTGGCCGGCGTTATCGTTGTCGGCGCCGTCGGTCACCCCTTTGATATCGAGTATTTCCATCCCCGCCATCTTTCCCAGCCCCCGCAGCAGGTCGACCCCTGACGTCAGCGCGGCGCTTAAACCGTAGGCATCTTTGAACGACGGCACGTCGGGCAGCCGACCGCTGCCCCAGAAAAGCCAGATGTCGGTGGCCGGCAGCTCGCCCCGCTCCCTTCGGGCGATATTGACCGGGTGGTCTTTAAGGACGGGCTTCGCCCGCGCCATAAGGTCGCGCAGTATATCGCTGCCCTCGCCCTTCGGCAGGTATTCCTCGACCGGCCTTCCGGGGATATCGTGCGGCGGCGCGCAGATGGCTTTGAGCGCGTCCTCATGCCCCTTGAGCTTCAGTATGTGGCGGTAACCGACTCCCGGGTAAAACCTTACGGCGTCGCCGCCGAGCTTTTCGTTAAGCGATTTCACGATTTCCGCCGCTTCCTCTGAAGTGATGTGCCCGGCGGAGTAGTCGCGCATCTTTCCGTCTTTGACCGTGACCAGGTTGCAGCGTAAGACCACCTCTCCGTCGCCGACGTCTATGCCCAGGCTGAAGGCTTCTATCGAGGCCCGGCCTTTATAGTACTTCACGGGGTCGTACCCCATCACGGACATGCAGGCGCAGGCGCTGCTCGGCTCCATCCCGCCGGGGACCGTTCGCGCCAGCCCGCTGTAGCCGCCGGAAGCCATCCTGTCCAGGTTGGGCGTCCCGGCCAGCTCCAGCGAGGTCCTGCCGCCTTTATCCTTGACCGGCAGTCCCGCGGCGCCGTCAACTATCAGAACGATGTATTTCATGGCTAAAATCCGCAATTGCGCAACTGCTCACCTGCGCGTCTCCGCACAACTGTCACTTCCTCACGATAATAATTCTAAGGGCACTTACGCATCATGTCAACGCGGGCGGGTTTGCCGGGTGGGGCGACCTAATGTATAATGGTTGCGGCGGGGCGTAGCGCAGCTTGGTTAGCGCGCCGCGTTCGGGACGCGGAGGTCGGTGGTTCAAATCCACTCGCCCCGACCAGCCTTAAAGTCCCCGGTAGGTCTTCTCACTGCGGCGAGCTATTCTCTCCACATAGATGGTGCTGTTCTTTGTTTCGACCGAATATATCACGCGGTAATCTCTAACCCTGATTCGGTAAAGGTTGGGCAGTGATTTTTTTCTTAAGCGTACTGACCCTGCACTAGCCGGCCACGGTTCTTCTTCAAGTGAGCGAATCACCTTTGATACGGCAAGATAGTCTATTGGATTTAAGTGACTAAAGGCTCTTTCTGCTCCGCGACTAAGTACGACCCTATATTTCACTGTTGTTTATGACTTTCCCTCCATTTTCGGTCGACTTCATCAAACGGAATATACTCCCGGTTACCCTTTTTCTTTTCTTTTAAAATTTCACGCGCATCCTCTTCATCTTCCAGCATTTCCAGCACAGCCTCCCGGATTAGGTTTGCCATCGAGGTGTGCTTTTCAAAAGCCAGCCGTCTCAGCTCTTCATGGTGTCCCTCTGTCAGGAATATGGTCGTCCTCTTTAGTTTTGTCTCTTGTTTCTTTTTCGTTTTTGTGAGCGTCATCCTCATCACCTCTTAAAAAGAATAACATATAAACACATATATGTCTATATGTTTTCTATTACCGCTACTCCACCCCCCTCTTCGCCTCCTCCCACAGGTCGTCCTTTTCTTTGAAAGACAGCTTTGAAAAATCAATGCCGAGTTCGTGGCAGAGCTTTTCCATGTAGCTGAAGCGCCTGAAGAACTTCTGGTTCGCTTCCCTCAATGCCGACTCCGGGTCTATGCCTTCCCACCGCGCCACGTTTACCAGCGTAAACAGCAGGTCGCCGAACTCCTGCTCCTTTTCCTCCCGCCCGCCCGCTTTCTCTATTTCCTCCGCTTCCTCCGCCAGCTTGTCGATGACCCCCTCGATGTTCTCCCACTCGAACCCCACCCGTACGGCCCGCCGCGAAATCTCGTAGGCGTAAGACAGGGCAGGCATTTCCTTCGGCACGCCCTCCAGCGCCGACGCTCCCGCCTCACGCTCCTCCCTTTTGAGTACCTCCCAGTTGTGCATCACTTCGTCGGCGTCTTTCACCTTCTTTGTACCGAATATATGGGGGTGGCGGCGTACTATCTTCGTGGTGATGCTCTCGATGACGTCGCCTATCTCGAACTCTTTATCGTCCCTGGCTATTTGCGCGTGAAGGACTATCTGTAAAAGCAGGTCGCCGAGCTCCTCGCGCAGTTTGGCCGGGTCGCCTTGGTCCAGCGCTCCCAGAACCTCGTAGCACTCGGAAAGGAGGTTCGCCCGCAGCGAGGCGTGCGTCTGCTCTTTGTCCCAGGGGCAGCCGTCCGGCGCCCGCAGCCTGGCGATGATTTCCACCAGCTTCTCGAATTTCCTCATGTCCTGCGGCAATCTGGTCCCTCCTCAATTACTCTAATGCGCAATTGCGCATTTACGCGTAAGCGCATCTGCGCTAGCTCGGCAGCTTCGATCCCGCGAAGTCCCGCTGTCCCCTTATAAACTCGGCGGTCGTCATGACGTTCTTCCCGGCGAGCTGTAGTTTAAGCACCCCCAGCGCGCCGTCCCCCGTGCCTATTCCCATCGCCCCTTCTCCCCCCTCCAGCTTCACAACCTCTCCCTTTTTGGCTTTTATTCCCGCCGCCGGTACAGCCTCGATTATCTTCAGCATTTTCCCCCGCCAGTACGTATAGCTTCCCGGCCACGGATGATAGGCGCGGACTCGCCGCCATATATCCGCCGTCGGTAGCCCCCAGTCTATCTCCCCGTCTTCCTTTTTCACCTGGGCGAAATAGCTCGCCCGGGTCTCGTCCTGCGGTCGCGGCTTTATCTCGCCCCTCGTCCACCCCACCAGCGCTTCGAGCAGCAGGTCGGCACCGACGACCGCCAGCTTTTCTGTCAGCGTCCCGGTGTTGTCGGCGGGGAATATCGGCACGGCGGCGGACGCCAGCACCGGCCCGGTGTCCAGCTTACGCCTGACTATCTGTATGCTGACTCCGGTAAATTCGTCCCCGGCGAGTATGGCGGCGGCCACCGGCGATGCCCCCCGGTGCCGCGGCAGCAGTGAGAAGTGCACGTTGAGGCACTCGCGCGGCGGTATGTCTAGGACCGATTGCGGCAGTATCTGCCCGAAGGCGAATACGATAATCACGTCCGGCCGCAGTTCCCTCAGCTCTTCCAGCGCCCCCGGCGTCCCGAACCCGGGCGTCTGCACCACGGTCAGGCCCAGGCGCAGCGCTGCTTCCTTTAGCGGCGGCGCCAACATTCCCCGCCCTCTCCCCGCCGGCCGGTCCGGCTGGGTATATACGGCCGCTATCTCGTATCCGTTGTTGACGAGGGCTTCCAGGGCGGGCACCGACATCGCTGGCGACCCCATGAAAACTATACGCAATTTCTGCCTCCGGACTCAAAAATTCTATCATTTATTAAATTTTTCAACAACTTTTTTACCCCCAGCCTGACAACCCCCGAAAACGGGTAAAAACGGGAGTTTTTATGAGATACTATGAGCGGTTGATGGCCGAAAACCAGTGTTGCAAGGCGGAAAAATGGCTGGTTTCCGACTGGACAAAGTTTGCCGGGCGGTTGTATCCTAGTGTCGTGTCGATAACCTTAACAGTTATTGACACTTTAATCCGCAAGACCCGCATCCGGCGGGAAACCCAGACAAAAACCAAGGTATACTTGTGGCCTAAACAGGACAGGGGGTTTTTTTGCCCGCGGCGGGGTTCTGCGGGCAATTCAGGCATAAGATGGACTCACTTCGTACCCGTACACCGCAGGAAATTTGGGAGACCGCGCTGGGCGAGCTTCAGGTCCAGGTCAGCCGGGCCAACTACCGGACCTGGCTGAGCAAGACGGCCGGGCTGGCCTATCAGGATGATAAGTTCGTCGTCAGCGTCCCCAATACCTTCGCGGCGGAATACCTGGAAAAGAACCAGCGCTCCCTCATCGAAAAAGCCCTCGTCGGCCTTACCGCGCCGGGCGTCCGTGTTGTCTTTCAGGTCAACGGTAAATACCGTTTTTCCGGCTCCCCGCCTGACTCGCCCATCCCCCGGCCGGAGCCCGTTTTTACACGCCTCAACCCCGACTATATTTTCGACTATTTCGTGGAGGGCGCCGGTAACCGCATGGCACTCGCCGCGGCTCTATGCGTGGCGCAGAATCCCGGCCGCAGCTATAATCCCCTGTTTATCCACGGCGGTGCGGGCCTCGGCAAGACGCACCTCCTGCATGCCATCGGCCAGGCGGCCGCGGCCAACCATATCAATGTCATCTGCTCCAGCGCCGAGCAGTTCACCAACGAGTTCCTCACCGCCCTGCGCGAAAGGAATACCGAGGAGTTCCGCAGCAAGTACCGCAGTATCGGCATGCTCCTTATCGATGATATCCAGTTCATCGGCGGCAAGGAGCAGACGGAGGAGAGCTTTTTCCACACCTTCAACGAGCTCCATAATACCAACCGCCAGATTGTCGTTACCGCCGACTGCCCCCCTAAATCGATGCCCCTTCTCGGTGAGCGCCTGCGCTCCCGCTTGGAATGGGGACTCTGCGTCGACATCCTTCCGCCCGACTACGACACGCGCCTGGCGATACTCCGCTCCAAGGCTAAGCAGAAAGGCGCTGAAATTAGCCAGGACGTCCTCGAGCTTATAGCCAGGGAAGCCCAGCCTAACGTTAGGGTCCTGGAAGGCTCTCTCAACCGCGTGGTCGCCTATACCAGGCTTCTCCGGGTGACCGCCACGGTGGAGACCGCCGTCAAGGCCTTGGAAAATGTCGGCTCCAGGGAGCTCGTTAGCGGTGACATTACCCCGGCCGCCATTATCCGCGCCGTTGCCGATAGCTTCAAGCTGGCCGGCGAGGAGCTCGCGGGTAAGAAGAGGGACAAGGACACCGCTTTGGCCCGCCGCCTCGCTATGTACCTCATGAGGCAGGAGACCAACTCCTCTCTGGCGCAGATCGGCCAGGCCCTCGGCCACCGCGACGCCGCTTCGGTGACCGCCGCCTGCAAGCTTGTCGCCGGTAGTATGGAGAAAAGCCCCTTCCTCAGGCGCAAGGTCCGGGACATCCAGCAGAGCCTCCATCACTAAACAGATTTGTCCCCTAGGTGCCTTTTTCCCTGATTTTCCGTCTTGCCACCCTGAGCGCAGTGAAGGATATCGGGGAGGATGTTCATCTGAATCGTTTTCCTCTAAATTTCTTCCCAATAATATTGCGCCCGTTTTGCGGTTTTTTGTTGGTTATTTTAAGGATATTTTGGCATTGTTTTACTTTTAAGCGTGCGTGGTGTGCTACATAATAGAACTCTCCTGTTAGTGTTACGCTTATTAATCTTTAAAAGTATTTGTTTGTATTGTTGTATAATCATATAAAAATAAGTGATAAGAAACTCAAATGTTTGATAGGGCGAGTGTCAGGGTAAAGGCAGGTGATGGCGGCGATGGTGTTGTTGCTTTCCGCCGGGAGAAGTTCGTGCCTTACGGTGGTCCGGACGGCGGAGACGGGGGAAAAGGTGGCGACGTTATTATAAGGGCAAGCGAGACGGAGGACAGTTTGAGGAAATACCGCCAGAAACGGCTTCACCGGGCCGTGGATGGAAGAGACGGTAGCGGCAACAACCGCCGTGGCCGTGACAGCGCCGACCTCGTTCTGGCGGTGCCGCCGGGCACCCTGGTATCTGTGATGGATGGCGATGCAAAGGTCCTTCTGGCCGACCTCGCCAAGGCTGGCGACGGGGTCGTTGTGGCGAGGGGGGGCCGGGGAGGGTGGGGTAATACCCGGTTTAAATCCTCGACGAACCAGGCGCCGAAAATAGCCCAGTCGGGGGAGCCCGGCGAGGAAAAGGATGTCCTCTTGGACATGCGGCTGATAGCGGACGTGGGTATTATCGGTTACCCCAACGCCGGCAAGTCGACCCTTCTGGCCGCGGCGTCCGCGGCCAGGCCGAAGATCGCCAGCTACCCCTTTACTACCCTTGAGCCGGCCCTGGGCGTTGTTGAGATCGGGCTGGAGACCTTTACCCTGGCGGAGATACCGGGCCTGATTGAGGGCGCTTACCTGGGTAAAGGTCTTGGTTTCGATTTCCTTCGCCATGCCATGCGCACGAAAATACTCATCCACCTGATAAGCGGTGCCTCAGAGTACCCCGTTGATGATATGCTGAAAGTGAATGAAGAGCTGAACAGGTATGACCCCGCTCTCGGGCGCAGGTACCAGATAGTGGCGATTAACAAGATTGACCTCCCCGAGGTCAAAGAGCGGCTGGACGGCATTGTCGATGAGCTTGGCGCCGCCGGCATTAAGGCGCACGCCATATCCGCGGCTACCGGCGAGGGTGTGCCGCAGCTGATGAAGGATGCCCTCGGGGCTTTAAAGGCTGAGGCGCCCGCCATGAAGCCCGCCGCTGAGGAAGGACCGCTTAAAGTGTTCCGTCCTCAGCCCGCGGGGCCGACGTTAAAGGTTAGCCTTGTCGGCGGCGAGTTTGTCATCGATGCCCCGCAGCTCGCGCGGATAAAGGGCGGGGCGGGAGTTGCGCCTCAGGAGCTGCGCTGGCATCTCGAATACCAGCTTAGAAGGTTGGGTATGGATAAGGCGCTGGAAAAGGCTGGCGCCCGGCCGGGAGATAAAGTGCGTCTGGGGTCGCTTTCCTGGGAGTGGTACCCCGCGGAGAAGCGGAGATGAAAGTGGGTGTGCTAGGTGGGACTTTCGACCCCGTTCACCTGGGGCATATCGCTATGGCTGAAGAAGCCAGGAAAGCCCTTGCCCTGGATGAGGTCGTCCTGGTGCCGGCGGGCCGGCCTGTGTATAAATCGGCTGGAGAGGTAGCTCCCGCTTCGGACCGCCTGGAGATGCTGCGGCTGGCCTCGGCCGGCAGGCCCTATCTGAAAATCTCCACGATGGAGCTGGACCGCCCCGGCCCGTCCTACACCGTGGACACCCTCTCTGCGATGAAACAGCAGTATGGGAGCAAAGCCGGGCTGTACTTTATCCTGGGGTGGGACTCCCTGGCGCAGTTCGGCGGGTGGCGCGGGCCGGACAAAATTATAAAGATGTGTATCCTGGTGGCGGTGCCCCGCCCCGGCTTTACCCGCCCGGACGCGGAGGCTCTGGAAAAAGTCGTTCCCGGGATAAAGGACAAGCTCATCTATCTGGATAGGCCGGAGATGGACATCGGCGCCACCGTTATCCGTAAGATGGCGTCGTCCGGCAGGTCCATCGACCGCTTTGTGGCCGCGCCGGTGGCGGCTTATATCAAGGAACATAAGCTCTATAGCGAGTAGGAGGTCTGTATTGAAAGCGATTGGTATCGTGGGAAGTCCCCGGAAGCGCGGCAACACGGAGATTTTAGCGGTACACTGCCTCAAGGCGATGTCCGAAGAGGGAGTAGATACGGAGCTGATAAGGCTGGCTGGACTCGATGTCCGCGGGTGCAATGCCTGCGGCTACTGCTTCGAGCACCCGGGGGAGTGCTCCATCAAGGACGACCTTCAGCCGGTGCAGGAGAAGATGCTCGCCGCGGACATCATCGTTGTCGGCTCTCCGGTCTATTACGGGTCGGCCACCTCTCTGGTGAAGGGACTCCTGGAGCGGGCCGGCTATATGTCGCGGGGCAAATACAGGGGCAAGGTCGGGGGTCCGCTCGTGGTGGCGCGCCGCGCCGGCCAGAACTTTACCTTCGCCGAGTTGCTTTTCTGGTTCCATATCAACGGTATGGTCAACCCGGGCTCGATATACTGGAACGTGGCCATCGGCATGAAGCCGGGGGAGGTGGAGAAGGACGAGGAGGGCATGAGGATAGCCTGGGAGTTCGGCAAGAGCTGCGCCAGGACGGCGAAAAAACTGAGGGAATAGCTCAAGCTTAATAGAGGCGTTGACCCGCCAGGATTTCGATTCTATCGCTTCTGGCGGGGGTCAGGGAATAGGGCAAGAGTCATGGAGTCCTTGAGAAATAATCCGTCCTCCCACCCGCAGTTTTTTCTTTTATTCTTTCATGTCTTGTCCCACCCTTGCCGCCCTCGTGTCACCCTTTTCTTACCGAACCTAATAATCACCCCGCCCCGGCAGATGCATCGTACCCCTTTGGTAAAGAGCCTGCCCCGTACTTGATACGGGGGGGAGCAGAAGAGGATTTTACGCTCACCCTGAGCCTGTCGAAGGGTGAAGCTACCCGGAATTTACATTTTACCCGGGTATCAGGCTATAATACATCGGGAGAAAAATTTGTCAGATTCCGTCATTACCGAAGAGCTCAATAGCCTCCTTAACGTCGATTTCGGCCCCGAGGTCTACGAAATCGAAAATGGCATGCTCCGCCGTTTCGCCGAGGCTATAGAAGACACCAATCCCCGCTGGCTGAGGGAAGCCCCCCCCACCTTTGCCGCCGCCCTCGTGCCGAAAGCTTTGCTTAACAGGCTGTTCAACGCGGACATCCCCCTCAAACGCCTTCTCAACGGCTCCAGCGAGCTTGAATATCTCGATCCCGTCAGGGCGGGAGATACCATATCGGTCACCGCCAGGCTTACCCGGCTCCGCCAGGTAGCGGGCGCGGAAGGCCCCACGCTCTTCATGTTCACCGAGATGACCTATACCAACCAGCTCGGCGAGGTGGTTATTAAAGGCAAAAACACTTATATCAAATACTGAAATATGTCTTGTATTTTTGAGATTTGATATTTGAGATTTGAGTTATGCCTAAACAGCTCTATTACGAAGATATCCAGGAAGGCTCGGAAATACCGGCCCTCGTCAAGTACCCCACTACCATGCAGCTGGTGAAGTACGCCGGCGCTTCCGGGGACTTCTATCAGATCCACTACGATAAGGACTTCGCCCTCGCCAGCGGACTGCCCGGCGTTATCGTCCACGGCTGGCTTACCCTGGCTTTCCTGGGACAAATGGTGACCGACTGGATAGGGGGGGGAGGCAGGCTGGTGAAGCTTTCCGGTAGCTACCGCGGCATGAACCAGGTCCACGAGGACATTATATGTAACGGGAAGGTGACTAAAAAGTACGTCGAGGACGGCGTCAGTCTCGCCCGACTCGAAATCTGGGCGGAGAACCCCCGCGGTGATAAGACCGTTACCGGTACGGCTGTTGTTGCTTTGCCTTCACATTAGCGGCGCATTCACGCATTTACTCATTTGCGCAACTGCGCAATCACGCGCCTGCTCATTTACTCTATCGCTTCCGCCACCAGCTCGCTGATATCTTTAGCTTTAATCCTGTCGTCCGCCTCTTTAGCCTTGAGCCCGTCCTCGAGCATCGTCAGGCAGTACGGGCACGCCGTGGACACGCATTCCGCCTCCGACCTCATAATTTCCTCCACCCGCCGCTCGTTGACCCGCTTGTCCGGAGCTTCCTCCATCCACATGTGGCCGCCCCCGCCCCCGCAGCAAAAGCTGTCTGTCCTCCGCCGCGGCAGCTCGGTGACGCTGCCGTTGACCGCCTTCAGGACCTCCCGCGGCTCTTCGTAGATGTCGTTGTAGCGCCCCAGGTAGCAGGAGTCGTGGTAGGCGGTTTTAAGGGCGGTCGGGTTCTTTATCTTCAGCCGCCCCTCCCTCAGCAGCCCTGCCAGGAACTGGCTGTGGTGTATTACCTCGTAGTCTCCGCCGAACTGTTTGTATTCGTTTTTAAAGCTGTTGAAGCAGTGCGGGCAGGTCGTCAGTATCTTTTTCACGTTGTGCGACCTGAATATCTCGATGTTCTGCTGGCTGATGGTCTGGAAGAGGTACTCGTCGCCCATGCGCCGGGCGGGGTCGCCGCAGCAGGCCTCCTCGTCGCCCAGTATGGCGAACTTTACCCCCGCCGCCCCCAGTATTTTCGCCATGGCTTTCGCCACCTTCATGTTGCGCTCGTCCAGCGCGGCCGAGCAGCCCACCCAGTAGAGAATCTCTATGTCTTTGGCGTCTTCGACCGTCTGTATTTCCAGGCCCTCGGTCCAGGTCGTGCGCGTGGACGTCGTGCCGCGGTAGGGGTGCCCGCGCGTGCTCAGGCTTTTGAGCGCGTCCCGCGCTGCCTCCGGGAACTGGCTCTTTTCCATCGCCAGGTTGCGCCGCATGTCTATTATTTTGTCTATGTGCTCGATGTAAACCGGGCAGGCCTGCTGGCAGGCGCGGCAGGTCGTGCAGTCCCAGATGACCTCCTCCGTGATGACCCCGCCCGTCATCTCCCGCTGCGTTTCCGCCTTTCCCAGTTTCAGGTTGCCGGGATAAACCTCGTAGAGGTGCGCCTTGAGGTCGAGGATGACCTGCTTGGGATTGAGCGCTTTGCCCGCGGCGTAGGCGGGGCAGGCGTCCTGGCACCGGCCGCACCTGGTGCAGGCGTCCAGGTCGAGGAGCTGCTTCCAGGTGAAGTCCTCTATCTTGTCGGCTCCGAAGTGCTCCGTCTTTTCCAGGTCGATGGGCGCCAGCGCGCCGCGCGGCCCCAGGTCTCTGAAAAATATGTTGACCGGGTCCCAGAGGATGTGCAGGAGACGCGTGTTGACGAAGGCGACGTACGCGAAAAGCCACAGCGCCAGCAGGATGTGGAACCACCACAGGCCGACGTGCCATCCCAGCAGGGCGCTCTGGCTCATGCCGGAGAAAACTTTGGCGAGCACCCAGCCCCCCGGCGACCACACCGCCCAGCCGGGGTTGGTCTGTAGCTCGGTGGCGGCGATGCGAAACCCTTCCACGGCGAAGCCGGTGAGGATGGCGACCAGTATGATGAGCAGCGCGGCCAGGTCTTCGGGCTTTCTGTCAAGCCTCTTGGGCTTCCAGATGTAGCGCCGGTAGATGGCCATCAGTATGCCGATAATCGCCAGTATCCCGAAGCCGTCCACTATCACCGAGTAGGCGAGGTAGACGTTGCCTTTCAGAGATGTTTCCCAGATACCGACGATGGTGGCGAGGAGGAATATCATGAAGCCGGAGAAGATGAGGAAGTGCATCAGGCCCGGGAAGAGCTCGCGTCGCCTTAAGGGCTTTTCTATCCCGAAGAACTTGCAGTGAAAAATGATGTCGGGGATGGCCAGGGCTATGAACGCCGCCGTCCTTTTCCACCAGTTGTTGGCGCGGCCGGCCGGCTGCCCCACCTTCCACCTCTTGATGTGGATATAGACGCTGTAACACGCCAGCAGGACGGCGATGCCGGCCAGGATGAACATTATCCAGGGAAAATTTATGTTCCAGAAGACCTCGCGTCCCGGTTCGGTCATGCGTTCTGGCTCTTTCTCACGAGGGTTCCCTTCATGCTAGCCCGATTATATCATAAAACGGTGGATTTGGCGTATTGACACGACTGGATTATGGGTTTATCATTACAATTCATGGTATGAGAATTTCACGGAACGGCCGCTCATGGTGAGCCCGTCGAGATATGAGCATTTACGTATATGCGCAATTGCGCATTTAATAGCTGTCTACTGTAAACTGTCTACTGTAAACTCTCATGAAACGCTTTGAGCTCATCGAGCATACCGCGGACATCGGCCTTAAAGCCTTCGGCGGGACTTTAGCGGAGGCCTTCGCTAATGCTGCCTACGGTATGTTCTCCATCATGGCTGAGCTCGATGAAGTGAGAGAGGCGGAGTCCCGCCGCGTTGAGGTGAGTGCGGACGATGTCGAGGGCCTGCTCTTCGAGTGGCTCAACAGCCTGCTCTATTACTTGGACGTCGAAGGGATGCTGTTCAGGAAATTTGACATAATTGAGTTCGGTGAGAAAAGCCTTAAGGCGGACTGCTCCGGAGAAAAATACGACCCCTCCCGCCACCACCTGAAAATAGGGGTCAAGTCCGCCACCTACCACATGCTGGAGGTCGACCGCCAGAAAAACGAGGTCCGGGTAATCTTTGATGTTTAGCAGCTCATTCCCCCTCTCCGCCCGCGGAGAGGGGGATAAAGGAGGAGAGGTAATATTAAAATGACAAAATCCGGTTGTTAATCAGCGCTCTTTGATATAAAGTCTAATTGTAAGTCTTGATGTTTTGTTTTTTGATTTTTGGCTTTTATTTTGAAACAATTCAGGATTTTGAAGCTGGCCTGTAAAAAACAAATAAAACAATTATTAGCTTAACCCTGAAGCTGGGCGGACCTGAAAAAAGTGAAAAACTAAAAACAAAAACAAATCCCCCCTGCGGGGCGGTGTTTGGGATTTGGTGTTTGGTCTTTAGAATTTCCTGTCGGGAGGTGCGGCGATGCCAAAATGGAGCGGTAAGCTGGAAAAAGTCGATGACTTCCGCTGGCGCATTCCTAAAAGCTATAAAAAGGGCATGCGCGTGGACGGCCTTATCTATGCGGACGAGCCGATGCTCGGCCAGATTGTCGAGGACCAGGCATTGGAGCAGGTGGCGAACGTCGCCTTTCTGCCGGGCATCGCCGGCTGTTCTCTGGCCATGCCGGACATCCACTGGGGCTACGGCTTCGCCATCGGTGGCGTGGCCGCCATGCGGGTCGCCGACGGCGTGGTGTCGCCGGGCGGAGTCGGCTTCGATATCAACTGTGGCGTGCGCATCATGCGCACCAATCTGTCGCACGAGGAGGTCGCCCCCAGAATCCAGCCACTGGTGGACGCCCTGTTCTATGCCGTGCCTTCCGGCCTTGGCTCTAAGGGAAAGATAAGGCTGCACGACGGCGAAATCGATGAGGTGCTGGTGAAGGGGTCGCGGTGGGCGGTGAGCAGGGGCTACGGGCGTAAAGAGGACCTCGATGCCACCGAGGAGCGCGGGGAGATTACCGGCGCTGAACCCTCTCGCGTCAGCCCCAGGGCTAAAGAGCGCGGCATCCCGCAGCTGGGGACCCTCGGTTCGGGCAACCATTTCCTCGAGGTCGCCGTCGTCGATGAAATATATGAGCCTGATACGGCGTCCGCCTTTGGCCTCGATAGGGTCGGGCAGGTGGTGGTCTATGTCCACTGCGGCTCGCGCGGCCTCGGCCATCAGGTGGCGGACGACTACATTAAAGAGATGATCCGGGCGATGCAGAAGTACGCCATCGAGGTGCCGGACCGCCAGCTGGCCTGCGCCCCGGTGAAGTCGCCGGAGGGCCAGTCCTATCTCGCCGCCATGCGCGCCGCCGCCAACTATGCCTGGGCCAACCGCCAGTGTATCACCCACTGGGTGCGCGAGGCTTTCTGCCGCGTCATGGGCGTCGGCGAAGCCGCTGCCGGACTTGAGCTTGTCTATGACGTCACCCATAACATCGCCAAGATTGAAGAACATGAGGTCGACGGTAAAAGGGAGCAGCTCTGCGTCCACCGCAAGGGGGCCACCCGCGCCTTTCCGGCTGGCCATCCCGATATACCGGCGAAGTATAAAGCGGTCGGCCAGCCGATTCTTATCCCGGGGGACATGGGCCGGTTCTCCTATGTCCTGGTGGGCACGGAAAAAGCCATGAAAGAGACCTTCGGCTCCACCTGCCACGGGGCGGGACGGCGTGAAAGCCGCGCCGCGGCGAAAAGGCAGCAGAGCGGGCGCGACGTTCTGTCCTGGATGGAGTCGAAGGGGATTGCCGTCAGAGCGGGCAGTCTATCCGGTCTCGCCGAGGAGGCCCCGGAGGCCTATAAGGACGTCGTCGACGTCGTTCGTGTGGCGCACGGCACCGGCATCTCCCGGAAGGTCGCCCGCACCCGTCCGATAGCCGTGGTCAAGGGTTAAGCCCAAATTATCTGGTTGGGCCGGTTCTAGGTCATCTGTCCTTTATGACCTTCTCAGGGTCCTTGACGTATTTCTCTGCCAGCGTGCAGTGCACAAACAGTATCGGCTTGGTCACTTTCTTGAACTCCAGCGGACAGTGCACCATGCCGGCGGGGATATAGACGGTGGCGGGGACGTCGATTTTGTGTATCTCCCGCTCCTCCCCCAGCCCTATCTCTATGTCCGCGTCCAGGTCACCCATGTTGTCCGGGTCGAACGACATGAAGTATAGATACATGTCGAAGTCGTGCGAGTGCGGGTATTCTTCCATGAGCGTGGGCTCGGTGATACGCAGGAACATGATGGTGAAGTTGGAGCCGTACTCCCTGTCGCCTACATAAACGTACTCCGGTCCGTATCCCCCGATAGCCAGCGGCTTCTTTATCACGTATTTACCGTACTTCGATTCCAGTAAGTGCCTCTCTTTG
>CAYTZI010000009.1:15266-26285 GCA_964442335.1 uncultured Dehalococcoidaceae bacterium | reverse complement strand
TTCGTCGGTATATGGAATTTCCGCTCGAACCTCTGTCCCGGCACTGCCGGTGGCCCAGCGGACAGCTTCTTTAGTAGACCCGGTACTTCTATATCTATACTCCTCAAAGCTATGGTGGTGGAGCCATCTAGAACATGGACATCCACATTATGGCACCGTTGCCCATATATTGTCTTCCCCGGCTCGGTCTCTCGCCGATAAGCTGCTGGCGGACGGACTCGTATCGGGCGGTGATAAAGCTCTTCAGCCCGAGCGAGTTGGGCCCGAACCCGGGCTGGCGGGGCGGCTGCGGCGCCATCAGCGGGCCGTAGAGGTTCTGCAGGAACAGCTCGTAGGTCTCCGGGGTCAGGCAGTCCTCGAGTGTGGCGATATCCTCCTCCGTGAGTTTACGCATCATCAGCTCGAATAAGCTGTTGACACCGAACTTCTCTCGCAGGGCGGCGGTCTCCGAATTTTGGAGAGAGAAAGGCAACATCGGCGACATGCCCCCCGCCATCCACCCCTCGAATATGTCCGGCGGCCGGAGGTCTTCCGTTATGCAGCGCTCCCAGTCCTCGTACGAGTAGAACATCTCCGTGTCGGCCTTGGCATAAGGGCGCACCAGCTCGACCAGCTCGTCGATGCGCGGCAGGATAACGTCGAGCGAGAACGGGCCTTCGAGGGCCTCTTTCAGGTAGCAGCGGTACATCTCGAGGTAGGCCGGCTGCGAAAGGAGGCGATAGACCAGCGGGTACTGGCGCACAGGCCCGGCCGTCGGCTCGTTGATATAGAAGTTAATCAGCTTGCTCTTGCGGAGGCCGTAGTTAAACGTCCCGAAAGCCATATTGGTGTCCCACGGGATGACGCTGAACTTGCCGTTGACCTCGTAGATGTAGTTATTGTGGCCCGCTCCGATATAGTTGTCCAGGTGCACGATGAGGCAGGAGACCGCCAGGAACCGCAACGTCTCGTCGACGTCCAGCACCTTCTCGATTTCCTCCATGAATGTCTTGTCCGGCTCCTTGTTGAGGACATAGAGGAATTTGAACAGGGCGGAGTAGTCGGGGTCGTTCTCGTTGGTCTTGAGCATCATCCCCTCGAGCCGGTTGCTGGGTATAGACATGGCCGGCAGGCCCCGGGCCTCGTTCCCCTGTGGCGCCGGGATGGGTTCGTAAGCGGCGACCGATTCCTCGCGCCCCAGCGCCTGCAGGAGGTCGATAAGCGGGCCCCCGCCGATGTTGAGATTGAGAGCCGGGTCGTACTCGGGCGGCTCCGGCATGCCGGGGAATAAAGTGCTATCGTAGGCATTTTCCTCCGTCCAGTTCAGCCGCGCCGATACCAGCTCGGGCTTGTAGAGGTTGCCGGAACCATCGTCGAAGTGGTTGCGGAGGAAGGTGGTGTCGATTGCCTCGGCCATGGTATAAACGCCCAGGTGAAGGTCGTTTACCCAGAGGTCCACCAGCGAGGCGCGCGGCGCGGGCACTCCCATTTCGTCGAATATCTCGTAGGCCAGTACCTCGCGTATGAGGGTGGGGTCGCTCCAGCCGTTGCTGAGAAAGACCTTCTTCACGCCGTGCAGCGAGCGCGCCTTGTTGAGCAGGTTGAAATCGACGCAGAACGGCAGGCGCGGGCTGTTCCAGCCGACCGCCTGGCCCAGGGAGGAGTTGCCCTTGGTCCTGACGGCGACGTCCGGTATCAGCTCGTCATCGAGCCAGAAATCCGCCGGGACATACTGCTCCTCAAAAGGATGGGTCATGCAGAACTCCCAGTCCTTGTCCAGCATCTCGATGCGCACCGTGGCGACCCGGCTGGTATCGAACGGGTTTATCGAAGGGTCGCCGGCGCCGCTGGCCGGGCTGATGGCGCAGCCGGAAAAGCTCATCGCGACAAAGGCGACCGCCAGGAACGCCGCTATCAGGGTTTTGCTTTTTTGAGACATTTTTAAAAGGACAGACGAGTCAGGTTATTTTATCCAAAGGTTATCATAAAAAAAGGCTTAGTTCAACCGTTTTGGTTACTTGTTGGGCGGTACCGGAATGCCGGGCCGCCGTGGTTTCTATTTTCGCCTGCACATTACTCTTATAAGCGCGAGGTAACTTCCGCCGTCGGCCTCCAGTATTTCCTCCTCCGAGGGGAAAATCAGCGTGCCGGCCTCGCGGCAGGCCCTCTCGTACTGGAGCCAGTCCTTAACGCCGTCCGGTATTACATCTACCGCTACATCCTTTACGGCGCTCACTTTGCCCCAGTGCCGCCGCCACCAGGCGGCGGTATGGAAGCACCAGCACTCGTCCACCCAGAAGATGCCGCCGCTTTTCCTCTTTATCAGGTGTTCCGGCACCGCGCCCTCTATTTCCCGCGTCAGCCCGGGTACGACTATCCCTATTTGTCCTCCTGGCCGCACGAACTTATGGAAGTAGTTGAGATAAAGGTCATCGGTGCCGTAGTATTGATAGGAGTCCAGGCTTACGATGGCGTCGAAGAACTCTTCGGCGTAGGGCAGGGCGTGCGCTTCGGCGTGGATGGGATAGACCTGGTTCTCCATTCCCGCCTCCCTGATGCGCTGCCAGTTTTCCGCGGCGCTTACCCAGAGGTCGTTGGCCCAGACCTGCACCCCGAACTCCCTGGCTAAAAATATCGAGCTCAAAGCTTTGCCGCAGCCCATATCCAGCACGCGCATGCCGGGCTTAAGCTCCATCTTTTCACACAGCCACTCCGTCAGCCAGAGGACGTTGGGGCCCATCCACCCCTTTAATACCCATGCGGGGTCGTATCGGGCCGACCTCGGGTATTTATCGTTTTTCAGCAGCTCTTTCATTCTTTTCTTGGTCAAAGTCATTGATGTTCTCCTTTTGAATTGTCTAGCAGTCCTTCGAGGGGAAATGGTGGCCGGGCCACCGGCCGTACCGCCAGCGAAAGCAGCGCCAGCTCGTTATCGTCCCCGGCGATTCTGTTCTCTTTTAGCGCGCCGCAGGTAGAACAGCGGTGGATGATTACCCACTCCTTATCATGCCGTACGGAAACCGCGATGGGCTCCATGATGCCGCCGCAGGAAGCGGCGCGGTCACCGGGCTGCCGGTCTAAGTGTATGCTTCTCAGGCACCAGGGGCAATGATTACGGTGCGCCGTCCCCGGCGCGGTCATATCCACTTTCCGCCCGCAAAACCGGCAGGTGAACCGCCTTTTGTCTTCAGGATTTGTTTTATAGTTACTCATGAAAAAAGTCCTCAACGAAAATTTTCAGGGAAAACAAAAAACCGCGGGACTGCCACACCCCGCGGTTGAAAACAACCCTGATTATTATGTTTTTTTATCTATTCAAAGCAAAGAGCTGCTTCCGGATGAACAGCCGCCTTTTATGCCCGGCTTCCCCCGGAGTGTGACAGGCGCTATTGATTTACCTGACTTCGGCTAGCGTAAACGCCCCGCTTTCCACCTTGATTTTCGGGGTAATGATAGCACGCGGCAAATAATGTGTCAAGATAAGTACTATCCGGATATATTTCAACTAAATTAGTGTTGTTGTGATATAATCCTAATGATTTTTACAGTAAATGTTGGTTACTTAAAAATCTCCTCCATTCTTCGATAGCTCTTTTCGCCAATTCATATGCATCTTCCCATGTATCCGTGTTCTTAGGGTTATCTTTATATCTTCTAATGACTTTAAATATAACAGGGTATCCGCTTGGGTGCTTATGATTGCCCTCCCAAATCAGTTCGGTATTTTCTCGCCTTTTATCATCAGCTCTATAATGCTTATGTATTGTTTCAAGGTCGCCGCAAGCTTGAATGTTGAAAGCACTCCCATCGTTGCTATTTATAAAGTTGTTAATAGATTCCTTTGGTGCTTTCACTGAGGGGTCGTTAATTAACCAGTCTTTTAGATTCCATATATCAGATATAACAGCTTCAATACTATCTTGACACTTATCATCCGAATGATAGTGTGTAATACACTCCAAAGTGCAAGTTTCAAATTTACTATGAATACTTTTCCACATATGTTTCCAAGTTTTCATATGCATCTACCTCATGAGTCACAACAAGAAGATATTTTAACACAATATCACACTTACCTACTACGGCGACCGTCATTCGTATTTAGCACTCGTTTTATGATATTGTATTAGTATCCCACGGAGAGAGACACACGCATGATGCGGCGACCACGCATATTTTTCGGCTGGTATATAGTCGGCGCGATGATTGTCGCCATGATGCTGGTCTACGGCGTCAGGACGTCTTTTTCCGCCTTTTTCCCCTACATCCTGGACGAGTTCCACTGGTTCCGCGGCAGCACCGCGGTCATGCTCTCCCTGAATATCCTCGTCTACGGCATTTTCGCGCCGGTGGCCGGCAGCCTGGTCGACCGCTGGAAGCCGAGGGCGGTGGTGTTTATCGGGATAACGCTGTTGGCGCTGTCCACCGCCGCGTGCTACTTCGCCCGGGAGCTGTGGCATTTCTACCTGCTTTTCGGCGTGGTGGCGCCCATCGGCTCGGCGTTCTGCGGCTCGCCGGTCCTGAACACGGCCATCATCAACTGGTTCAGCAAGAGAAGGGGACTGGCGATAGGAATAGGACAGATAGGGGGCGGGCTGAGCTTCGTCTACGTCATGCTTATCGAGTGGGTGAACGTCCACTGGGGGTGGGAGTACTCGTTCTTCGTGATGGCGGGCCTGGTGGTGGCCGTCCTGGTACCGCTCTACCTCGCCTTTTACTACGTGCGACCGGAAGACAGGAAGATGAAAGCCTACGGCTACGAAGAACCGCAGGCCAGAACCGAGCTGACGATGGCCCATACCGCGGCGCCCGACTGGACGCTGAGGAAAGCCCTGGGGACCTACCAGCTCTGGCTGATTGTCTTCGCGGACTTCTGCTACTGGGGCATCGGCAACTACCTGGTGCTGGCGCACCAGATAAAATTCGCCGAGGACGCCGGTTACGACAGCCTGCTGGCGACCTCCGTGTTCGCCCTGTTCGGGTTTGTGTCCATCCTGGGGCAGGTCGGCGCTTTTATCTCCGACCTGATAGGACGGGAAAAGACGGGACTGATGGCGGTATGCCTGCACCTGGCGGGTTTCGCCGCCCTGCTCATGGTCCGGGACACGTCCCAGCCCTGGCTGCTCTACATTTACGCCACCTGCGCCGGCTTCGCCACGGGGATGTTCTCTCCGGCGATAATCGCCGGCGCCGCGGACATCTTTCACGGGAAAAACGTCGGCACGCTGTCGGCGCTGGTGCTCACGGGGGTGGGTTTCGGGGGAGCTATAGGCCCGTGGCTGGGCGGCTACATCTACGATGTCACGGGGAGCTATAGTATCGCTTTCATCATCAGCATGGCGGCCGTCGGCGTGGCGGGCATCAGCCTATGGATAGCCGCGCCGCGTCATGCCGGCAGGCTGCGGGAAAGGAAACTGGGTTCCGGCTAATCAGGACTTACTGGAGAAACGTCAACCCACAGGCGCAACGGCTCCAGATAGGGGGTGCCCCCGCCTTCCAGATACAGGACAAACTCCACCAGCTGCCTCTCGCCGGCCGCCCGCGGCGTAAAACCAACCGTAACGTCGCATCTCTGCCCGTCTTCCAGAGTCAGGGGAACGGTGCGGCCGGGCGGCTCGCCGTTTATTCTGACCTCCACCAGATAGGTCAGTGTCCGGCGCTCCCGGTTAACGACGGTTATCACCATCTTTTGCTCAACACCCGCCACGAGGCCGGTCGGGTAAGCGGACCTATCCTCTACACCGGAAATATAGAACTCGGTGAACTTCTGTCCGGGGTCGGGATTAACCAGGTAGTACACGGTTGCCCCGAGCGTCCCCAGGACTATTAACGCCAGAATAACTAATATCACCCTTGCACCGCCGCTCCGTTGATGCCACGACAGACTAAATACAATGGCGATGCGTTCTGTTTCGGGTAACCCCTTTTGCCGCAAGACCGCGATGACCGAGGCGACCGCGATACAGGCAACCATGGCGGCCAGCACCGAATTCACCGTTAAGCCCCAGGGCGTAAAGTTCAGGATGAGGCCGAGGATGACCGCTGCCGTGATGCTTAAGACAATGCTGAAGGCAAGTCTGGTTAGGCCGGTTAAGTTCTCTCTGGCCGGGAAAAGCGCCAGCGAAAATGCGTAACCCGGGAAAATGAGCACGAACGGCAAACCCAGGATGATACGCGCTATGTCGCAGGGCACAAAATAGATGATGACCACCATAATATAAACGAGGGCAATCATCGGCAGGAGCCCGTTTCCTAGTCTGATACGCAATAAAACCTCCTCATAGCCTTACTCTAGTTCTACCTCCTTTAACACGTAGACATACGGTCTTACCTCCGTGAGGTCGGGATTATTAACCCCCTGCCTTGAATAAACAATTGATATATTGTTATCTTCTAAAAATGCTGTGTCGCTGCTGCCGCCGCCTAAAAATCCGTAGGCTTTGACATCGCTCGCGATAGGATAAGCGCCCAGCCAAGCGTACACGTTTTTACCGGTAATTGCTGTAAATGGAGTCCCTTTGGACGGGTCGAGAATTGCCTTCATATAGCGGTCATCCAGGTTATCCTTAATCCAGACGAATGCCTCGTAGTCCTGGTTATCAATCATATGATAGTAAGGAATGTGCTGGCGGACCGGAATGGCGGTGTACAGCGTGCCGGCGATGATGACCAGGCACAGGACATACCCTATGTTCCGCAGCGGGGAGGCCAGCTTCCAACGGGCCACCAGTTGCACCGGTATCTTCAGGTCTTTTATCGCCGCTAAGCCGCAGCCGGCGACAATGCCCATCATCAGCATCATAAACTGCAGCCCTCGATAGTACATCATGCCGATTCCGTAGCTCAGTTTGAAGAAGACGGCTAGGAGCACCAGCAGAATCAACAGACCGAAGACAAGGCCGTATTTCTCTTTACCCCCCTTAATTACTGGGACGATACAGCCGATGACGCAGAGCAGAATCGGGAGGTAGCCGTAAATAGGAATAATCCGCGGCACGTCGACGTATGGCACCACACCTTTTGTTTGGACCAGTAGCTCTCTTGCAGCGGGGAACACCAGCATATCGGAGAGCCAGGGCAGAGCTATCAAGAAGGGGATAGCCATAGCGGCTGTCATCCCGACGCTGTGCATGAGATTGCCCCGTAAATTAAGTATGACGTAAGGAATCATGATGGTAATCATTCCTATAGCTGTTGCCGAATGGATGGCGAGCAGGAATAGGGTAAACATGAACAGCGTGGTGTACGCCCCCCAGTTGCGGAAGTGGAACGTCACGAAGAGAGATAAGGGAATAAAGAACAAACCCAGAGCGACCGGCACCAGGAAGCCGGGCCCCAGGATGCCTACGGTAGTGGGTATCAGGCAGGTCAGCAGAGCGGCCTCCCATCCGAACCCCTGCCTCCTCCCCAGGATGTAGACCGCAAGGACCGTCAGCATGAAAATGATCCCGGGGAGATACTTGAAGATAGTGAGCCAGGGAAGGTCAGTTACCTGACGGAACACCGCCAGGAACAGATGGAAACCTACCTCGACGACCTGATTGGTCATTCTCGTCCCCCCGGTAAAAGGGTCGGTGAGACTTACCGCGTGTCCCTCTTTAATGACCTCGTCGGCGCACGACTGGTGAATCCACTCATCGAGGTGTACCAGGTAGGGATAGCCCTGGTGGGGAATAAAGGCGAGGTAAAAAGCCAGCACCAGGATGGGTAACATTTTAAGGTAGTCGGATCGTACCAGTTTCATTATGTTCATGAATTTTGGGCCGCTACCATTGACATAACTTTCCCCTATTTTAGCTTATAAAATGGCACATATCAAGCTATTTACTGGCTTACTGAGTATTATTTTTTGCCACTTGACAATATTTCCTGGCTAAAATAAAGTATTATATATGTCTTCTAATTATCGTTCCTTGCGCTTGAAGTCGATGAATATCATACAGGTAGCTGGCGGCGAGGCAAGGATACCGGTGGATAAAGGCGGAGGCATTGAGACCTTTATCTTTAACCTTTCGAGAGAACTGGCCAGATTGGGCCATGACGTTACCATTCTCGACAGGAAGTACTCTCAAAACGAGCCGGTCGCGGAATATGTGGACGGCGTCAGGATTGTTCGGTTACATGCCCCGAGGTTCGATTTTATCGTCGCCAAACGCCCCGCCGGACTCAACGGTTACCTCTCGCTGGTCTGCCAGGTCCTGAACCAGCTTGTATTTATTATCTGGATTAATAGCTATCTCAAGAAAGTCAAAGACTTAGATATAGTCCACATGCATATCTCGCTGGGCGCTCTTGCCCTGGCCATGCTGAACCGGCGGATAAGGTCAAAACTGCTCTTCACGTCACATTCAAACCGTGTCACCAAGAAGCCGACCAGTTTCTGGGACAGGGTCACTCTCCTGCCGCTGGACTGGCTGGTGAAGTGGGGGAAAGTGAAGGGAATAACCGTGCCCGCTGCCTCGATTCGTGAAAAAATAATTGAAAAGACAGGCGCCAACCCCGAGAGGGTTACGGTGATCCCCTACGGTCAGGATACAGCCAGCTTCCGCCCCGACGTTGAGGTGATTGGAGTCAGGAGAAAATACGGGATTGAGCAATACAGCGTTATTCTCTGCGTCGGCAGAATCGCCCCCGATAAAGGCATAGAGTACCTGGTCAGAGCCGCCGATATTCTCGTCAACCGGTCCGGCTGCACGGGCATCCTTTTTTTGCTTGTCGGCCCCACCGGGGGGTTTGTCCGGGCAGGGGCAATTAGCTATGCCTCCAGGATAGCCGGACTGATCAAGGAACTGGGATTGCAAAACCACGTAAAGCTGGCAGGCCTGGTGCCGCTTGATGATTTACGACGGCTCTACGCGGCGTGCGAGATGTTCGTGCTACCGAGCCTGACGGAAGGGCTCCCGAACGCGGTGACCGAAGCCATGGCCTGCGGTAAGCCGGTGATAGCCAGCGGGGTGGGTGGTATACCGGACCAGATTGAGGACGGGCATAGCGGCTTCATCGTTGCGCCGGGTCGGGAGAGGGAACTCGCGGAGAAGATAAAATATCTGCTCGATAATCCAGCCGTAGCAAAAAAAATGGGCGCTTATGGCAGAGAAATCGTCCTGAACAAATTCGCCACGTCAATAATTGCGGAGAGGTTCCTAATGGTCTATGGAAATGAAGTAAAAAAACAGGACAAACAAGCGGAAATACGGCTGTCCGAGAGAGAGGTGATGGAGGACACTTGGGAAGATTCCGCGGCGCAGCGTAGAGACAGGGGAAGGACGGTAAGCCTGCTGCATCCGCTATTATCACGAAATCAACTTATCCTCGACGCCGGCTGCGGGCCCGGGACATACGGGCTAATCCTGGCGGAACAGGGCTATAGAGTGGTAGGCGTGGACATATCGCACAAGACGCTGGAGCTGGCCAGGCGGCGGGTCGGTGAGAAAGACCTGGCTTTTTTGCCTGTCACCGGCGACCTGGAGGCGCTGCCTTTCCAGGCGGAAAGTTTTGATGTTTGCTTTTGTGCTTATACGCTGCACCATTTTCCGGATAACCACGCGGCCATCGCCGAACTGACGCGGGTACTGAAGCCCGGAGGGACGATGGTTCTCATCGAGCCTAACGGCTCCAACCTGGCGGTGAGGCTGAGCAACATGCTGGAGAACTGGTTCAAGTTCTGGCTGGTCAAGCTGGGGGCTGATACCCCCAACGAGACCATTCACCCGCATAATATCTATACCAGAGTAATGGAGGAACAGGGGGTGGGAGGGCTTAAGGTAAGCTCGTACTATTTCGGGGGACTGCCCCCTCTGCCCAGGAAAGCTCAAAACTGGAAATCAACCCTGAGCCTGCGGCTAGTGCGTATCCTAGCCCATTTGCGGCAGATTGTCTTTTCCGCTGCCCGGGTACTGCTCCCCCGTCCTTTCAACGGCACCGAACTGATCATTACGGGCACCAAGGTGCAGAAATAGCCATTAGAGAAGTATGGACGTTGATAAACTCAATCACCCGGAGTGCTCATAATGTGGAGAAGCAAGAGATAGATGCCCACCTTCAGCTTACCTGAACTCAGCCCAGGGGTACGGCGGGTTCTCCTGGGCCTGTCCGTGCCACTGACGGCGGCCGTTGTCTTCTTTCCTATCGACCTGCACTACGAATACCATGCGCTGGAATCGCTTTATGCTTTCGGTAACCTGCTACCGGTCTTCGTCATTATTTTCTATATCTGGATGGCTGTGCTTGTCCTGTTATTGTTCTCTAAGGGGGAAAACGGCGCATGGCAAAAACCGGCGCTACTGGCCCTCTTCGCCATAGGCATGGGCGGCCTGTGGATAGTGAACACCCCCTACGGGGGCCACCCCGACGAGCTCTGGCAGATGGGGCATATCAGGTATCTCCTGGAGACCGGCAGGATAGAGTTTCCTCACCCTGTTTTCAACTATTTCGAGTTCCCCGCCTTTCATCTTCTGCTGGCGTCTATTTCGCGGGTGACGGGCCTGGGGATTTTTGAAGCCAGACTCTTCTACATGTTTGCTAGCAGTGCTATCTTTGCTGTGCTATCGTACATGCTGTTCGTCCGTCTGCTGAAAGACGCCCGGATTGCTTCCCTCGGTGTGCTGGTCCTGTTCCTGGGCTGCCCCATGATTTGTTCCGCGGAAAGGACCTTCTGGCCGGGTAACCTTGCCCAATTATTACTCGTGGCTTTGCTCTTTCTCCTGGCGTGGCGCCAGGAAAAGATACATTGGGTATTGTTTACCATTCTATTCGTTGTTTTTTTTACCGGTCTAACGATGAGCTATCTCCCCACCGCGATGTTTTTTATCTTTGTCCTCTTGGCGATATATCTGGTACAAAGGATAAACAAATCAAGACTGATGCCGTTTGCCCTGGTTATGCTCATCTTGGCTACGTTTGTCATCTGGCAGGTATCCCATGCGGACAGCACGTTCCGCGGTGCGATTGAGGGATTAATCACTCCCGCCGCTACCGAACCCGCGCCTGCGGCTGTTACGGAGACCCCGCCTGTCCCGGCTACCGAACCCGCGCCTGCGG